>SMYC01000135.1 GCA_004356105.1 Acidobacteriota bacterium | reverse complement strand
CTCGCCGACGATGTTACGCAAGACGGCGGATCGCTTGAGCGCGCGCTATCCCAAGCTCAGCGTGACGCCCATCGCGTCGCCATACGAGTCGGGGCTCGCGCGAGCGAGCACGCTCGCCGCGGAGAACGAGCGCGCGGCAAACCAGATGCTTGGTTTTGTTTCTCGGCTCGAGTATCGGAAACATGGAGCCCAACGAGACCGTCCACTCCCTGAAAGGCATTCGCTCCCATCTGGAGTCGAAAGACGCTTTCTTGATTGGCTTCGACCTGCAAAAAGATGTGGAGACGCTGAACGCCGCCTATAACGACGCAGCAGGCGTCACCATGCGCTTCAATCGCAATGTGCTCGTCCGCATCAACCGCGAGCTCGGGGGGACGTAATACTCATCGGGGGGATTCGGAACGTTGAACTGCTCGCCGAGGAATTCGATTGGTTTCAGATTGGTGTGAAGTTCGACCGGTATCTTGACCATTGGCCACTGGTAGATGCTGTTGTCGACGACGCGGTAACACGTCCAGTCCAACGGTGTGTCAAGCTTGCTCAGTTCCACGCTGACAAAGAGGTCGTTCTCTATGACGATTGCTTTGAAGCCGCGTTCCCGAAACGCCTCTACCGCCGGGTCAATCGAATCCTCAGTGAGCCCGTGCAATCCGATGACCGAACCGATGTCGAGGTCGTCATCCCACCCGATCAATGCGCCGTCGCGGACCGCCCCCAGGCAAGTGCCGTGTCGCAGGAAGAACACGATGCCAAACTCATCGAGGATCGCTTTCGCCTCTTTGAGCACCGTTTCGGCCGCGGACATTTCCATCGGCTCAACCACTGCAGGCTTGGTATCGCTGGAACTGGATTCAACCATAGGCACATTCGTTTCGCCAGTTTGATACTAAGGCCGGCCACAACTTGGAAGATAGGTATTTGTATCCGCCCGTCGGATCCATTTAACTTCGGCCGGCACGATGTAGATAGGACGCCAAGTGGGCGCTCAGGTCGCGAGCATCATCGCCGGCGCCGTCGATCAGACTCGACTTGCGGCGCCGGAGAAACGGTATGCCCATCAAGTACATCCCCGGGGACTCGACGACGCCTCCGTCGTGGCGGATACGGCCCTTGCGATCGAGCACCGGCACGTCGAGCCACGAGTAGTCGGGACGGAATCCGGTGGCCCAGATGATGGTCCGGATCTCGCCGCTGTTCAGGTCGAGACCGAGCGGCGGTGAAGCTTCGACCTCGGTGGGTTCAAAGCGGTGCGAGGGTTCGACTTGGTCGTCGAGTCCGTTTTCCGTCGCCCATTCGTCGATCCTGTCGAGTAGCCGGTTCATCTTGAGGTCGGCAAGCGCGCATTGGTTCCGCAGCGACCCCGAGAATTGCGCCTTGCCGTCACCGAGGCTGACATGGGCAAGACGTCCGATGAGCTTGACGCCGATTGCGGTGAGCGAGTTGAGATCGATGGTCCGGCGCTCGACGGAGCCTGCGAGTTGCAGCGAGGGCACTCTCCGAGCTCGGGCGATGTCGTCGACCTCGTCGTAGCGATCGTCCAACACCCCGGCGGCGTCCATCCACCACTCGATATCCCGACCCCGATAGACACGGGGCGCCCGGACGTGCTCGCCCACCGCAAGGGTGGTCGGCCGGCCCGAGCGGTGAATCTCGTCGGCGATCTGGGTGCCGGTGGCCGAGGCGCCAACGACCAGCACCCCACCCTTCTCGATCTGCTCAGGGTTACGGTACTGCATGGCGGTGAGCGTGTTGATGGCCGCCGGCACCGCCTGGGCGAGAGCTGGGACCGTCGCGATGTTGCACGCTCCGGTCGCGAGCACGACGGCCTGGCATTGCCAGTCGCCCTGGTCGGTCACGACCTGGTAGCCATCGTCGCTCTGGCGCACCGACTTTACCCTGGTGTTGGTCCGGACCGGGGCGGCCACCACTTCGGCGTAGCGCTCGAGGAAGGCGATGGTCTCGGGCATCGTGCGGTAGCCGTCGGGATCGTCACCCTCGTAGCCGAAGCCGGGCAACCGGCTCTGCCAGTTGGGCGTGAGCAGACGCAGCGAGTCCCATCGCTCGGTCTTCCACGAGTTGGCCACCTCACCCCGCTCGAGGACGACATGATCGATCGAGCGGTCGGTGAGGCACCGGCTCATGGCCAACCCGGCCTGGCCTGCTCCTATGATGAGAGTCGTGGTGCGCACGGGACCCAGTTTCTCGAATCCCGATGCGTTGGGTCAGCTGACCTCGACGGTGATGTTCGTCGGGTTTGCGATGATGTCATAGACGGCCGAGCGTTTTTGTGACTGGGCCACGACGGCCTTGATCTCGTCGGGCGTCGCGTCGGCATCTATTTTGTAGGTCACTTTGATGCCGTCGAAGCCGTTGCGCACGTCGCTGTCGATGCCGAGGATGCCCTGGATGTCCATTCCAGCCTCGAGCGTCGCCGAAACCGAGCGCAGCTGGATCTCACGATGCTGGGCGACGGCCGCGACACCAGCGGTCAGGCAGCTGGCCAGGCCGCATAACACCATCTCGACCGGCGCGGCGCCCTTGTCTTCGGATGCGAAGACCTCGGGATGGTCGGCTTCGAAGGTGAACTCGGTCTTGTGCTTATGCTCCTCGCCGAGCCCGAAGTATCCGTGGATGCTAGAGCGACTGTGGGTGCCGTATACCCACTTGCACGTTGCTCGCCATTGGAATTTGGCGCCCTCCGGCGCCTCCGTCAGCGCTTTGCGTGCGCCAAGCAGTGCTTCGACGTTGACGCCGTTGTCGACTTGTTTTTTTGAAGTGGCCATGGCTTGCTCCTTATGTCGTTGAAGACGGAAAAAATCTCGTTTTCTGGGAGGAGGCAGTATACCTATTTTCGTCAGGCGCGCAGCGCCTCTCTTGGGGGGAACGGGAGGGCTAGTTGGACATTGGCACCAGGCGCTCGAGCTCGTCGAGCCAGTTGAGGACGACGTTGATTTGGCTCGCCTCCGACCCCTTCGCGCTCTTCAACATGAGGAAACGCTGGCCGTCGGGGGCCATTGTCATAGGTCGTCCCCAGCCGAAAGCCCCTGATACGTAGCTGCCTTCGAAAAGGACTTCCGGCTGACTCCAGGTGAACGTCGAGTCGGTCTCGACGCGTACGACCATCATGGCCGCACCGTTCAGGTAGAACAATTCCTGACCGTCCGGCGCCCAACAAGGGTACGTTCCACCCTCGCTCTGCCATCGGTCTTCCAAAGGCTTCGACAATATGTGGATCGAGGATATCCACGTGGTCTCCAAGCGGCGCAAACGGCTGGGGCGGACCTCCAGAGGCCTCCACCCGGTAGAGCCCCGTCGGTCCTCGTTGACCCAAAACGATGGTTCCACCCAACCCCCACGTTCCCTGGGAGCCATTCTCGACACTTGCTATCCTCACGGGCGCACTACCGTCAAACGACATCTTCTTCAACTCGGTCGCGGTGAAGAATGCGAGCCACTGGGAGTCGGGCGAAAAGAAGGGTTGGCGCCCGCCCGCCGTCCCGGGCAGCGGCCTGGCTTCGAGCTCATCATAGCCTCCCGCCCCGCCAATCGTGACGCGAGCATGCCGGCGCCCAGCGCCATGCATAAATCCGGATGAACATCCTGGCTGGGCTGGATGCCGAGACGTTCCAATAGGAACGCACGTCTTCCAAAGTGTGAGCGGCTGCCATGTTTAGAGGCGCGGAGTGTAGCAAGCGACAGGGCACGATTCAACAAATGTGTATAATTTCGCGATGCCCAGAAAGCCGCCGGATTCGAGCCGGGATTCGTTCGCCTTGGACGTCGCGCGCGGCCTGGGAAGCGCACCCAAGTTTCTGGATCCCAAGTATTTTTACGATGCGGCCGGATCAGAGCTCTTCGAGCTGATTACCGAGCAGCCCGAATATTATCAGACGCGCACCGAAGCGGAGCTCCTACAACGCTCAGCGCCCGCGCTCAGCTCGATTCTGGGAGACGACGTGAGCGTCGTCGAGCTCGGGAGCGGCAGTTCGGCGAAGACCACAATCCTGCTCGATAGCTTCGCCCTGAGCCAGGACGCGCTGCATTACGTTCCGATCGACATCTCGCCGACGATGTTACGCAAGACGGCGGATCGCTTGAGCGCGCGCTATCCCAAGCTCAGCGTGACGCCCATCGCGTCGCCATACGAGTCGGGGCTCGCGCGAGCGAGCACGCTCGTCGCGGAGAACGAGCGCGCGGCAAACCAGATGCTGGTTTTGTTTCTCGGCTCGAGTATCGGAAACATGGAGCCCGACGAGACCGTCCACTTCCTGAAAGGCATTCGCTCCCATCTGGAGTCGAAAGACGCTTTCTTGATTGGCTTCGACCTGCAAAAAGATGTGGAGACGCTGAACGCCGCCTATAACGACGCAGCAGGCGTCACCGTGCGCTTCAATCGCAATGTGCTCGTCCGCATCAACCGCGAGCTCGGGGGGACGTTCGAGGTCGAGCGCTTCGCGCACCACGCGTTCTACGACGAAGAGACCGGGCGCATCGAGATGCATTTACGCTCGGACGGCGATCAAATCGTCCACATCGAGGCCTGCGGCACAAGCTTCGAGCTCGCAGCGGGCGAGACCATCCATACGGAAAACTCCTATAAATATACACGGCCGATCATCGACCAGCTCGCCGACGACGCGGGGTTTCGCGTTCGCGAGGTCTTCACCGACGACAAGGATTGGTTCTCACTGGCTTTGTTCATCCCCCGGTGACGGCGTTCGGGAACATCTGTCTTTTTGCACTAATATTGCTCCCATGAGCACGCATCGAGGGCCACTTCTCGTGATCGCGGCCATCGGGACCCTCCTCGTCGGTTTCGCGCTGACGGTGGATTACCCGCGTAGGGCTGGCGCCTTCTGGAGCGATGCGGCTACGTATTACACGATGGCGCACAGCCTCGCCTTCGATGGGGATCTTCGCTTCGAGCGCGCCGATGTGGAGCGCGTGTTCCAGGAATTCCGAAACGGGCCGTCGGGCATCTTCTTGAAGAAGGGACGCGAGCTCGACCTGACGCTCACGACCCAGATTCCCTTTCTGGTAAGCGTTGGACCTCTCACTCAAGACCTCTATTTCGCGAAGGCGTTCATCTATTCACTCGCGGCCGCGCCTTTCGTTCGTCTCTTTGGGACAAATGGAATGCTGTTGCTCCACGCGCTCTTATTAACCGCGGTGTTGACAGCCGGCTACTTCTTCCTCGCGGCGAAGAATGCGAACGGGGTAGCGCTCGCCTTCACGTTGACGTTCTTCTTCGCCTCGGTGGCGCCGGCTTACTTCGTCTGGCTCACACCGGAGCTCTTCAACTTGTGCCTCGTTTTTCTCGGAGCGTTCTTCTGGCTCTACAAAGAACGCGCCGAAGATCCGCCGTGGCCTCTCAGCGGATTGACGTCGGACCTCATCGCCGCGGCGATTTGGGGCACGGTCACCTATTCCAAACCCAACAACATTTTCTTGATCGTGCCCTTTCTTGTGCTTCTCATGTGGCGCCGGCAGTGGATGCGTACGATTCGAGTCGGCGCCGTCTTCTCTTTGTTTCTCGGCGGCCTCTTTCTCGCCACCTTATTCACAGCCGGTGACATGAACTATCAAGGGGGCGAGCGCAAGACCTTCAGCGGCACTTACCCTTATCAGCGATCGGACCTCACTTTCGAGAACACCGGCCTCTCCAAGAGGACCGACGTCATCTACACGCATCAGCCGTGGGACATCGTTCTTCACGACATCTATTTGTTTCACATCGGGCGCTTTTCGGGGATGGCCATCTATTTTTTCCCCGCAGCCGCCGCTCTCATCATGTTCTTGCTGTCCCGCAACAAGGCGCTCGACCAGTGGCTCGTTTTTGGCGTCGCGACCTTTGGCGGCCTCTTGCTCGTGACCTGGAGCCCCACGAACTACTTTGGAGGTTCAGGGACGCTCGGCAATCGCTACTTCATGAATCTCTTCCCGCTCTATTTCTTTTTGCTCGGAGCCATATCGAGGCCGCTACTGCCTCTTTTCGCGTCCTGGGCCGCGGCTTCGCTCTTCGTAACGTCCATCCTCGCGGGGCCCTTCGAAGCCGGCCGGCGTCCCGGCGAGCACGCGACGACGGGGGCGTTCAAGTGGCTGCCTCCCGAGCTGTCGCTCATCAACGACTTACCAACGAACAGCGACCCGAGAAAGTTTCGCCAGAAATTCGACGAGGGCTATCTCGGCTATTTTCTGGACAACAATAGTTGGGGCCGCGAGCGGCGAAGCCCGGGCGGTCTAGGTTTTCACGTGCGCGGCGGCTCGACGGCGGAGATGGTCGTGCGAACGAATGTCGAGCTCACGCAGATCGTCGTGCGCGTCACGAACGTGGCGGGAAAACCCAATCACGTTCGGGTCTGCGTGCCCGGAGGGTGTGAAGCGCGGGACATCGCCCCCGGCGACAAAGAGATTATCGAGCTGCCCGCGGGCAAGCCGTTTCCTTACGAGGATTTTGGCCACCGCAGCTACTGCTATCTCGTGACGATCGAGACCGAGACCGGCGCGGTGCCGCTCCTTCAGGGCCGCGCTCAGAAAGATTGGCGCTATCTCGGCGCCTTCGTGCACATCGAGCCCAAGCCCTATCCGGGGCTCTGATTAGGGGACTAGAGCTCCAAAGCCTCTTTCATCAGGAATTCTGGCGCGAGACTATTCGTGTCGAGCCCCGACAGGCGACGCACGAGTGAGTTGATGACTAGCGCGTCGAGGTGTTTGATGATCGTGCCCATGTCGCCTCGGAAGCTGAGACCCATACCTTCCCTCGATGTATCTTCTCCGGTGTCGCTCGTCGTCCACGCGACTTCCGCCTCTGCCTCGAGCAGCGCTTCGTGTGAGACATCCGGGCTCGATAGGTACACGCTCACTTTCGTATGGACTGGAAGAATAACGGACGAAGTCAAGAAAACGCCGCCGCGGCTGAGGTTCACTCCCATCGCCGCGTGAAATTCCGAGTCAGCTCGAAAAATCAGGTCGTGCTCGAGCGGCACGCGCAACCGCTCCCGCGCGGTCACTTTCTCCTCGACCTCCTGAGCCGTGAAGCGACGCGTGACCGGGCGCGGTCCGACACCGCTTTTCGACATCAATAGATCGTAAAAGTTTTTGAGCTCCTGCCAACGCCGTTCTGCTTCGGGCGGAAACTTCGCGCCCCAAACCCCCTTGGCGTCATTCAGCACCCCGAATTCTCCGATGAGGTCCAATACTGTGTTCATTCGCTCCCCCGCGCGTTTCCGGACTCGGAACGGACAGACAGTTGGGTATCTCATTATTGTGGGGAGTACGTCGCGTTCTGTCCGTGATCCAAACCGTCCTAGTTCCCCCTACGTGTGGTAAAACACCCATCGTGTTCACATGGAAGATTCATGGCATTTTGTGCGGGCTGCTCCTATGGGCCGGCTCTTTGGGATCCCAAGAGCTTCCCCGCGTGCACCTTCTTGGCACCGGTGGCACGATTTCCGGCGGAAGCTCTGGATCGCTTTCGGCGAGTGAAATCTCGAAGCTCGTTCCCGGCCTCGACGGCTTGGCCGACCTGAGCGTTGAGGATTTCGCCACGATTGGAAGCTCGCGCATGACGCCCGACCTCCAATTTCGCCTCGCTCGCCGCGTCCGAGCTTTGTTTCGCGAGCGCCCCGAGCTCTCGGGGATCGTCATCACTCACGGAACCGACTCGCTCGAGGAGACAGCTTTTCTCCTCGATCTTCTCGGCGTCGCCGAAAAGCCTGTCGTCTTCGCCGCCGCCCAGCGGCCGCCGCGTCGAAGCGATACCGACGGGCCCCGCAACCTCCTGAACGCCATCCGTATTGCCGCCGCCGAAGGCATGCGAGGCCTGGGGGTTCTCGTCACGATGAACGACGAGATCCACGGAGCGCGCGACGTACGGAAAACGCACTCCATCGCTTTGAACGCTTTCGCGTCACCGTGGGTCGGCCCGCTAGGCCATGTGGATGGCAATCGGATCTATCTCTTCCACCGGCCAGCGCGCCGCCTCGAGCTCGAGGTCGACCGGATCGAGCCGTTGGTGACGCTCATCCGTTTGTTCGCTGGAAGCGATGGGAGCCAAGTAAAGGCGGCGGTGCGGTCGGGCCAACGCGGCGTGGTGCTCGAAGTGTTTGGACGAGGCAACGTGCCGTCCAAGGTCCTCGACGCCGTACGTGAGGCGCGCAAGCAAGAGATCGTCGTCGTTTTCACTAGCCGCACCGGCGGCGGACGGGTCGAGCTCGGAAGCGAGACGAAGCGGATCGGCGTTCTTTCCGGCGAAGATCTCGATGGGTTGAAAGCGCGGCTCGTACTCGTGGCGGCGATGGGAACAACGACCGACCTCGACGAGCTCGCTTCCTATTATCGGCAGCTTTCTGGCGAGCTCGAGACGGCCGTCGGAAACTGAGGATTGAAAATTCGCTGAAATGCTCGAGCACAAAGAAAACTTGTTCGAGGGCTGGAGTCAGGTCTTCTCCGTCAAAGAAGTGCTGTTCAAGAAGAAAACGGAACATCAGGAGCTCGTCATCTTCGACAGCGCTACTTTCGGGCGGGTCATGGCGCTCGACGGTGTCATCCAGACAACGGAGAAAGACGAGTTCGTCTATCACGAGATGTTGACACACGTCCCCATCTTGGCGCACGGAGGCGTTCGGCAGGTGCTCGTCATCGGAGGTGGCGATGGGGCGATGTTGCGCGAGGTGTTGAAGCACGCTAGCGTCGCGGAGGTCACCCATGTCGAGATCGACCGCGAAGTGATCGACATTTGCGAGCGATACCTCCCGCGCCACTCGGACGGCGCGTTCCGCGACGAGCGCGTGAAGCAAGTCATCGCCGACGGTGTGGATTTTGTGAACGAGACGCTCGATCGTTATGACGTGATCATCTCCGACTCGACGGACCCCATTGGGCCGGGAGAAGCTCTGTACACGCGCTCGTTTTACGCTGGATGCCATCGTTGTCTTCGCGAGAAAGGCATTCTTGTCACGCAGAACGGGAGTGCCTTCATGCAGACCGACGAAATCGTGACGACGGCGAAGCGGCTCAAGCCGCTATTCGAGGACTGCGCGTTTTACGGAGCAGCGGTACCCACCTACGTGGGCGGCATCATGGCGTTCGCCTGGGCGAGCGACGAGCCGTCGCACCGCGCCACATCGCTCGCCGTGTTAAAGGAGCGCTACACACAAGCGGAGCTCGCGACGCGCTATTACACTCCCGAGATCCACCAGGCTGCGTTCGCGTTGCCGCGATTCCTTGTTGAGGCGATCGAAGGGTAAGGGGTCTCTCGAGTGCTCGACGCAAGACAACCTAGGAAAAAAACTCGGTCCACCCGGAGCTTTCGGGGAAAATCCTAGTCCTGACGACCATCGGCCGCGGACTCTCCAATGGTTTGAGGACTTTACGGTTAGTCAAGCATTCTTTCTTGTTCAGGACCATTAGGAAAGAATACTTTACTTTTATGTGAATTTAGTAAAGAATACTTTCCTAGGTATCGTCATGCGGACCACGGGAAGTTACGAGCGATCGGCCACGGCCAGTGAGGAAGTGGCGGCCTTTATCCCTTTACCACTCCCTCCGGTCGAGCCCGCGGTCGCAATAGACGACCATATCAGGGAACTTCTGGGACGCGCGGAACATCACCTGGCCCGCCTGGAGTTGGCCGGGCAACTGGTTCCGTCGATCGATTGGTTCGTATATGGCTTCGTGCGAAAAGAGGCTGTCGTCAGCTCGCAGATCGAAGGCACGCAGGCAACTTTGATGGATCTTTTGAATTTCGAGGCTCAGGATCCGAACGAGCCTCCTCACGATACAGACGTGTCTGAAGTCTGCAATTACCTCGACGCGCTCGCTTACGCTCGTACCGAGTTGAAGCGCGAGAACGGACTGCCGTTGTCGATGCGTCTGCTCAACGAGACTCATCGGCACCTCATGCGTGGCGTAAGGGGAGCGGAGCGGCAGCCTGGACAACCTCGGCGCAGCCAAAACTGGATCGGGGGCACTCGTCCTAGCAACGCGGCCTTTGTTCCGCCGCCCCCTCAAGCCCTTGGCGAGCTATTGAGCGCCTTTGAAAAATATATGCACGCGGAAGACGACTTACCCGCCATCGTTCGTATCGGTTTACTGCATGTTCAGTTCGAGACGATCCATCCTTACCTCGACGGCAATGGCCGAATCGGACGCCTTCTGATAGCACTGCTTCTCGAGCATTGGGGGCTCCTCTCCCAGCCTCTCTTGTATTTGAGTGTCTTCTTCAAGCGGCACCGCGATGAGTACTATCGACGGCTCAGCGCCGTGCGCACGGACGGCGACTGGGAGAGTTGGATTCGATATTTCCTCGAGGGAGTAGCAGTCATCGCCGACGAAGCGATCGGGAGAGCTCGAGAGCTATTCGCGATCGTCGGATCGGATCGAGAGCGTGTATTGGCGAGCCAGTCGAGTAGCCTCATGGCAGCTCGTTTGTTTGAGAAGTTGCCAAAGCATCCTATCGTAACGGTTGCCCGAGTCGTGTCGCTTCTTCAAACGACTAAACCCACAGCGGCCAAGGCGGTGAAAGCGCTGATCGACGCTCGCGTGCTCGTCGAGACTACTGGACGAAAGCGAGATCGTAGCTTCCACTACGCTGCCTACCTCGAACGACTACGGTCAGGACAGGAGCTCGATACGGTCTGAAAAGATCGCTCCGACGCGCTCCAGCAGAAGCGTGGTCGCCCGCGGCTCGCAATTGGGGCTTTTGTGTATGAATGGCTCTTCGCTCGGCAACCGCACCAACTCAGCTCTCGATACATAGAACGGCGAGGAGATGAACCTACGCCCGCGCACAAGTCGACCGCCGTTCATCCATCTAGCTCGACGCGTCACGCCCACGTCACCAACATGCTAGAGTTTCGGCCCCAGATGCGTCACTGGATTCTGCTAATCGTGCTGGCAATAGGCTCGGCCGATGCGGCACAGATCCAGATCGGAACCCTCGTGGGCGCTGTCCGAGATCCATCCCAGGCGGCTGTAGCCGAGGCGCGGGTCGTTCTGTACGACGCCACCTCGAATTTCGAGCGTTTCGCAACGACCAATGATCGCGGCCAGTTTCAGCTCACCAACCTGCCTTTCGGCCAATACGGTGTGCGGGTCGACGCGAATGGGTTCCGACCGTTCGAGGCAACGATCGCGGTGCGCTCGAACCTAACCCTGACACTCGAGGTCGTGCTCGAGATTGCCGGCCCGCGTGAAGAGCTCACGGTGCGGGCGGCGGCCCCGCTCCTCGAGCCCGATCAGATCGGCTCGACGACGAGGCTCGACGAAGGGTTCATGAAGCGTCTGCCCGGGGCGCGCCCGGGAAGCGGCATGCAGGAGCTCGTCGCGACTGCGCCAGGATGGGCGACGGAAGATAACGGTCTCCTGCATTCGCGCGGCGTGGATGACGGCTTCTTGTATGTCAGCGACGGTATCCCGCTCAGCGATCGCATCGATACGTTTTTCTCGAGCGCTCTCGACCCCGACGCGTTTCAAACCATCGAGATCCTCGACGGTCATCTTCCGGTGGAATACGGCAATGCCTCGGGCGGCGTCATCAACGTCGTCCACAAGTCGGGACTCGGGGAGTCGTGGAGCGGCACGACCGCGCTTCGAGCGGGATCGCTACAAAGCGGCGAGGTGGCCGCGACCGGAGGCGGCGAGCTGCCAATTCTGAGCGATAGCGTCGGCGCCTTCTTCGCTCTCTCCTATGGCGGGTCCGGCAAGCGTTATCTCGATCCCGTCGACCCTGGCAACTTCAACAATCGCGGCAATGCGTTCCGCTTCGCGACGCGCCTCGACTGGCGGCCCACGCCGAAAGACCTCGTCATCGCCGACATCTCCGCCAACGGAAGCGCCTTTCGTGTCACCAACTCTCTCACGCAAGAACTGGCGGGGCAGCGCCAGCGCCAGGAGTTGCGCGACAATCACCAATCCGTAATTTGGCAGCGCAGCGCGTCCAGCGACACCGTGACCGATATCGGATGGTATCGCCACGCTTTCGTCGCCGAGCTTTTCCCCAGCGAAGGCGACACGCCGATTTCGGCGAAGCAGGATCGCCGGCACACGCGTCACGGTGTGCTTGTAAACGTCACCCATGCGGTCGGCGCCAAACACGTCCTCAAAGCGGGGATCGACTATCAGCATGTCACGCCCCGCGAGCTCTTTTCGTTTTTTATCACCGACGAAGACGCCGCCAAAGATGCCGGCATTAGCGCGGAAGCACTGGCATTCGATAAGAACAACCCGTTCATGTTCGAGGACGAGGCCTCGCGCGATCAGTTCTCGCTCTACTTTCAGGACACGTTCTCGCTCTTCGATCGGTTGACGATCAATGCCGGTTTGCGGTTCGACCACACCGAAGTTCTCGTGAACGCTTCCGCACTCAGCCCACGCATCGGGGCCGTCTATTTCATACCGCAATGGACCATGACGATACGCGCCTCCTACAACCGTCTCTTCATGCCGCCCCAAGTGGAGAACCTTCTGCTCTCCTCATCGGAGCAGGCGCGTGCACTCTCGCCCTTCGTGACCGAAGAGGGCGACGGCGGCGCCCAAGTGTCGCCCGAAAGGCAGCATGCCTTCGAGGTCGGCTTCGTCCGAGCTCTCGGCAAGTGGGCTGCGCTCGACGCCGTTTACTGGAGGCGCTCGGTCCGAAACTACGCCGACCCGAATCTCTTTTTCGGCACAACGATCATCTTTCCCAACTCTGTCGCTGAAGGCACCGCGTCGGGCGTCAACGTGCGGGTGGACTTCCCGTTTCAGAAGGGATTTTCCGGTTTCGTGAGCTACGGAAACGCACTCGTTTATCAAGTCGGGCCGATCAACGGGGGACTCTTCCTCGAAGAAGAGGTCATCGAGATCGGCCCGGGAACACGCTTCACCCCCGACCACGACCAACGCAATGTCGGCGCTTTCGGCGTGACGTTCCAGCACGCCCCGAGCGGTCTCTGGGCAGCATTTTACGGCCGGCACGAAAGCGGCACGCCGCTCGAGATCGACAATGAAGAACTCGAAGAAGCCATGGAGCGCCGCGGCGCAGCACTGGTCGACTTCGACCGAGGCCGCGTCAAGGCGAGGACGCTCTTCGATGTCTCCTTCGGTGTGGAACTCTTCGAAGGCCGGCGTGTCGCTGTCGATCTCCAGCTCGATGTGCGCAACCTGACCGATCGAGCTTTCGCGTATAACTTCTCGAATCCGTTCAGCGGGACCCATTTCGGCCATCCCCGGCTCGTGAGCGCCCGTGTACGGTTCTCGTTCTTCGAATCGCGCTAGATCAAGGCACGAGGACGGCCATCACGTCGGGGCCGTCGAGTACTTCGCCCGGCGTAACGAGGAGCTTCTCTACCCTTCCTGCGATCGGCGCGTGGACTTCGAGCTGCATCTTCATCGATTCCACGACGATGAGAAGCTCGCCTTCCTCGACGACCGCACCCTCTTCGACGCGGATCTCGAGGACCTTCCCGGCCATCGGCGCCCGCACTTCTCCGTCGCTCGCGGCGAGCTTTATGCGGCGGTGGCTGAGCGCGCGCGGGTCCTCGAGACGGAGGGTCTCGCCGAACACGTTGAGCTCCAAGCGGCTCGGATCGATAACCGTCGCGGTGGCTTCGACGCGCACGCGCGAAGGCTCCCGGCGAGCTTGATCCAAAGCATCTTCGAGCGCCGCGGCAAAGCGCGGGTTCATCGTCGACGCCGCCAAAGCGTGTGCGATCCCGTCGCCCCAGATTGTGGCGCGCCCAGTGACTGGATCCACGTCGACCTCGACCGCGCGCTGCTCGCGCTCGCTTCCAACGACCGCGCGTTCGTTCCCGATCCCGCGAAAACGCGCCGCGAAACGGCCGATGACTCTCGGGCCGCGAAGCGCTACGGAGAGCTGCTCGCGAAAGCCGGGCGTCGAAAGCCGGGCCTCGAGACGTTTCGGTAGAAGCGGTCGATTGAGCTCCTCGAGGTTATCGCCAATCCAACGGGTGGAAAAATCCCCGCTGCGGAAATCGGGGTGCCGGAGAACCGCTTGAAGAAACGGGATGTTCGTCGTGGTGCCGTGCACGACGAACGAAGCTAGCGCGGTCGCGAGCCGCTCGATGGCTTCGGTCCGGGTCTCGGCGGTGGCGATGACCTTTGCGATCATCGAGTCGAACTGCGCGTGGACGCGGCCGCCTGAACGGACACCTGAATCAACGCGCACGCCCTCACCCGAGGGCTCGCGATATCGGAGGAGCGGCCCCGGCGTTGGCAGAAAATCCGCGCGAGGATCTTCCGCGAGGACGCGCGCTTCGATGGACCAATGACGTGGCTCCATCGGCTCGGAACCTGGAGCGGGGAGCTCGGCCGGCCACTTGCCTTCGGCGAGCTCGAGCTGGGCACCGACAAGATCGATGTCGTAGACAGCTTCGGTCACGGGGTGCTCGACTTGAAGCCGCGTATTGACTTCGAGGAAGTAAAACTGGCCGTCGTCGTCGAGCAGAAACTCGACCGTGCCCGCGCCGCGATAACGCGTCTTCGAAACGAACGTGAGCGCGGCTTTGCCCATCTGGGTTCGGAGAGGCGCATCGACGACGGGGCTCGGCGCCTCCTCGATGACTTTCTGGTAGCGCCGCTGCATCGAGCATTCGCGCTCGCCGAGGACGACGCCCTTGCCTTGGCCATCACCGAAAACCTGGATTTCGATGTGGCGCGGGCTCGGCAAGAAGCGCTCGACGAAAACGGTGGGGTCAGAAAAACCCGCCGCGGCTTCCTCCGAGGCGCGCTCGAGCGCCGCGTCGAGTGCGTCTCTAGTTTCCGCGATGCGCATCCCGCGACCGCCGCCTCCTCCGGCCGCCTTCACGAGATAAGGCGGCTCGATACCGTTCGCTTCGAGCTCATCGAGCGCGTCCGAACGCACCGATTCAAGGGTCGGCACCGCGTTCGCTTCGGCGAGAGCTTTGGCGCTCTCTTTGTTGCCGAGCTGGCGCATGGCCTCGGCGGTGGGACCCACGAATCCTATCGAAGCGCTCTCGACCGCTTCCGCGAAATCGGCGTTCTCCGAGAGGAAGCCATAGCCTGGATGCAGAAGGCTCGCGTTCCACTTCTTCGCGGCGGAGATAATCGCTTCCGCGTCGAGAAAGCTCGCGACTTCGAGGACGTCGTCCGCTTCGAGGCGCACGAGCGCATCCGCATCTTCGCGCGTCGAGATCACGGCAACGGTGTAGCCGCGATCGCGCGCGCAGCGCAGAATGCGGCGCGCGATCTCGCCTCGGTTCGCGATGACGAGCTTCTTCACGAGGACGACTTTCTGAGCAGCGCTACCTGCTCGGCCCAGGCCGGCGCCGTCTTGCTAAAAAAAGAATCGAGGCCCATCTGGCCTTCCGGCGAGCAGCGAGCTTCCGCTATCTGACGCGCGGTGAGCTCGATGAGCTCGGGGCCGGGCAAAGGCGCCGCCTCTTTCAGGAGCGCTTTGGTGCGGCGCGCCGCTTCGGGGCCCGCGGCAAGGAACTCGAGGACGACGGTTTGAAGCGCCGCGGCTCGGTCAGAGGCGTGCGTGAGGCTCTGAACGAGACCGAGCTGCATCGCTTGAGGCGCCGAGAGTCTCTTGCCGGTCATCATCATCGGCGCGGCCGCACCGAGCCCGATCTTCCGGATGATGTAGGGGCTGATCACGCCCGGCACGATCCCGAGAAGCACTTCGGACGTCGCGAAGCGCGCGTCTTGTTCGGCGAGCACGTAGTCCGCGCACGCGGCGAGACCGAGCCCGCCGCCAATCGCCGCACCTTGAACGACGGCAATCACTGGCGTCGGGAAATCAGCGAGACGATAGAAAAGCTGCGCGAGTGTCTTCGCATCTTCGAAGCTCTCGGCTTCACTCTTCGCGGCGAGCCGCTTCATGTAGCCGAGGTCGGCGCCGGCGCTGAAGACTTTGCCTTCGCCTTCGAGGATCAAAAGACGCATTTGCTGCGCGTCGGCTATTCCGGCGAGTTGGTCGAGCGCGTCGCGAAGCTCTTGCATCATCGTCTCGTCGAAGGCGTTTCGCACCTCCGGGCGCGCGAAGACGATCCGCTTGACCCCGAGCGGGAGCGCCTCCACGCGCAGCGTGGAGGCGTCGGTGAGGATCTTCTCGACGGGAAAGTCCTTCAAGAAAGCTCCTTCCCCGAAGGTCGATCCTCGGCCGCAATCGTCTCGAGAAGCTTTGCGGGGACGAGCACCCGGCAGCGCAGAAGCGCTTGACCGTAGGTCTTGCCTTGGGCGTCGGTATAGAGGCTGACGGTGCCGCCGCCTCCAAGGGATTCATCGAGCAGAAAATTCAGCGCCCAAAGATTCGGCACGAGATAGCGATGGACCTCGCCGTGTACGATGCCTTCGAACCAGCCGCGCACGTGCTCGGCGCTCACGTGCTCTCGCAGCCAGACATAAGACGCCGCGCTCCGCCCGATGAGACCGATATTGGCCGTGTCGCCTTTGTCACCGCTTCGAGCATGGGCGATGGCCATGAGCGGAACTTCCACTTGGTCCCCCACGAGGGCGCCAAGTATCGACGTCGGGTGCGGATCGTCGAGTCCCCCGGGAGGGTCCATCGTGCCGCCTGTCTCGGGCCAGCTCAGATTTTCTCTCTCGAGCACGACCTCACCGTTCTCGTACACGCCGAGCGATGCCGGCGCCACCGCTTGCTCAATGAGGCTCGGCCAGTAACGGACGACGTCGGAGATGTGCGGCGCGCCGCCGGTGACGGCCACGCCACCGGGTCCACTCAGAATGAGGCCGGGCAGAAGCTTGCGAAAGATCCCGAGCTTGCTCCGTTCGTGATCGCGCGCGGCAAGGCGCAACAAGATCTCCGCGGCGCGGTGCTCGGGCGTGAGGCCGCGATGGGTGGCGTCGTCGCCGATGAACTCGGTATGGGTGGCTTCGAAAGGAGTCAAGCCTTCACGCTCGAGCTCGGCCGCGAGCCGCGTCCAAAAGATCGACGCGAACATTTCAGCTTTGGCGCGGGCGTCGGGGCCCGAGATAATTAGGGTCCCCGCGGATTTGAAGCCGTCTTCGAGCGCCGTCGATACTTTCAGCTGGTCGGTGGGCTCCCGTCCGCGGGCGCCTGAAACGCGCACGCGGTTCTCACCGTCGGTCTCGAGACTCATCGTCGTGAAGTCGGTGATGACGTCGGGCGTGATGTAGACCTGCGGATGACCCATCTCGTAAAGAAATTGCTCGCGAACCGTTTGGAGGCTCACGAGGCCTCCCGAGCCGGGATGTTTCGTTACAACGAACGTGCCGTCGGGCTCGAACTCCACAATGGGAAAGCCGACGTCGATATAACTCGACACTTTCTCCCAATCGGTAAAGTTCCCGCCCGTTGCTTGGGCGCCGCACTCGATGAGATGCGCGGCGACGATGCCTTGCGCAAGGCGATCGTAGTCGTCCGGTGACCATTCGAACTCGTGGATCAATGCTGCGAGTGTGATGCCCGTATCGGTGACGCGTCCGGAGAGCACGATGTCGGGCTCTTCCTCGAGCGCGGCGACGACCGGCATGGCTCCGAAATATGCGTTGGCCGAGAGCACTTTGTCGCGATAGTCCCCGAGCGCCTCGCCGGTCTCCATGTTGTCGAGGGCGAGCGTCGCGAGCTTGGGAGCGACGTCGTCGCCGCCCACGACCGCCACTTTGAGATCGACGCCGCGCTTTTTCGCAACCGCGAAGAGCGCTTCGGCACAAGCTTTGGGGTTGACGCCGCCCGCATTGGTGATGATGCGGATCCCCTTGTCTTTGATGTCTTCGAGCAAGGGATCGACCTGCGTCACGAAGTCTCGCGCATAGCCCGCGCTCGGGTCGCGGGCGAGCTGTTTTTGCAGGATGCTCATCGTGATCTCGGCGAGAAAGTCCATCGAGACGTAATCGATAGGAAGCTCGCCCTGGACCTGCCGGCGCATCGCATAGGGGTCGTCACCCCAATAGCCGCCGGCATTCGCGATACGAAGAGTTTTTGTTCGTGGCATGGGCTACATCCGGAAGACGCCGACGCGCGTCTCGTCGATCGGTGCGTTCAAAACCGCCGCGAGGCTCAAGCCGAGAACGGTGCGGGTGGCGCGCATGTCCACGACACCGTCATCCCATAGACGCGCGGCGGCGTAATAAGGATGGCCTTCGCGCTCGTATTTCTCTCGAATCGGATCGGCAATCGCGCGTGCGTCCTCGCTCGAGAGCGTCTCGTTCTTGCGCGCGAGCTGGTCGCGCTTGACGGTGACCAGGACTTGCGCCGCTTGCTCGCCGCCCATGACGGAGATGCGGCTCGTAGGCCACGTCCAGAGAAAGCGGGGATCGTAGGCCCGTCCGCACATGCCGTAATTACCGGCGCCGAAGCTGCCCCCGAGGATGAACGTGAGCTTCGGGACGCGGGCGGTGGCGACGGCGTGCACCATCTTCGCGCCGTCTTTCGCGATACCGCCGCGCTCATATTGCGCGCCAACCATGAAGCCAGTGATGTTCTGCAAGAAGAGAAGCGGCAATTTCTCCGCGGTGCAGAGCTCGATGAAATGGGTCGCCTTCAAAGCACTCTCGCTGAACAGAACACCGTTATTCGCGATGATGCCGACGCGCATCCCTTCGATATGCGCGAAGCCGGTGACGAGCGTTGTCCCGTAGCGCTTCTTGAACTCGAAGAAGCGGCTTCCGTCAACGAGGCGCGCGAGGACTTCGCGTATGTCGACTTGCCGCCTCGCATCGCGCGGCCAAACGCCGAGAAGCTCGTCGGGGTCGTAGGCGGGAGGCTCGGGAGATTCGAGAGAAGACGCCGCCTCGGGACGCCTTCCGAGATGGCCGACGATGTCGCGCAAAATCTCGAGAGCGTGCTCGTCGTCTTCCGCGAAGTGATCCGCGACTCCCGAAATCTCTGTGTGGACCCGCGCGCCGCCGAGATCTTCGGCCGAAACGTCTTCACCCGTCGCGGCTTTCACGAGCGGAGGGCCCGCGAGAAAAATGGTGCCGGTGCCGGTGACGATGACCGATTGATCGCTCATCGCGGGAACGTAGGCGCCCCCCGCGGTGCACGTGCCCATCACGGCAGAGATCTGCGGGACGCGCGCCGCGCTCAGGACCGCTTGGTTGCGAAAGATTCGGCCGAAGTGATCGCGGTCGGGGAAAACTTCCGCTTGGAGCGGAAGAAAAGCCCCGCCGCTATCGACGAGATAGATGCACACAAGACGGTTCTCGAGGGCTACCTCCTGTGCGCGCAGATGCTTTTTTACGGTGATCGGGTAATACGTGCCGCCTTTCACCGTTGCGTCATTCGCCACAATCATGCACTGGCGCCCGCGCACGAGACCGACCCCGGTGACGAGCCCTCCGGCGGGAACGGCGGCGTCGTAGAGCTCGTGGCCCGCGAGGGCAGAGAGCTCCAGAAACGGCGTTCCTTCATCGATGAGGAGCGCAATGCGGTCGCGGACGAAGAGCTTGCCTTGCTCGCGGTGGCGGTCGTGGGATGTCTCGCCGCCGCCTTTTCGGATCGTCTCGAGCTTTTCCGACAGGTCTTCGTTGAGGGCGCGGTTGGCCTCGTCGTTCTTCCGGAACTCTTCGGAGCTCGTCTTGATCTGGCTTTTGATGACGCCCATTACTTCAATCTTGTCACCCGCGGCGGAAGTAGGGAAGCACTTCGCGGCCGAGGAGCTTTACGGCTTCGAGAGGATCGGGGCCGAGCGGCGGTCCGAAGCTCAAATGACGGGCGCCGGCCTCGACGAGGGCTTCGAGCCTCGGGATGAGCTCGCGCGGCTCGCCGGTCACGCCGATGCGGAGCATTCGATCGTCGACGAGCGCGCAGGCTTTGTCCATGTTGCGCTCCTGCACGACCACGCGCTCGATTTCAGCAAAATCCTTCCGGGTCAGCTCGAGGCGCTCGAGGATGAGGGGTGAAAGCGCCGAGCCATAATAGGCGATCTTTTCCGCGAGGGCGCGCCGCGCGGCGTCGCGGTCCGGAGACAGCGATACCCAGATGCACGCGGCAAAATCGAGCTCTCCCAAAGCGGCGTCACGGTCGCGCGCGCCTTCGGCGAGAAGATCGCGCACGGTGAAATAGTGCTCCGGCGGGAAGAGGAGCGGGAGGGCGCCGTCGGCGATCTCACCGGTAAGGCGGAGCATCTTTGGTCCGAGCGCACCGATATAGATCGGGGTGACGCGCGGTGCTTCGAACCTCAAATAGGCTTCATCGGTCCACTTCAAGTATTTTCCGTCGAGGCCCGCCTTCTCTCCAGCGAGAAGCTTCCGGATCACGCTCACCGATTCGCGAACGGCCGCGAGCGGGGCTCGGTGCTCGATGCCGACCCAGTTGACGAAGTCGCGCGCGCCGGCAGCGAGGCCCAGATGAAAACGGCTCCCGCTGAGCTCGTCGAGGGTGGCCGCGATCATCGCGATCTCGCTCGGGTCGATCGTATAAGGATTCAAGATGCACGTGCCGAGACCGATGCGCGTCGTCGCCGTCGCGACGGCCGCGAGGATGACGGGTGAGCTCTTGATAAAAAGATCGTTGCTCACCCAGAACTGATCGAACCCCGACGCCTCCGCGGTCCGGGCCAGCTCGACATAGTCGCCGAGCGGAAGGTCGTTATTGAGACGAAGACTGAAGCGGATGGGCTCGCTCATTCCCGCTCATTCCGACGTCGCGCTGCCGATGACGGCCTCGGCTTCGATCTCGACAAGATATTCTTCGCCGATGAGGTCGGCGCGCACGAGCGTGTTCGCGGGGCGTATTTTGCCGAACCGCTCACCGTGGACGGACGCGATGGCTTTCCAGTCGTCGACGCTGGCCACGAAGATGCGCGTGCGCACGACGTCGGCGAGCGTGCCGCCGAGCGCGTTGATGGCTTTTTCGATCTTGTCGAGCGCATAGCGCGCTTGGCCCGCCGCGTCTCCGCGCGCCACGAGCCCTTCTGGGCCGGTCGCGGTCGTTCCCGAGACAAGGATGCGGTCGCCGACACGGACCGCTCGGGAATAGCCAAACTCTTCTTCCCAAGAGACGCCACTCCCGACTGATTTTCGCTCCACCATGGATTTCGTACCTCCTTTATACGCTCAGCCCCTGTATCATCAAAGGAAGCATCAGCTCGTGGTGGCCGACGAACTCGAAGCCTCGGCCCGAGCCGGTCACGGGCCGCTCTACGACGTTGACGCGCGGCCGGTAGTGGCGAATGAAATCGAAATTGGCCGTCGAGAAATCGGTCAAAGGGTGCCCGAGGTTTCGCACGACGCTCACCGCTTTCAGGAACACTTCGGGCAGAAGCACCGCCGAGCCGATATTCAAGTAGACCCCGCCGTCGTTTAACCCTCGAACCACCCCGGCAAAGAGCTTGAAGTCGTGCAGACTAGCTTCGCCGATGGCCGCGCCCGACGCTTGCGGGTGCATGTGGATGATGTCCGTCCCCACCGCAACGTGCACGGTGACAGGAATAGCGAGGCGGTAGGCGTTCCAAAGCAGGCTCGTCTCTTTGTACGGAGGGTCCTGTTCATGGAGGAGCACGCCGATGGCTTCACCAAGGCCGAGACCGTTCTCGACACCCTTCCGGGTCGCTTCGTTCAAAAGCGCCCCGGTTTCTTCAGCCATCCCGAACTTGCCTTCGCCGAGACCGTCCGCAACTTCTTCGGAGGTCTGGCCCACCATCGCGAGCTCGAAGTCGTGAATGATGCCCGCGCCGTTGAGCGCGAGACCGGACACGAAGCCGCGATCCATCAAGTCGATAAGAAGGGGTGAGAGGCCGACTTTGATGACATGAGCGCCGAGTCCCCAGATGAGCGCCCGCTCGCTCTCGCGCGCGCGCCGCATCCGCTTCACCAGCTCACGCAAGTCCCTCGCGGCGAGGATATCGGGGAGCCCATTCCAAAACTCCCGGAAGCTCGCCTCTTCTGAAACAGCTTTTCCGAGCTGCTCGCGGCCGACTTTGCTTTTTCGCGAAGCGAGCGGATAGGTGTCGAGACCATCGAGATCGAGCGGCTCGATGGAATATTTGGACGTCATGAGAAGAGCTCGTCTTCGATGATTTGACAAAAGAAGTGGATCAACATGCCGTGCACTTCCTGGATGCGCGCCGTCTCGGGATGATCCACGGTCAAACACAGATCGACGCTCGCGCCGAGCTTGCCTCCGTCATGGCCTGCGAGGCCTATCGTTGTCAGGCCTTTCTCACGCGCGACGGCCGCTGCTTTCAGCACGTTCGGTGAGTTGCCGCTCGTGCTGATCGCCACCGCGACGTCCCCTTCGGCGCCGAGAGCTTCGATCTGCCGGCTGAAGATAGACTCATAATCGGCGTCGTTCGCAATGCTCGTCAAGACGGAGGTGTCGGTGGTCAGCGCAATAGCGGGAAGCGCGGGGCGGTCGTTCACGAAGCGATTGACGAGCTCCGCCGCGAAGTGCTGCGCGTCGGCAGCGCTCCCGCCATTGCCGAAGACGAGAAGCTTATGGCCGTCCGAGAGCGCTTGGGCGAGACGGCGGCCTGCCTCCAAAACAGAATCCGCTTCCGAGGCGAAGAAAGCACGCTTGAGCGCGGCACTCCCTTCGACCGCGGAGAGTAATTGCTCGCGATCCATCCGCGAATTATAGCCGAGGGGGCGGGAGCAGCATGCAGTCGCCGTAGCTGTAAAAACGATAGCGCTCCTTCACGGCTTCGCCATAGGCGGCGCGCACTCGGTCGGTACCACCGAGCGCCGAGACGAGCATGAGAAGCGAGCTCTTCGGAAGATGAAAGTTCGTAACGAGCCCGCTCACGACACGGAACTCGAATCCTGGTGTAATGAAGAGGTCCGTCTCGTGCCAGCCGGGCGAGAAGTCGATGCGGGCGGCCGATTCGAGCGCGCGCACCGAAGTCGTCCCGACGGCAATAACCGTTCGGCCCGCGCGCACGAGCTCGGCGGTCTCGCGGGGCACGTGGAAATGCTCGACGCCCATCGCGTGCTCCTCGACGATATCGGTGCGGATGGGCTCGAAGGTCGCGTAGCCAACATGAAGGGTGAGCCGCGCTACGTCGATGTCGCGCTCGACCAGACGCTTCAATACGTCTTCGGTGAAATGCAGTCCGGCCGTCGGAGCCGCAATGGAACCACGGTCGGTGGCGTAGACGGTCTGGTAGCGGTCGCGGATCGCGGGCTCGCTCTCGCTCGATCGGATGTAAGGCGGGAGGGGCGTCGTCCCGAGTGCGTCGATGACGTCGGCGAAAGCGCCATCATGCTCGAAGCGGACCACCAGCCGATCGGTATCAGCGCCCACGACCTCGGCAACGAGACGGCCGTCCCCGAAAGTGAGCTGCGCTCCCGCGCGTAGTTTGCGAGCCGGCTTGGCGAGCACGCGCCAGCGCGCGTCGCCGCAATCCTCGAGCAGCAAGAGCTCGACACGGCCGCCGCTCGCGCGGGCGCCGGTGAGGCGCGCTGGAAAGACCTTCGTGTCGTTCAGGACGAGCACGTCACCCGGCTCGAGAAGATTGGGGAGGGCGGCAAAAAGCAGGTGCTCGAAGCGCCGCCCCGGCAACATGTGCAGCAGCCGGGAGCCGTCGCGCTCGGGCAGAGGTTCTTGTGCGATGAGCTCCGGCGGGAGCTCGTAGTCGAACTCGGAGAGTCTCAAGGCGTCAGAAGAGGCGCTTTTGCCGATCGACGGGTGTGAGCCCGAAGTGGCGATAGGCCCGCTCGGTAGCGACGCGCCCGCGCGGCGTGCGATCGAGAAATCCGATCTGGATGAGATAAGGCTCGTAGATGTCCTCGATCGTATCCGGCTCTTCCCCGACGACAGCCGCTATGGTGGAAAGGCCGACGGGACCGCCGGAGAACTTCTCCATGATGGTTTGAAGGATGCTGCGATCCATCTCGTCGAAGCCAAGCTCGTCGACTTCGAGAAGCGCGAGGGCTTCTCCGGCGACCTCTTCGGTGATGGTCCCGTCCGCTTTGACTTGCGCGTAATCCCTGACACGGCGCAGAAGCCGGTTCGCGATACGCGGAGTGCCACGCGCCCGCTTCGCGAGAGAGACGGCGGCCTCTGGGCGGCACGAGACGCCGAGGAGCTTTGCCGAGCGCTCGACGACTGCCGTCAAATCCGCAACGGTGTAGAAGTCGAGGCGGTGCACGATGCCGAAGCGCGAACGGAGAGGCGAAGTCAAAAGGCCCGCACGCGTCGTGGCGCCGATGAGCGTGAACTGCGAGACGGGAATCCTCACCGACTTCGCCGAGGGCCCCTGGCCGATGATGATGTCGAGCTTGAAATCCTCCATCGCTGGATAGAGCACTTCCTCGATCGAAGGATGGAGGCGATGAATCTCGTCGATGAAGAGCACGTCGCGCGCTTCGAGATTCGTCAAAAGCGCCACGAGGTCCCCGGACTTCTCGACGAGCGGCCCCGCGGTCGTCTGGATGTTGACGCCGAGCTCGTTGGCCACGACATGCGCGAGCGTCGTCTTGCCGAGGCCAGGCGGCCCGTAGGTGAGGAGATGGTCCATCGCTTCGTCCCGCTCGCGCGCCGCCTGCACAGCGATCTCGAGCTGCGCCAGCACTTTCTTTTGGCCGATATATTCGGAGAAGCCGCGCGGCCGAAGGCTCACATCGAGGGAGCGCTCCTCGTCGGTGGGCCCCTGAGACACCAATCGATCGGACATGTTCGAGAAAGTCTACCTCATACCTGCTTAATGCTCCCGCCTACGCCCTACGGGCTTCGGCGACGTCCCGACGATGCCTTGGCGAAGTCGGACGCTCCGAGGGAACCTCGCGCAGGCAGCTAGACTTCGAGGCCGATCGAGCGCATCAAATCGAGCGCGTTGCTCTTCTTCACGACACCGTCCCGCATGATGTAGTCGAAATGGACTTTACCGTCTACGATCTCGTCCTCGAAATGCACGTTGATCGCTCGGTCCCCGAGAGCGTCGGCGAGCTTCGAGAGCGCGAGGTCGTGGGTCGTGATGAAGCCGACGGCGCCGCGATCGACGAGACCACGAACAACGGCGTCCGCGCCGATACGACGGTCGTGCGAGTTCGTCCCATGAAGGATCTCGTCGAGCAAGAAAAGAACGGTCCCCTCTTTCGCTCCGGACAGCTCCATGACTTGACGGAGCCGGAGGATCTCGGCATAGAAGTGTGAGATGCCGTCTTGAAGCGAGTCCACGATCCGGATAGATGCGGCGACGATGAGAGGAGAGAGCGTCAGCTTACGCGCACGAACAGGCGCGCCCGCGAGCGCAAGCACCGTATTGACACCCACGGCGCGCAGAAAGGTGCTCTTCCCCGACATGTTCGAGCCCGAGATGACGAGAAGCCGGAGGTCGCCGCCGAAGCACACGTCGTTACGCACGACACGATCTTCCGGTATCAAGGGATGCCCGATCCCTTCGGCATCGAACAAGACGCGATCCTCCACGATCGTCGGAACGCAATCGTCGGGATGCTCGAAGGCATAAGTCGCGAGCGCGAGAAGCGCGTCGAGCTCTCCGACCGCGTCGAGCCAGTACGCCACTTCGCTCCCCGAGTCGCGGCGCCACGACTCGATGGCGAAAGCGAACTGGGTGCCCCAAAGAAGGATCGCCGCGAATGGCAGGAATAGCTGATTGCGGCGCGCATCGAGGTAGTCGACGAGGCGGCCGAGCTGGCGGATGCGCTTCGAGGCGGTCGAAGATCCCGACGAGGTCAGCGCCTGCTGAAGCGACACGAGCCGCGGCGCGCTGAAGCTCTCACCTTCGAGCCGCTCGAGCAGGGATGACAACACGCCGAGATCGCTCGCCGGACCTTCGACCGCCGCGAGTACTCCGCGCACGCGCGACCGGTACAAAAACGCAAAAGACGCGCTCACGAGAATCAGCAGAAGAAAAGGCAGCCGCGTCCACCACGACGCGAGCCAGCCGATGGCGGCAATGAGCGACGCCGCGCCAAGTACGAGTGCCTGCACCCGCGCGACCATCGACGTGAGCACGGGCGGCTCGGTGGCCCAGCTCGAAAGCGTCTCGCGGTCGACCGACTCCCCGAGCTCGTCATGCTCGCTGGCGATGCTCTCTCTTAGATCGACGAGCGGTGCGAGCTCGGCCACGGCCGCCTGGCGCGCGCGCACCGTGTCAGGGCTCGCCGGCGCGAGCAGCCAGGACGCGAGTGTTTTCGTCCCCCAAGGGCTTCCCGTGGTCGCGAGAAGCTCGAAGAGCGACGCTTTTCCAAAGATGTCGAGATCGCCTGCATGAGGATGTTTGGGGTCGAGGTAGGAAGCGCCCTGATTGCCCTTCCCCATCCACGCATCCGATAAACGGTCGAGCCCTTTTTGATAAAAGCTCGCCGCCCGCTCCGTCCGCCGCAGCAGCCCGTAGAGACCGCCGTGCCGATAAAGGAGCGTGAAGAACACGATAACGGGAACGAGAAGCCACGGCCACGCTACTTGTTTGGTCTCGAAGACGAACCAGGCAAGTGCTACACCCGCGACGAAGACCGCGAGCCGCGCGTAAGCGACCCGGGCGACGACGTTCTGGCGCCGCTCGACTTCCACCTGTTTCTGCGCAAGCCGGTGCCGGTAGAGCTCGTCGACCTCGGCGCGCGACGTCATCTACCCGGAAAGCTCGCGCAGTACTCTTTTGAGCGCGTCTTCGAAGGACAGCTCCGGCTCGTCGCGCGCGACAGCGAGAGCCGCCTTCTCGGATTGCGGCCTCGGGAAGCCGAGATTCATGAGCGCCGAAAGGAGATCCTCACCAAGGGAAGACGCCAGGTGGGCGTCCTCGCGTTCGCCGCCGTCATCGTAAGCCGCGACTTCCGGCATCTTGTCCCGAAGCTCGAGGATGAGTCGCTCCGCCGTTTTCTTGCCGACGCCGGGGATCGCGTTCAAACGGCGGTGGTCCCCGCGCCGGATCGCGTCGATGAGCGTCTCTGGCTCGAGACCCGACATCACTTTGAGCGCGAGTGACGGACCGACCCCCGCAACCCCAATCAAACGGTGGAACAAAAGCTGCTCTTTGCCGGACAAGAAGCCGTAAAGGGCGAACGTGTCTTGACGCACATGGGTGTGGATCTGAAGTGCGACGCCCTCGCCTTGATTGGGAAGCTCGTAATAGGTCGATACCGGGATCGAGACTTTGTAGCCGACGCCGCCCGCGAGCACGACCACATGGTCGGGTTTTTTCTCATACAGCTTGCCTTCGAGGTAGGAGATCACTGGGACGACGACACTTTCGCGGCAAAGCGAAGCTGATTGGCGTGACAAATGGCAATCGCGAGTGCGTCGGCCGCATCGTGAGGCTCAGGCGGGCGCTCGAGCTGGAGAAGCACGGCAACCATGCGCTGTACTTGCTCTTTGTCCGCGCGGCCGTAGCCGACGACGGCCAACTTGACCTCGAGCGGTGAATATTCGTGAACCGGGATACCTCGCTTCACCCCCGCGAGAAGAGCGACGCCGCGGACATGGCCGAGCTTGAGGGCGCTCTGCACATTCATGGCATAGAACAGCCCCTCGACCACCATCTGCACGGGGCGATGCTCGTCGAGCACCTCCACGATGCCATCGTAAATGAGCCGGAGTTTCTCCGGAAAACTCCGCATCGAGCGCGTCCGGATGACCCCCTCGGTTACGAGAGCGGTCCGCGTACCGTCGGACTCGATCACGCCGTAGCCAGTGACTTGAGAGCCAGGGTCGATCCCGAGAATCCTCATTGGTTCGAGCCCAAGGCTAATTGGACATCGCGGCTTCGATTTCTTCTTCGTCGATATCGAAGTTAGCCCAGACGTTCGTCAGATCTTCGAGATCTTCGAGGGCGTTCATGAGCTTCAGCATCTGCTTTGCTTGCTTGCCCGTGAGCTTGACGCTCGTTTGGGGAATCATCGCGATTTCTTCGGCTTCAATGCTGATGTTCTTCGCAGTGAGAGCGTCGTGAACGGCTTGAAAGCTTTCGGGGAGTGTCAAGACTTCCCAGTTCTCGCCATCTTCGTTGACGTCGTCGGCGCCGGCTTCGAGAGCGGCTTCGAGAAGCACCTCTTCGTCTACGCTCTTCCGGGAGACGACGAAGTAGCCCTTCTTGTCGAACATCCAGTTGACTGAGCCGGACTCACCGAGATTGCCACCAAATTTCGAAAAGAAATGGCGCACTTCGCTCACGGTGCGGTTCTTGTTATCCGTCGTCGCTTCGATAAAAACCGCAACCCCCCCGGGACCATAGCCTTCGTAGTGCACTTCTTCGAGGTTGTAGCCTTCGAGCTCGCCCGTGCCCTTTTTGATGGCACGCACGATGTTGTCCTTCGGCATATTGGCCGCTTTGCCCCTGTCGACAGCGAGCCGAAGACGAGGATTGCCCTCCACGTCACCGCCGCCGATCCGGGCGGCCACGGTGATTTCCTTGATGATCCCTGTAAACGCTTTACCGCGTTTGGCATCGGCCGCCGATTTCTTGTGCTTGATGGAATGCCACTTAGAATGTCCAGACATAGCCGCAAAATCCTAGCACGTACCGAGCTCTCCCTCAAAGACGGCTCAGCCCGAGAGCGTTTTTATCCCCCACATCTTCTGGCCCTGGCCCTTACGTCTCCGCCTCTCCTCGCCTTCCCGCTCAATCATCAAAAACGAACGTCGGCTCCTGGTAGTAGCGGACTTCGTGCTCGGAGACTTTGTGCTGGATCTGATCGGCGAGCCAACGCCTTTTCTCTTCCAGGGGAAGGTTCGACTTCAGAAGCGGTAGGCGCATGTTGAAGCCGAGAACGCGGCGGGGCACGAGGATGCGAGTCATACCCGAAGGCAGGCGGTCGCCCGCCTCGGCGACAGCGCGCACCGCGTCTTTCGAAAAATCCGGAAATATCACGACAGCGCCGAAATGCGGGTGCTGCTCTTTGACCGATGCCATATCAGCGTGATTGATCCTGTCCATCCGTGCTTCACGGCTGTAATAGACGTCGACCATCGCGCGCAAATGGCGCACCCGATCTTTCATCGAGCCCGGAGCTCTCATGTGTAGAGCTTTCCCGTCCTTGGCCACGATGCTTCCGAGATAGTCGGGATCGCCTTCGGGCGCATCGTCAACGAGCTCGATGCCGGCGGCGCTCCGCACGTAATCGGCGAGCTCGCGCGCTTCGATGTCGCGAACGACATGGTTCCAGTGGCGTACTTCGAGCGCCGGGTCCTCGAAAGACTCGACTTGAACGAGCAGATGGGGGATATCTAGATTCTCGATGGCGGAAACACGATTGGCGCCATCGAGCAGTAGGAATCGATCGCTGTCCGGAAGGCTCGCCACGATTGGCGGATTCTTCAGAATCCCGTCCGCGGATAAACGATCGAGGAGCCGCGCGACACGCTCGAGATCGACTTCCTCGTGTAGCAGCAGATCGGATACAGGAACGATCCGAAGATCGGGAAACCCTCCGTGAGACTGACTCATGAGTAACGCGAGGCTTCGGATGTTCGGATGACGCCTACTTTGACGACCGCTTCCCGTGGTTCCTTTTGTTCGCCTTTCTCACGAGCTCGTCGATCTCTCTTTCGGAGAGCCCGTCGATAGCGCGCAAGACGCGTCCGGCGCTCGCCGGCTGGCGACGGATGATGCGTCTCAAGTCGGTGCCGATCCGGCCGGCGAGGGCGAGGAACTCGTCGATATTTTGATCGAGCGCCTTCGCGATCTTGATAACTTTCTTCTCCGCGGGAGGCGGGAAAACGTCACGCTCTATGGGCGCGAGATAGGTCGGACTCATCCCGACTTTTCTGGCAAATTGAGCGATGCTGACGTTTTGCTCCTCTCGCAGCTTACGAACCGTCCGTCCGAATTTCATGGTGGATCGCCTCCCTCCTGAGTTGGTCCTCTCGCATGCCGCGGCCACGGATGGGCAAAAGGTCGTACTTGCTACGCAAGGGAGTACTGAACCTTACTTTGATTCCGAGCCGCGTGAGCTTCAGAAGCCTAAGGGCCCGATTCTAATCGCGTTGACGTCGGAGCGTCAATGAGCGTCTGGGACGCTCGCGACGGTCTCAAGGATCGAGCCAGTCCGACAGGTGAACGAGCCGCCCGCCTTCGGCTTTGCTGAGGTAGACGGAGTTCAAACCTTGGTGGTTCTCGACGTCAAAGCTGATGGACGTGCCCAGGAAGTTGTCGGTCCAGTCTTTTATGCCCTCGAGGGCCAGTATCAATCTCAGCCGGTTGATGTCGGGGCCGGCCCGGCGCAGGCCTTCGACCAAGACTTCAGCGCGCGCCAGGCCCCACATGGCGTAGGTGCCGAAATCGATCCCCTTTCCGTATTTTTCGATGATCGCGCGACCTTTGACAACGCCGGGATCGTCCGAGTTGGTCTCGGGTACGCTCGAGGCCACGATCGTGCCGTCCCAGTTCTCGCCCGCGAGCTCGAACATCACGGGATCGGCGAGAACCTGGGTCGCCACGATCTGAGGATCGTAGTCCTCGAGCGCTCCGATCGCGTTCGCGAGGGCGGCCGCGCCTTCCGTGATGGTCCATACGAATATCACGTCGATTTCTTCGTCTTTGAACTGCTGTGCAACCTCCGCCAGGTCATTGTTGCCGACCGTATAGGCGACCGCGAGCGCGATCTTGTCCTCGCTTCTGCGCAAGCCGAGGCGCACACCCTCTTGCCCTTCACGCCCAAAGGAATCGTCCTGGTAAAATATGCCGTACTTTTCCGCCTCTAGCTCTTCGGTGACATATTTGGAGAGAATGCGCCCCTCGGTCACGTAGGACGGGAAGGTCGAGAAGACGTAGGCGTTCATGGGAGACGTCCAGACGCGGGCGCCAGAACCGGGGTTTATCCAGGGGAGCAGTTTGATGGCGATGTAGTCTTTCACCGCGAGGCAGTTCGCGGTGCCGTTGCCCCCCAAGAGAGCAAAGACACGGTCACCGTCGACGAGCTCCTCCACGACAGCCGGCGTGCGCGCCGGATCGTAGCCGTCGTCTCTGATGAGGAGTTTGAGCTTGCGCCCATGGACACCACCCTCCTCTTCATTGACGTAGGCGAAATAGGCGTCCATCCCTTTGGCGATCGTGGAGAGATTGGAGGCCGGGCCCGTCAACGGTGTCCAGGTTCCGACGAGAATCTCATCACTCGTGATGCCGGGGGCCTGAGGACCGCAGGCTACCGACAGGAGCGCGAGTACGGCGACCAAGGCAAGCATTCGTGTCTTTGGTTCCATCTTGATTAGTCTCTCTTGGATCAAATAGGAGATAAGCGCTTTCACATCTCGGTCGGAGAGCGGGCCCAAAATTGACGATTTGGCGCAGCCAGGTGGCGGATCTTATCACGAAACGGCACTTGCCGAAATCGACCTCTTGGGTGAGAGGATGCTATACTTTTTTAGTTCTTCCGAACCCGCGTTTGAATCCAAGGAGCGTCCCATGAGCGACGAAATGGAAATCGAGGACGACATTTTTCTCGAAGAGGGCGTACTCTACTGCACTTGCGGCAACCCGATCGAAGAGGAAGATGCGAGTGGCATGATCCAAAAGGAGTCCGGAAGGCAGTTCGTCACCTGTCCGGCGTGCGATACAAAGCATTTCGCCGAGGGCGGGCAGTTCGTTCTCGACGAGTGATGACCTATCGGCGGCGCCCCTGGCCAGTCAGGCCGAGGGCGCTCCAAAGGATGATGAGCTCTAGTTAAAAGACGGGACCTGCCCCGCCGCCCGCGTCATCGTCATTGTCATCCGAGTCCGCGTTGGACTCGCCTGAGCCCTGACTGTCGCCGCGGGCGTCCGTCGATTCGGATCCCCATGGCGATGGTGTCTCGGTGCTCGACGCACCACTCCCGCTTTCCCACGGTGCCTGGGTAGGTGCCGTGGGCGCGAGCTCTGGCGCGACGGGCGCAGGGGCGGGCGGCGGCGCAGCTTTCTTCGGCGGCGCGACGGCCTTCCTTTTCACAGCCTTCTTGGGAGCCACTTTTTTCTTGGCCGCCTTCTTCTTCACCGCTTTCTTTTTCTTCGCGACCTTACGACCTTTGCGCGTTGCACTTTTCTTCTTCTTGGCAGCTTTTTTCTTGGCCTTGCGCTTTGTAACCTTTTTCTTTTTCGTAGCTTTCTTCTTGGCTACCTTGCGCTTTGATGCTTTTTTCTTCTTGGCGACTTTGCGCTTTGCCGCTTTCTTCTTTGTAGCTTTTTGCTTCCTGGCTTTTGTCTTCTTCTTTTTCTTCGTCATTTCAGCTGCCCACCTCCATCCACATTCAGCAGTTCTTCGAACTCGATCACATCAGACGAACCTTCCCGCACAACGAGACGAGAATAACATCGTATGCGGGGTTTCGTCATCTCAGTGGCGACAAGGAAATACGACCGACTCATCTGAACCTTGAGCTCTCGGACTTACCGAGAATGCTCAGCAATTCGATCAGAATTCTAAGAGTCATTGATTCCGAGTGTCAAAGAGGTTTCTAATGCACACGCATGCAAGATCGTTTGAAGACCTATAGCCGTTTCGTAAAGATCGAGCACACGCTCTTTTCGTTTCCTCTGTTGCTCAGCGGTGCTTTTCTCGCGGAAGAGGCTTTGACCTGGCGCGTATTCTTGCTCATACTCGTCGCCGGAACAGGAGCCCGGACGGCAGCGCTCGGGACGAACCGCATCCTGGACCGCGCGATCGACCACCGCAACCCCCGCACGGCCGGGCGGGAGCTTCCAAGCGGCCAGATGACGCTCGCCGAGGCCTCGCTCGTCACCGGGATCGGCGCAGCGGTTTATCTCGGCGGGGCCTTTGCGATATCGCCCAAATGCCTCTTGTTCAGTCCCGTACCGCTCGCGATATTCCTCCTCTACCCACTGATGAAGCGATTCACAATGTGGGCGCATTTGGGCGTGGGTGCGGCGCTCGCGATGGGCCCTCTCGGCGCTTGGTACGCCGTCCAACTAGATTTTAACGACTATCCACATGTCCTGCTCCTGTGCCTGTTCACTTTGTTCTGGGTCGCGGGGTTCGACATCATCTATGCCACGCTCGACGTCGATTTCGACGAGAGCGACGGGCTCTACTCCCTGCCGTCCCGGCTCGGCAAGAAGCGCGCGCTCGCGGTCTCGTTCGCGTTCCACGTAGTGGCGTTCTTGCTTTTGGGCACGCTGTACTGGACGGCCATGGAAGGATCCCTCGCCGCCGTGTTTCTGGTCGGGATCGCCGCGCTCTTACTGCTCGAGCACCGCAAGGCTACCTCCGTGGAGCTCGCCTTTTTCAAAATCAACGCCGTTATCGGTTTTGTCGTGCTAGGTTTCGTGTGGGCTGGCGTCGGGCTCCATTTTTGAGCTGGCAAGAAAATGGAAGGGTGTCGGCGTAACTATCCACTATGAAACAAGTTGCGCTGGGCGGACAGGGGGGCCAGCGGGGTTCCAATAATGAGGCTGGAAACTACATCGCGGTTTTGTAAGAATTTCTGGTCAGGAGCGACCTAGTGACATTGACTGCGCAGGAAGAAATCATATTTCAAGACGAGGCGCTCATTCCCATATGGGAGCGCGTGCTCTCCGGCCGGCGTCTCGGCCGCGAAGACGGGCTCGCGGTCTTGAATAGCTGGGACCTCACAGCCATCGGCAAGATGGCGGACCACGTGAAGCGCAAGAAGTCGGGCGACCGCGTTTACTTCGTCATGAACCGGCAAATCAACCCGACAAATCTCTGCGTTCTCGACTGCACGTTCTGCGATTTCGCTGCGAAGCCGGGCGATGACCACGCTTATGAGATGTCGATGGACGAGATCCTCGAGAAGCTCGGCGACGAGCTTTCGGAAGTGCACATCGTCGGAGGCCTCCACCCCACGTGGAAGTTCGAAGATTACTTGAACATCGTGAAACGTATCCGCGAGGCCTTTCCATCCATCCAAATCAAGGCATGGACCGCCGTCGAGATCGACTGGTTCGCGCGGATCGCGAGAATCTCTATCGAAGAAGTGCTCGAGCGCCTGCGCGAGGTCGGCCTGCAATCGCTTCCGGGGGGCGGCGCTGAAGTTTTCTCGGAGCGGGTGCACGAAGCGACGTTCAAGCACAAAATGGGCGCCGAGCGCTGGTTCGAAGTGCACCGCATCGCCCACGAGATGGGCTTTCCTTCGAACGCGACGCTTCTCTACGGCCATATCGAGACCTACGAAGAGCGGGTGGATCACATGTTGCGGCTGCGCGACGCGCAAGACGAGACCCCGGGATTCATGTCCTTCATCCCGCTCGCCCTCCAGCCCGGCAATACGGGGCTCGCGGAACGGCAAGCTTCGGCGATCGAGGACCTCCGGACCGTGGCTTGCGGCCGGTTGCTGCTCGACAACTTCGACCACATCAAGTCGTACTGGGTCATGCTCGGTGAAGAAACCGCTTCCGTAGCTCTCAACTTCGGCGCGAGCGACCTCGACGGAACGATCGGCGAAGAAAAGATCGCGCATTACGCGCAGGCGAAAAGCGCCATCGGGCTCGCGCGTGACAAACTCGTCGAGATGATCCGCGAAGCCGGCAAAGTCCCCGCCGAGCGCGACGCGCTCTATAACGTCCTGCGTGTCTATGACTAAGACGGACTAAGACGGACTAAGACGGACTAAGACGGACTAAGACGGACTAAGACGGACTAAGGCGGACTAAGACGGACTAAGGCGGACTAAGACGGACTAAGGCGGACTAAGGCGACATGCGACTTCTGATCGGGCAAATCTCGTACCTGAACTCTCAGCCGTTCTACCCGCTGCTCGGAGAGCATCGACTGATCCCGACACCGCCGCGAGAGCTCGGGCGGATGGCCAAGAACGGCGAGATCGATGCAGGCATCCTCGCGGCCGCGGATTACTTCGTGCACGAGGACCGCTACGAGCCCATCGCGGGCCTGGGCGTCGCCAACCGGGAAGAAGTCCGCAGCATCTTGTTCCTGAGCCGCCGGCCCATGGCCGAGCTCGACGGCGCGCGCATCGGGATTACCGAAGAGACCTCTACTTCCGTCCGACTGCTCCGCGTCTTGCTCGAGCTTCGTGATGGGATTCGCCCCGCGGAATATGTACGTGGGCTTCGAGACGAAGGCGACGCTTTTCTCGTGATCGGAAACGAAGCCCTCCGGCGCAACACGACAGGGACGCCCGCCTTTCCCTATCGCTACGATCTCGCGACGGAGTGGTGGAACTGGACGGGGCTTCCTTTTGTGTTCGCGCTCTGGGCCGTTCGACGCTCGCTTCCCGAGGAGACAAAAGGTGAGCTCGCCGAGCTCTTGGAGCGTTCGTTCGTGCTCGGCATGTCCCAAATCGACCAAATCGCGGCCGAGTTCGCGGGAGAGCTTGGAGGGCGCGAAGTCCTGGCCTCCTACCTTCGGAATTTTCACTACCGACTCGGGTCCGAAGAGATGAAAGGTTTCGAAGAGTTCCGGCGTTTGACCGACGAGAACCATTTTCTCGAACCCATTTGAGCCAGCATGACCACGACTTTCGAAGGTGTCCGCGACAAAGTACTCGCCGGTGAACGCGTCGACCGTAACGACGGTTTGTTCCTTCTCGCCGGGGCAAGCCTCCTCGATCTAGGCCAGCTCGCCGCGGAAGTTCGGCGCAAACGACATCCCGAACCGATCGTTACTTTCGTGATCGATACCAATCCGAACTACACCAACGTGTGCGACGTCGACTGTACGTTTTGCGCGTTCTACCGGAGCCCTGGCCACGACGAGGCCTATACGCATTCGGTCGAGGAAATGCTCGAGCGCATCGGCCGCTCCGCGGAAAAAGGCGTCACCACGGTCTTGATGCAAGGCGGTGTCAACTCGGAGCTGCCGCTAGACTATTACCTCGAGCTCGTCCGCGCGGTGCGCGAGCGCTACCCGCAAATCACGCCTCATTTTTGGAGCGCGGTGGAGATCGAGGGCATGGCGGCAGTGTCCGGACTCTCGTTGCAGGAAGTGTTGCGCGCACTCAAAGACGCCGGCCAGACGACCCTCCCCGGCGGCGGGGCCGAGATCCTCTCCGAGAGGGTGCGCAAAAAGATCTCGCACAAGAAAAATGTCACAGTGAGCTGGCTCGACGTGCACCGCGAGGCGCATGCGCTCGGATTCCGCTCGACGGCCACCATGATGTACGGCCACGTCGAAACACCCGAGGACATCGTCGAGCATTTCGAAGTCATCCGATCCCTCCAGGACGAGCACGGCGGCTTCACGGCCTTCGTCCCGTGGAGCTTCAAGCCGGGCAATACGCCTTTGGTCAAGAAAATCCCGCGCCACGCTGGCCCCAATCAATACCTCCGCATGCTGGCAGCATCGAGAATCTATCTCGACAATTTCGATCACATCCAAGCGTCGTGGTTCTCGGAAGGCAAGAAAACGGGCCAGGTCGCACTCCACTGGGGCGCGGACGATTTCGGCGGCACCCTCTTCGAGGAGAACGTACACGCGGCAACGGGGTTCGTGAACAAGACGTCGACGGATGAAATAAAGACGCTCATTCGGGAGGCAGGTTTTCGCCCAGCACAGCGAACGACGTTGTATGAAATTCTGGAGGTCTTTTGAATCCTGCGTGCTAATTCGACAAGGACTCTGAGCAGGAACGTCCGCTAACCTCTAGCAGACGCAGCGCCTCGCGCACGACCTCGCTCGCAGAGTGGTAGCGGCCCGTCGCCACCCTCTCGTGGATCATCGTCTCAAGCTCAGGCGTCAGCGATACATTCACCTAGAACAATCCCCTTCTTTGAACCGGATAAGCGAAATAGCACTAATTAGCAACATTGGTTAAGACCAAAAGTCGAGGCGGTTGCCAGAGTTCGAAAGCTATTCGTGCACGAAGCCGCCACGCTGCGGCAGTCCTGAGAGTTTCCTGAATGCTGGATGCTGATCATTCCGAGCCCACGGGGCGCTCCAGGAGCTCATGCATCGCTTCTCTGGCGGTGGCCTCTCCCCTCAGTAAGCGCTCCATCTGCAAGGCTATGGGCATCTCGATTTGGTGGGCGCGGGCCAGGGCGACGGCGGCGTGGGTGGTCGCGACGCCTTCGGCAACTTGGCGCATCTTGGACACGATATCAGCGAGGGACTTGCCTTCGCCGAGCGCGACGCCGACGGTGCGGTTTCGAGAGAGTTGGCCGGTGCAAGTGAGCACGAGATCGCCGACACCAGAGAGCCCTGCGAGCGTCTCGCGCCTGCCGCCCATGGCTTCGGCGAGTCTCGAGATCTCGGCGAGGCCGCGCGTCATCAGTGCGGCCGCGGGGTTGTAGCCGAGGCCGAGGCCGCTCGCGACCCCAACGGCGATGGCGATGACGTTTTTGAGCGCGCCACCCAGCTCGACACCAATCACATCGTCATTCGTGTAAACCCGAAATGTCCTCGTCGCCAAACGAGCCTGGACCAAGAGCACCGAGGCGACGTTCTCGCTCGCGGCAACGAGGGCTGTCGGCTCTTCACGCGCAACCTCCTTCGCAAAGGTCGGACCCGAGATTACCGCGAGATCGGGCGAAAAAGGTAGAACGTCGGCAACGACTTCGCTCATGCGCAGAAGAGTTCCTTCTTCGATGCCTTTGGTTGCGCTCACGAAATGTTGGCTCGTGCTCACGTGGGATGCGAGCTCCTCGAGAACGCGTCGGAGATATTGGGCGGGCACCGCGAGGAGAACGAGCTCCTTGTCCCGGACGCACGCGTCGAGCGCACGCGTCACGTCGAGTTTCTCGGGTAAAGGCACGTCGGGAAGAAACGGCTCGTTGACCCGCCGTTCGCGGATCCCGGCGAGGACTTCGGGCTCACGGCACCAAAGCGTGACGGACTCCCCTTTGTCCGCGATCAACTTCGCCAGCGCCGTCCCCCAGGCGCCCGCGCCCACGACGGCTACCGCCATACGTTTAGCGGTCCTGATTCAGAGATTGGTAAAGGAAGTAGGCGAACCCCCCCCAGGTACCGCCGAGGATCAGAACCAACATAACGATTCCACTGAGCTCCATGCCCGAATTGTACCCCGATGCCAAACCCGGCTGGGGACTCTATAATCGAATCACTGAACTTCGATGCTCATCGCCATCGTCCTTGGACTCGTCGTCATCCTGTCCTTGTCTGCCTTTTTTTCGGGCTCCGAGACAGCGCTCATGTCCCTCGACCGATTTCGGCTCCGGCATTTAGAGAAGACCGAGCCGCGCGCCGCGCGCGTCACGGAAGTCGTCGCGCATCCCGAAAAAGTTCTAGGCACGATCTTGACCGGCAACGTGTTCGTCAACACGGCAGCCGGCGCGCTCGTTACTTACGCCATCACGGTCCTCGTCGCTTCCGCGGACCGGCGGGGCCAGGCCATCACGATCGCCACCATCGTGCTTACGGGACTCATCCTCGTCTTCGGCGAGATGGTCCCGAAAAGCCTCGCGGCACGCCACCCGGAGGCGTGGGCTTTGCTCGTGATCCGTCCCCTCTCCGGCCTCATCTGCTTGCTCTCCCCCGCGGTCAAGGTCTTGACGATGATCTCTAACGGTTTGCTATCTCTGTTCGGCGTCAGCACGGGGGCTCTCAGTTCCACCGTCACGCTCGAAGAGATCAAAGCGCTCCTCTACGGCAGCGTTCCCGAGGACGAGCGCGGACCCCGTCGGCAAATGCTCCGCAAAGTCATCGAGCTCGCAGAAAAACGCGTGGCGGCGGTCATGATCCCGCGCACGGAGATGGTGGCTGTCGAAAAAGACACGCCGCTCGAGGAGATCGTCCGCATCATCCAGAACCAGCGGTTTTCCCGCATGCCCGTTTTCGACGAGACGCTCGACAACATCATCGGTCTGCTCTTTGCCAAAGATGTTCTCACCTATTGGGGCGCCCGGGTCCCTTTCCAGCTCGGGCAAGTGCTCCGTAGGCCGTACTTCATCCCCGACTCCGCCCGAGTCGAGCAAGCGCTAGAACAGCTACAGCAGCAGCACACGCACATGGCGCTCGTCGTCGACGAGCACGGGGGCGTCGAAGGTCTCGTAACGCTCGAAGACCTACTCGAAGAGATCGTGGGCGAGCTCTTCGATGAAAAAGATGTCGAGGAGTCTCAAATCTTCGAGCTCCCGGATGGAAGCTACCTATTGGACGGTGTGCTTTCGATCACGGATGCCAATGAGCAATTGTCGCTCGAGCTTCCCGAGCACGCCGACTACCACACGCTCGCCGGTTTGATCTTGGACCGCCTTGGCCACATCCCTGTCGCCGGCGAAGAGCTCGACACCGGGGGCACCATCCTCTCGGTCGACAAAGTCGTGAGCCATCGCATCCTGAGAGTAAGGGCAAAAAGAACCGCTAGCAAGCGAGCCTAGTCATCATCCCCGTCCCCGAAAAAGAAGAACTGGGAGCACCGCTTCGTGCAAAAAGGCCGACCCCCGCGATCGAACCCGCACTCTTTGCAGTAGTAGCGGAAGCAAATAACGCACTTCACAACCGCGCGCTCCTCCTCACTCACCCCGCAGTGACAACACTTGTTATCCATAGTGCTCGGCTCCGGCTTCGTTCTTGACAGATAGCCCTAACTCTCGTATTGTATTACACTTATACAAAAAGTGCACTTCGATCCTGCGAACCTGTTCGGCCATGCTGCTCGATAAAATCCTAGCGACGATCACCCGTTTCGGTATGGTCCGCCCGTCGGACCGCGTCCTCGTCGGGGTGTCCGGTGGGGCGGATTCCGTAACGTTGTCCCACGTGCTCACGGAGCTTCGCGGCAGGCTCGAGATCGACATCGAGCTCGCCCACCTCCATCACGGGCTGCGGCCCGAGGCCGATGACGACGAGGCTTTCTGTCGCGGGCTTTCGGAGCAATTAGGTTTGCCTTTTACTTCCGAGCGCGTCGATGTCGAGAGTCTTGCCGCGCGTTCGAAGCGTTCGCTCGAGGAGCAGGGCCGTGTATCCCGCTATCGATTCCTCGCCAAGCTGGCGGCCCGTCGAGACTGCACCCGGATCGCCGTCGCGCACACGATGAACGACCAGGCTGAGACGTTTCTCATGAGAGCTTTGCGCGGGTCGGGTGCAAGAGGCCTCGGTTCTATGCGCCCGGTCACGGCTGAGCGCATCCGCCCGCTCATCGAGCTCCACCGCGACGAAATCGTCGCTTTTCTGCGCGAGCGCGAGCTCGGCTATCGCGACGACCCGAGCAACAACGACTGGCGTTTCACGCGCAACCGTCTGCGGCACGATATCTTCCCACGCCTCGGCGAGCTCAATCCTCAATTGGTCGAGACACTTGCGCGCAACGCAGAGATCCTTCGAGACGATGATGACTTCATGGATCAGGCGGCGCGCCTCGCTTTCGACGAGCTGGCCTCGGGCAACCTGAAGAGGGGCGCAACCGTCACGCTCGCCGTCGAAGCACTCGGCGCCCTCGAGATCGCTGTCAAACGCCGTGTGGTGCGCCGAGCCGTCGAAGTGCTGCGAGGCCATACCCGCAATCTGAGCCAGCGGCATGTCGAAGACGTTCTCTCGCTTCTCGAGAACGGCAAAAGTGGGCGAGAGATCCACCTGCCGGGACTCGTGGTGGCGCGTTCGTTCGATCGCCTGTCCTTTTCTTTGGGATCAGGCCGTTCCCGGCGCAAAAGCTCCCCAAACGGCTATAGTGTGTATGAGTACCGTCTGAGGATCCCTGCCGTGCTGCCAATCCTGGAGAGGCAGGGTCTCCTGACGGCAGATCTCGTAGGGTCGATTCGAAGTGGGGACAAGCCTCCGAACGTCGCGGGAAACGCGGTCGTCGTCGGCGTCGAGGGTAGGGCTCAGGACCTCGTCGTGAGAAGCCCCCGCAGCGCGGACCGGTTTCGAGCGCTCGGGGCCCCAGGAGCGAAGCCGCTCGCACGTTATCTGATGGACCGGAAAGTCGCTAAGGAAGAAAGGCAACGAGTGCCGTTGGTGGTAAGGCAAGGATCTGAGAATCGCGGGGACGATATCCTCTGGGTCGTAGGACACGGGGTCGCGGAAACCGCGCGGCTCGGCGCGGGCCGTGTGCACCTTCGCCTCGAGTGGGTGGGCCAATGAGCCAAGTACCAAAACTATCCGTCGTTTACGACGAGAAGACGATCCGCGCGCGTGTGGCCGAGCTCGGCCAGCAGATTACCGCGGACTTCCCGGACGGGAACATAGCCTGTGTGGGCGTTCTCCCGAACTCGATGGTCTTCATGGCCGATCTCATCCGCTCGATCGACTGTTCGTTGACCTGCGATTTCATGAAGGTCGGCACACGGGACTCGAAACGGGTCGAAATTGCGTTCGGCCAAGCGAACGATTTCAGCGTTCGTGACGTATTACTCATACAGGGTGTGGTCGACACCGGAGTCACTTTGAGCTTCATCACGGGGAATATCCAGGAATCATGGAAGCCTCGGTCGCTCAAAGTGGCCGCGCTCATCAATCGCGAGAACCACCGGAAGGTCGACTGCCCAGTGGACTACGCATGTTTCGAGCTCGAAAAAGAAGGCTTCGTCGCGGGCTATGGTTTGGGCCTCGACGAGCATCATCGCGGCGCGCCTTATCTCGGCCTCGCGGAGGCTTCGAGCTCATGAAGAAGGAATTGCCAGAAATTTCTCTTGTGGGAGGCGGCTTTTGAACTCCACTATGAAGAACTTGATGTTCTGGATGGTCGCAGCACTTGTGATCTTTCTGTTTTACAGTGTTTCGTCCCGTATCCAGAAGAACGAACGCCCGCTCAGCTTCAGCGATTTCATGGCTCAGCTCGATCGAGGCCACGTCGCCAAAGTGACCATCACCGGAACGGGCGCCGGGAGCCAGATCGTCGGCGAGTTCAAGAACGGCCAGGCGATCCGCACGTTCGCTCCGCCGCAGATGGAGAACCTGGTCAACTTGATGCTCGATAAGGGGGTCGAGGTCCACGCGCGAGACGCGAACAGCTCGTCGTGGCTCGGCCACATCATAAGCTGGACGCCCATCGTCATCATGATCGCGTTTTTGATTTTTTTCATGAGGCAAATGCAAGGATCGGGCAATAGAGCCTTGTCTTTCGGCAAGAGCAAAGCCAAGCTATCTGGCAGCCAACAGAAAAAGGTCAGCTTCAAAGACGTCGCGGGCGTGGACGAAGCCAAAGATGAGCTCCAAGAGATCATCGACTTTCTGAGAGAGCCACAGAAATACCAGAAGCTCGGGGGCCGCATCCCCAAAGGCGTCCTTCTCATGGGACCTCCTGGAACCGGCAAGACGCTTCTCGCGCGCGCCATCTCCGGCGAAGCCAGCGTGCCATTCTTCTCGATCAGCGGCTCCGATTTCGTCGAGATGTTCGTCGGCGTGGGCGCGAGCCGCGTGCGCGACCTCTTCGAGCAAGGCAAGAAGAACGCACCGTGCATCATTTTCATCGACGAGATCGACGCCGTCGGCCGCCATCGCGGTGCAGGCCTCGGAGGTGGACATGACGAGCGCGAGCAGACACTGAATCAGCTCCTCGTCGAGATGGACGGGTTCGAGTCCAACGAAGGCGTCATTCTCATCGCCGCTACCAATCGTCCCGACGTCCTCGACCCGGCACTGCTCAGGCCTGGCCGCTTCGACCGGCGCGTCGTCGTTTCGCTTCCCGATGTCGGCGGACGCGAAGGTATTTTCAAGGTCCATACGAGCCGCGTCCCGCTCGCGAACGATGTCGATCTCAGCATCCTGGCACGAGGGACCCCGGGCTTCTCCGGCGCGGATCTCGCCAATCTCGTCAATGAGGCCGCGCTCTACGCGGCAAAGCACGGGCTAAAAGTCGTTCGGATGGAAGACTTCGAAGAAGCGAAGGACAAAGTCCTCATGGGCTCGGAGCGCCGTTCCATGATCATGAGCGACCAAGAAAAGCGTACGACGGCCTATCACGAAGGCGGCCACGCGCTCGTCGCGGCGCTCCTCGAAGATGCGGATCCGATTCACAAAGTCACGATCATCCCGCGCGGTATGTCGATGGGCGTCACGATGCTCTTGCCGGAAGCGGACCGGCTCAGCCACGATCGGAAACATGTAGAAGCCAGCATCGCCGTGGCCATGGGTGGCCGCTTAGCCGAAGAGCTCGTTCTCGATCAGCTCACGACTGGCGCAAATAACGATCTCGAAAAAGCAACTGAGCTCGCCAGGAAAATGGTGTGCGAGTGGGGCATGAGCAAGAAAATGGGGCCGCTCACATTCGGACGTAAAGAAGAGCAGGTCTTTCTCGGTCGCGACATCGCAAGGCATCAGGATTATAGCGAGTACACCGCTCTCCGGATCGATCAGGAGGTCAAACGCATCGTTAGCGAAAGCTACGAACGGGCGAAGAAGATTCTGATCGAGAATCGTGACGTGCTCGACAGAATCGCCGCGGCGCTCCTCGAGAGAGAAGTACTCGACGCCGAGGATGTGAAGATGCTCATCGATGATCTTCCGCTCAAGGAGCGCGAGACGGCCGTAGACGAAGTCGTTCGCGACGAACCGGAGGCCAAGGAGAAGGAGAAGGAGAAAAAGCCTAAAGCGCCTCTGACGCCGCCGATCCTCCAGAACCCGTAGGGTTCCCAAATAGTCAGCGACGACTCGAGCGCGTCCACGAGCCTGCCCCGCGGATGCGGGGTCGGTCGCCCGGATTCATTTGATCGTGTGTTCTAAAATCTTTCGAGCCAGGGTTAGGCGCCTCGATCTCTCACGTCGAACCGCTATCATGGGCGTTGTCAACGTCACAACAGACTCGTTCTATACCGGTAGCCGCTATCCCGACGTCGATGCTGCCACGTCCAGGGCTCTTCGTCTTGCGGAAGCGGGCGCGGACATCCTTGATATAGGGGGCGAGTCGACGCGGCCCGGAGCGCCGCCGGTCTCGACACAAGAGGAGTTAGATCGAGTACTACCGGTGCTCGAGAACTTGCGCACGCAGACCGATCGGATGCTCTCAGTGGATACGCGCAAGGCCGAGGTCGCCGAAGGGGCTCTCGCGAATGGCGTCGATATCGTCAACGACGTCACCGCGCTCGGAGGCGATCTCCGAATGGCCGAGGTCACCGCAAACGCCGGGGCGGGCGTGGTGCTCATGCACATGCAAGGTACGCCCGAAATGATGCAGTCCGAGCCTCGATATGACGATGTCGTGGCCGAGGTAAAAGCCAGCCTCAGCGAGGCCGTCGCGCGCGCCGAACGCGCGGGCATCGCAAGCGACGCGATCGTGGTCGATCCCGGTATCGGTTTCGGGAAGACGCTTTCACATAACTTGACGCTCTTGAACGAGCTCGAGACGCTCGCAGAGCTCGGCAAACCCATCCTCGTGGGTACGTCTCGGAAAGGTTTCATCGGCAAGCTACTCTCGAGCGAAGCAGAAGCTCGGATATTCGGCACGGCGGCGAGCGTCGCCGCCGCCATCCTTCGGGGCGCGAGCATCGTGCGCGTCCACGATGTCTCCGAAATGCGGGACGTTGCGACCGTCACCGACGCGATTCGCAATGCCACCTCGGCGTCCGTAAATGGTGGCGTAAATGGCGGGCCGCATGACGGAGCCTCACCCCAAGGGAGCCTGAGCTGATGGAGGTGTTTGTCGAGTTTTGGTGGAACTTGTCGCGGGAGCTCTCCTGGAACGACGCCATCGACATCCTGCTCGTGAGCTTTCTGTTCTACAAGCTCTTTCAGCTCGTCCGGGGCGGGCGAGCGTTCCAGATGGTGGTCGGCACGTTGCTGCTCATTCTGCTCTTTTTCGCCTCGCGTTGGGCCGACCTCACAGCCGTGAATTGGCTACTCCGGAATACGCTGGCCTATATCGGGTTTGCCATCATCGTTCTCTACCAGCAGGAGCTCCGGCGCGGGCTCGCCAATCTGGGACGGGCGCCGCTTTTTAGATTTTTGAACCCCACGAGCAGCAAGGGAACACTCGACGAGGTCGCTTTTTCCCTGCTCACGCTCGCGGAGCGGCGCGTGGGCGCCATCCTCGTCCTCGAGCGGGATATCGGCCTTCGCAGCTATGTCGAAGCCGGCGTCATGCTCGATGCCGTCGTGACCTACGACCTTCTCTTGTCCGTGTTCAACCCGAAATCGCCGCTCCACGATGGCGCGGTCATCATTCAAGGAGACCGCGCCGCGGCCGCGGCTTGTTTTCTTCCGATCTCGATCAATCCGCAGCTCGGCAAAGAGCTCGGGACCCGCCATCGCGCCGCCATCGGCATTAGCGAAGATACGGACGCGATCGCGATCGTGGTCTCCGAAGAGACTGGGCTCGTGAGCTTCATGGAGGACGGAGTGATCGTTTCTGGCCTCGACGCAAAGCAGCTTCGCTCGAAGCTCCGGGACGCGATGGGACAAAAAGACGCGAGCCCGGCTGAGACCCGCAGCGGTTCTGTCTCCGCGACCGAAAGGCCGATCACATGAAGTCGTTTCTGACCGACAATGTCGCCCTGAAGCTATTCTCGCTAGTGCTCGGCTTCGCGTTCTGGTACGCGGTGGCACGGGAGTCAGGCGTCGAGTTCGCTTTCTCCATCCCTTTCGAGCTCCGGGACGTCCCCGAAGGGCTCGAAGTGGTCGCGCAGTCCGTCCAACAAGTGGACGTGCGCTTGCGAGGTCCCGCGGAGATTCTTCGAGGCATCTCGGCTCAGGATTTGAGCGTGGCGGTGGATCTCTCGGACGCTCAGCCTGGAGAGCGCATCGCTTATCTCACGCCAGAGGACGTCGCGGTGCCGTTCGGCGCCCGCGTGATGCGCGTGACGCCGTCGAGTCTCAAAATCGAGCTCGACCGTACGATGGGCCGCACCATCAACGTGATCCCGCGTATTCTCGGCGCGCCCGCGGAGGGGTTCGAGCTCCGGAGCATCACGCTTTCGCCGCAGGTAGTCACGGTCGTGGGACCGGCCTCGCAAGTGCGCGGGCTCGAGCAAGTCACGACGGAGCCCGTATCGGCCGAGGGCCTGCGCCAGCCTTTCTCGCGCGCCGTAGGTCTCGAGCTCCATCCTCTCGTCCGGCTCGCATCCGGGACGGGCATCGAGCTCACGCTCGACGTGCGCGAAGTCCGGCTTCGGAAGGAGCTCTCTGAAATCGAGGTCATTACCAGGCCCGAAGCCGTTAGCGCAATTCTCGAGCCAAAGTCCGTTCGCGTCGTCGTAGAGGGCCCGCGAAGCATGATCGAGCAACTGCGTGCGAAAGATCTCGAAATCGAAGTGCGCCTCGACGGTCTCGGGGCCGGTCGCCATAAAGTCGTGCCGATCGTTCACGTGATCCGTCCCGACGAGCTAGCGGCCGTGCATATCGTCAGCGTCACTCCCGACGAGCTCGTGGTACAGGTCCGATAAGTGGCAAAGCTTTTCGGAACCGACGGAATCCGCGGCGAAGCCTATGCACCGCCTTTGGATCGCGCCACCGTGCAGCACGTGGGCCGGGCTCTCGCAAACGAGCTCTCGCCGGACGCACCTCGCATTCTCATCGGCAGGGACACCCGTAGCTCGGGAGCGGATCTCGAGAACTGGCTAGCGACAGGCATCGCGGCTTCTGGAGGCACTTCGGTATTTGCGGGTGTTCTCCCGACTCCCGCGGTGGCCTTTCTGACGCGGGACCAAGGCTTCGATGCCGGAGTCGTCATCTCGGCGTCGCACAATCCGTACCACGATAACGGCATCAAGGTTTTCTCCGCCAGCGGCGTAAAGTCGAGCGAGGCGTTCGAAGAAGCCATTGAGCTTGCCCTCAGCGTCGCCGGCGCCGGCGCTCCAGAAGTTCCAGAGGAGAGCGGACTTTCGAAGACCCCGAGTCTGCACTTCGAAAGCCTCTATTTGGAGCATTTGAAACAGAGTCTGGGCGATGACGTGTCGCTGCCTCCGCTCAAATTGGCTCTCGACTGCGCCAATGGCGCGTGTTACCGCGTAGGTCCAAAGCTTCTCGAATCCATCGGGCTCGAGCCCATCCTGCTAGCAACCGAGCCCGACGGCGAGAACATCAACCGGGATTGCGGCTCGACGCACCTCGACGGGTTGGCCGAAGCGGTTCGGCGTCACGCATGCGATTTCGGAGCCGCTCTAGACGGCGACGGAGACCGTCTGTTGCTCTTGGATTCCACGGGACGATCGGTGAACGGGGACGCGATGTTGCTCATGTGCGCCAGGCGTCTCAAGAAAGAAGGTCGACTAACGGGATCCGGCGTCGTGGCCACCGTCATGAGCAATATGGCCCTCGAAGTATCTCTGGCACAAGAGGACATCACGCTCTATCGAACTCAGGTGGGCGACAAGTTCGTTGCACAAGATATGGACCGCCGTAATATCATTATCGGCGGCGAACAATCGGGTCACATCATTTTCTCCGATTACGCTGCGACCGGCGACGGTCTATTGACGCTCATGCAAGTGCTCCGAACGATCGCCATCGAGCGAGACACCCTGGATCGGCTGGCAGAGCTCGATCCCTTTCCTCAAGTTCTCGTTAATGTTTCCGTGAGCTCGAGGCCGGATGTCCGCACCGTCCCGGAAATCACCCAAGCGATCGAGGCGGCAGAAGCTCAACTCGACGGGCGCGGGCGGGTGCTGATCCGCTATTCGGGCACGGAGCCACTGCTTCGGATCATGATGGAAGGTCCAGACTCAGAAGAGATCGAATCCTTGACAGCCACGGTGCGCGACGCGGTGGAGAGCACGATTGGGAGCTCTCGTGATTGAGTTGGGTGTCACCCTCGACGCGGTCGCCGCTTTGCGTGAGTGGCGCAAAGCCAAGAGTCCCGACCCAGTCTTTGCGGCGTTCACCGCTGAACAGGCGGGCGCGGCCGCGATCAACGTCCAGCTCAGAGGCGATAGGGTAGGGATCCAGGAGCGCGACGTTGACCACCTTCGGGAAACCGTCAGCGTCGAGCTCAACCTCATCATAACGCCGCGCCAGGAGATGGCTCGCTTCGCTTTCACCGCCAAGCCGACGCGCGTGACG
>SMYC01000134.1 GCA_004356105.1 Acidobacteriota bacterium | reverse complement strand
TCATCGCAGCCTGCACTTTCTGGAAATGGTGTTGAACTCCGAGACGGGAGCACTGTATGCGCGTACAAAGCCGAAGTCTAGGAGCAAGACCTCATTGCTGCCGCATCATTGCAGGTGAGGAGCTTCTTGTTCGCTCGTGCGACTTTGCGCTTTACAAGATCCCGCTCAACTCCGTAAAAGCACTGAAGAGACTCGACGCACTCAGCCGCCAAAGGTTCAAGATCGCTAGTGACGGCAGCTACATCCATTGGGAAGATAGCGACACCCACTTGGTTCTCGAGTCGCTGAGATACAGCGTTGATCCCGAGCTCAAGGCGAAGAAAGACCAGGACAGACTATTGCACGACACCCGCTTTGGCGCCGCGGTTGCATCCGTTCGAAAGCTTCATGGGCTCAAGCAGGCCAGCTTCCCAGGACTATCCGAGCGGGAGATCCGCAGGATCGAAAAAGGCGTTACGCGACCTCGCCTATCCACTCTCGAGATCTTGGCGGAAGCTCATGGTATGTCTCTAAGAGACTATCTTTCCTCCGTCCGTCTCAATATCCGCCAATCACGGGCTCAGGTAGCTACAACGCTCAATTGATGTCCGAACGCTTTGAGTGACCAACGCGCACCCGCATACTAGGCAACGCGCGGATTCGAACAACCATCCCATTCCTCATGGCAAGCTGCTCGATCCATTCCGTGATCGCCGATACAATGAGCCACGATGCCCTTGTCGACGGGAACCAAGCTGGACGTTTACGAAATCCTGGAGCCCATCGGGAGAGGCGGGATGGGTGAGGTTTATCGCGCGCGCGACACGACGCGTTCGCGGACGATCCGGAACGCCTCGCGCGGTTCGAACGTGAGGCCAAGCTTCTCGCGTCGCTGAACCACCCGAACATCGCGGTCGTCTACGGGCTGGTGACGTCCAGTGAACACGCGACGCGCGCACTGGTGATGGAGCTCGTCGCAGGCGAGACGCTCGCCGAGCGGATTCAGCGCGGGCCGCTGTCAGCAGAAGAAGCACGCTCCCTTTTCATACAGATCGCCGAGGGTCTCGGGGCGGCGCACGAGAAAGGCGTCATCCATCGCGATCTGAAGCCTGCGAACGTCATGATCACTCCTGAGGGGATCGTCAAGATTCTGGACTTCGGTCTTGCCAAGGCCCTTGTCCGCGAGGGTGAGCCGGCGCTCGACACGTCGCAGTCACCGACGCTGACGAAGGGCACCGCGCTCGGCGTCATCATGGGAACGGAGCACTACATGAGTCCCGAGCAAGCTCGCGGGAAGCCGGTCGACAAGCGCACCGACGTCTGGGCCTTCGGGTGCTGTCTCTTCGAGGCGCTGTCGGGACGCAAAGCATTTGATGGCGAGGTAGGCACCGATGTGCTCGGGGCCGTCATCCACAATGAGCCCGATTGGAACGCGCTCCCGACCATCGCGCCGCGACGTCTACTCGAGAGGTGCCTCCGCAAGAACAGGCACGATCGTCTGCAGGACATCGGCGACGCGCGCATCGAGCTCGCCGATCAAGGGGCCGAACCTACGACACAGACGCGCTCGGTGAAGCCGCTCGCATTGGTGTTGATGCTAGCGACTCTCGCCGGCATTGCGATCGGCGCCGGACTTTTGTCGCTATTCGGTAACGACGCGCGTCCGCTACCCGAACCGAAGCGATTCGCTATTCCTCTGCGCGAGGGCGAGCGTATCAGAAATTACTTCTTGTCGTGGGACAACCCCCTCGTGTTCTCGCCGGATGGGTCTCATCTCGTCTACGCGGCTTCCCGAGGGAGCACGAGTTTTCTTTACCTTCGTGACATGAGCTCGGGCGAGACGAGGCAGGTTTCGGGAACGACCGGTGCCACCGATCCCTTCTTTTCGCCCGACGGGCAGTGGGTCGGTTTCCTGGCGGAGTCGCGATTAAAGAAGGTACGCCTTGCTGGCGGCGAGCCCGAAGTGATCACGGCAAAGAGGTTCTCCCTAGAAGGAGGGGCATCGTGGGGTCCCGACGGGTGGATCGTTTTCGCGGCGAAAGAAGGACTATTCCTTGTTTCTGTAGACGGGGGTGAGTCCGAAGGATTGACCACCAGCTCCTTCGATCGGTTTCCGTCGTTTCTGCCCGGTGGCCAACAAATCTCATTCACCGCCACCGACGCGGCTGTATTCGACGACATGGCGAATTTCCAAGACGGAGAACGACTCGTCATTTTGGATGTCGCAAGCCGTGAGCGGACGGGGCTCGAAGAGCTCGGCCGTGCGTCGAGCGGTGTCTATCTCGACTCTGGCCATCTAGCGTTCGCACGAGGGAGTGACCTCTTGGTAACCGCGTTCGACCCGGCCGCACGAGGCATTCGCGGTGAGCCTCGATTGGTGACCTCGGGAGTGTTTGCCACTACCTCAGGACGCAGCTACTTCGCGGTTTCTCGAAATGGCGATTTGTCCTTGCTCCTCGGCAACCCAGCCGAGCGATCTGTCGTCGTCGTCGATCGAGCTGGCCGCGAGCATCACGTGGCCCAAGGGCAGTACATGCATCCGGTTTTCGTCTCGGACAGCGCCTACGAGTCATGAGCAGCACGGGAGATCTGTGGCAATTCGATATCGAACGCGGGACGGTAACGCGGAGCGATACGGTGCTCACGAGCCCCGATGGGAGCCAGCGTATTCTCCGCGTCAAGGGGGATTACTGGCTGGAATCCTTGGAGTCGCCCGAGAGCCCGGTTTTGATGGAGGGTGTCGGGGACGTCTACCCGAGCTCCTGGTCCCATGACGGCCAGTGGGTCGCCTTCTCTCCGAAAGCCGTAGATCTTGTGGTCGCTCGCTTCGTCGGTGGAAGCGAGCCTGCACAGACAATTCTCGATTCGGCCTACAAAGAGATCTGGGGCGTCTTCTCCCCCGATGATCGCTACCTTGCCTATGTCTCGGACGAATCGGGACGGGACGAAGTCTACGTAGTCGGCTTTCCCGATACGTCGCAGAAGTGGGCGGTCACCAACGAAGAATGCAACCAGCCTCTTTGGTGGGGCGACGAGATCTTCTTTCGGTGCGCGGATCGAGCCATGTCACTCGAGGTCGCTACCACCCTGTCTTTCGCGTCGTCGGCGAGCCCGAGCTCATGTTCGAAGGTCCCTACGACTACGGTGAAGTTGGATACAGCCACTGGGACGTCTCTCCGGACGGCCAGCGTTTTGCCATGGTCCGCGTCCACGAAGCCAGCCGTCCCCGACAGATCGAGGTCGTCCTCAACTGGTTCACCGAGCTCGAACGGCTCGTTCCGATGACGAACTAGACTAGCCGCCCTGTGTGAGGATTACACGGGTGTGGTGCGTTCGAACTCTGCGGGATGGAGTGAAAGGTACTCCCTCACTTCCAGATTCATTCGGTCGACTTCGGCAAGAAAGCCGGACGCAGCGAGCCGATAGTTGTCAGGGTTTTCTTCCTTATGGCGCAGCTCTGTCACCTGGCGGCGAAAGGCGTCGATCCTGTCTAAAGTCGCCTTCAACTCAGCATCATTCGTAATCATTGGATCACCTCGACGATTCCACGTGGGGTTCCGTCGCGTTTGATTTGCCAGCCAGCGACGAAATCATCTTCCCCTCCCAATGCTGCAAGTTTCCTGACCCAGAAAACACTAGAGCCGAACACCGACTGTGCGACGGTATGGTCGAAGAGCAGAGCCGCCTCACCCTTGAGACTCGAAACGTCGAAGTCATCGTCCATCAGCATAATGATGTCCACGTCGTTAGGCTCCGGCTTGGCGGTCACGAAAGAGCCGAAGATGACAAACCGCGCCAGATGACCCGTGGTGGCGGCCAAGTCGTAGACCCGACGAAGTCGCTCAACCGTCTGTTGCCGCGTGGACGAAAGTTTCCCAAATCGAGCCTCCACCTCTTCCAGTGTCGCCCTATGGATTCCTGCTGGCAAGTCCCCAGACTCGGCGAATTCAGGAATGGGCACCGCGGTAGTATACCGCCTCCTCTACACTCGATCCCGCTAGCTCAATCGCTCCCACTACCAAGATTAGGTTGGAGGCGGCGGGCGGATTCGAACCGCCGAATAGAGGTTTTGCAGACCTCCGCCTTAGCCACTTGGCTACGCCGCCTTGAATTTTGTGTTCGGCGAGTCTTCTCCAGAGCAGTTAGTTGGAGCGGGACACGGGATTCGAACCCGCGACTTCGACCTTGGCAAGGTCGCACTCTACCACTGAGTTAGTCCCGCCCAGCTAACAGGCGATCTGTATATGTAGCACGGGGATAAGGCTTTGTCAAAATTATGAATACGTCAGGCCTCGAAAGCCGAGCGTAGAACGGTGATTTCAGGCCTTTCGCCGGAGATGCAGACCACGCCGACAACATCGAAACGGACGATAACGTCCCGCAGTCCGCGGGCGCGTAAATAGGCCTCGGCGAGCTGGATCAATTTTCGCCGCTTGCGGGCGTCGACGGCGTCCGCTGGGGCGCCGTAGTCGCGGCGGGAGCGGGTTTTGACTTCGACGATAACGAGCGTGTCGCCATCCTGAGCAATCAGGTCGATCTCCCCCAGACGGCAACGCCAGCGGCGTTCCAGGATTTTGTAGCCGCGCTTTCGGAGCTCTTTGGCGGCCAGGCGCTCACCGTGGCGGCCTAGGTCCTGTCGCCCGAACCGATGGTGGAAGCGAAAGTTGTCGAATAGTCCGATGTTTCCCTCACCGCGCTCGTCGCTACTTCTGCTTCCAGCGCGTTCCGGTGGGGGTGTCTTCCAGAACGATCCCGCGGGCGTCGAGCTCGTCGCGGATTTCGTCCGCGCGAGCGAAGTCGCGGCGGGCGCGGGCTTCCTTACGCTCTTGAATCAACTTCTCGACTTCATCGTCCAAGGTCATTTTCTTGCCTTGGCCGAAGACGCCGAAAACCGTGTTCATGCGCTCGACCGCGCCCTTGAATCCCTCCGCATCCCCCTTCGTCATAGTAGACGAAGAAAGAGCCGTGTTCCCTCCCTTGACAAGGTCAAAAAGTGCTGCGAGCGCCGCCGACGTGTTGAGGTCGTCGTCCAGCGCGGTCTCGAAGCGCTCGACGGCTGCTTTGACGGCTTGCGCGGTCTCGGGGAAGGCGTCGCCCTCGCGGGTGACTTCGCCGAGGCGGTCGAGAAAATCGTCCACGCGACGGATCGCGGTCGCGGCTTGCTCGAGGCCTTCACGCGTGAAGTTGAGCTGCTGCCGGTAATAGACCGAAAGCAGAAGATAGCGGATCGCCATCGGCGAATAGTTTTCCGCAATCAAGTCGGGCACGTTGAACTGGTTGCCTTTGGATTTCGACATCTTCTCGCCTTCGACGATAAGAAATTCGGTGTGCATCCAATGGCGCACGAAAGGCTTCCCCGTGGCCCCTTCGCTCTGAGCGATCTCGTTCTCGTGATGAGGGAAGACGAGGTCCACGCCGCCGGCATGGAGGTCGAAGGTCTCACCGAGGATCTTCATGCCCATCGCGGAGCACTCGAGGTGCCATCCAGGACGGCCGGGCCCGATAGCGGTATCCCAGGAATCTTCTCCATCTTTCGGGGCTTTCCACAGTACGAAATCTCGGGCGTTCTCCTTCGTATATTCGTCCGCGTCGACGCGGACGCCCGCTTTCATACCGGCGACGTCGATGCGCGAGAGTTTTCCGTAGTCGGGAAAGGAGTCCACTTTGAAATAGATCGACCCGTCGCTCTCATAGGTGTGGCCGCGCTCTTCGAGCTTCTGCACGAGAGCCACCATGGCGTCCAGATATTCCTGGTCCGTGGCGCGGGGATAATATTCCGACTTCTCGATGTTGAGCGCCGCGCAATCCTCGAAGAAATTGTCGATATATTGCTGCGTGTACTCACGCAGGGGGATTCCGGCTTTGCGCGCACCGGCAATCGTCTTGTCGTCGACGTCGGTGAAATTGGTTACTTGCGTAACCCGGTAGCCTTTGTACTTCAAATAGCGTCTCAGCACGTCCTGTGAGACGTAGGTTCGAAAGTTCCCGATATGCCCCCGGTTGTAGACCGTCAGCCCGCACGTATACATGCGGACATGTCCTTCCTCCAAGGGCTCGAAGGGCTCGACGTTCCCGCCGAGAGTATTCGTGAGCTTCAGCTGCGACATGTAATGTTAGTTCCTCTGCACGACCATCAACGTCAAATCATCCGCCAAACCGGCCTCGGCTGCATAAAGCCGTACGCCCGATACGAGACGCGCCATGATCTCACGCGACGCCTTTCCGCGGCAGCTTCGCATGACCTCGATGATACCCGTGTCCTCGAACTCCTCGCCGGCGGGGTTCGTTGTCTCGGAGAGCCCGTCGGTATAAAGAACGAGCAGGTCCCCCTGCTCGAGCTTCGTCTTGCCCGCTCCGACGGTGAGCTCCTCGAGCATCCCGACGACGGCTCCACCCTTCACGAGCCGCTCGACGTCGCCGCTCGTTCGAAGAAGCAACGGATAGCAGTGGCCCGCGTTGAGGTAGACCAGCTCGCCCGTCTTCGCGTCGAGCGTCGAGAAAAACGCGGTGACGTAGCGATTGACTTCCGTGCTCGAATAGACGATCTCGTTCAAACGCTCGGTCAGCCCTTCGAGCGAGATATCACCTATTCCCGCAAGCGCGTGAAGCGCCGCATGGACCGACGCCATGAGGAGCGCCGCGCCAGTGCCCTTTCCGGAAACGTCGGCGATCACGAGCCAGTGTCGGTCATCGCCGCGCGGAACATAGTCGAAGTAGTCGCCTCCGACCGTGAGACAAGGAATATTGATGCCGGCGATATCCCAGCCTTCGATGCCAGGCTCGCTATCCGGGAGCAGGCGGGCCTGGATCTCACGTGCGAGAGCCATTTCCTTTTCGATTTTCTGCTTCTCGATCCACTCGCGCGTCAGCCTCAAGTTGTCGAGCGCAGCGGCGGCCTGCGAGGCGAGCGAGCGCAGAAAGTCGCGGTCTTCCTCCGCGAGCGATTTTCCCGCGGCCCTCGCGCCGAGTAGGAGCGCCCCATGAGAGCTCTCTCCCGAGCGCAACGCGACGACCGTATCGAGCTCGAGGCCGCTCAGAAGATCCCTCAGAGCGCCCTCGGGAAGCTCGGAAACCTTCTGATCCTCGGGGATCTCGGAGAGCTCGCGACTTACGCGCTCGAGCCGAGCGCGCTCTTCTGGGGAAAGCGTGAAGCCGCGCTGCTCGGCCACTTTGCCGTCGTGAAGCAGCACCGCGCGCGTCGTCAAGACATGCCCCATGGCGTTCGTCATCAGCACTTCCCGGACCCGCTGGATATCGGGGCTTCGATTGAGCTCGCGCGCGATGTCGAACAGCGAATCGAGCTGGTACACCTTGAGGGAAAGTTTGCGGTTGAGCGTTTGGAGCTCTTTGTAAATACGGCCGTTATCAATCGACGCCGCCGCAGTCACGCAAAGCGATTCGGCAAAGAGACGGTCGTCTTCGCCATAAGGCTCGCCGCGATCGCCAAAAAGAAGCACGCCCACCAAGCGCGTCGATTTCACGAGCGGCACGAGAAGTGCAGATCCAGTCAAAGTGAGAACGCTCTTGGCCCAATCAGATACGCTAGGATCGCCTACACCCGAAATCGTGGGCTCGGCGGGCGGCTCCGGTAGATCGAGAGAGGCCCACCGCTCGTCGCCGCGGCCGCGACGCGCCGACGGTACGAGACGCTTTGTTTCTCCGTCCCGCAACAGCAGTCCCGCCCAGGCGGCGCGCGTTTCCCCCATCGCTACGAAGAGCACGAGGTCGAGAATCTCAGGAAGCTCGAGCGAGCGGTTGAGCGTCGAGTTGAAGTCGAGAAGTGCTAAGACTTCGGAGAGCTTTTTCTGGACTTTCGGGTCGTCGATGCGCCGCGCGAGCGGAGCTAGCGCTTCTTGGTAGCGATAGGATGCGGGCGTTGTGTCCGAAGACATGAGGTCATTTTACTATCTCTAGACCACTAGCCTAGCTTTCCTCTCGATCGCGCTGTTTGTAGCGGACCATCACGCACATGCTCTTACCGCTGCCGTCTTTAGAGTGCTCGACCTTATCCATCATCTGGCGCATGATGGTCAGCCCGAGGCCGCCTGTCCGACGCTCTGCCACCAGCTTGTCGAGATCGAAATCCGGTACCGGCATAGCGTCGAGCGGCTCTCCGTCGTGAAAGATCACGATATCGAGGCTCTCACCTTCCGGGTCGAAGTGGATCTCGATCTCGTGGTCTGGCTCTCCGGCATAAGCGTGTTGCACGACGTTCGTCGTGGCTTCGTCCACGGCGAGAGCGATTTTCTCGGCCTCTATTTTGTCGAAGCCGGTCGACTCCGCCATGAGTCTCGCGAGCTCGTGGACCATGTTCAGATACTTGCTGTCGCTCGGGAAGCGAAGCTCCATCAGCGCGCGCTTGTCGGAACCGTCGGACATAAGCGATGTCAGCTGGCTGGTTCTGCCTGATAGCTTTCCACCCCCTCTTGCTCGGAGGCTAAGACTTGGCAGAGGTGGTTGAACCCGAGAACTTCGAAGATATTGAACACGGTGTCGTTGAGCTCCGCGAGGCGGATATCGCCTCCTTTGGCCCGGACGTCCTCGATGAAGCCCATGATCACTCCGAGTCCCGCGCTCGCGATATAAGCGAGGCCGGAGCCATTGATGAGAATTTTCTCGTGACCGTCTTCTAGAGCCTGGGTCAGAGCCTGCTCGAATTGGCGTACGGTATGAGCATTGATGAAGCCGCGCGGCGAGATCACGGTCACGTCGCCGACCTGCCGGCTTTCCATCACCAAATCAGGCAAGTTAAGTCTCCCACCATCCTAATGTGGGTACGGATTCTACACCACAAGGTTCCGGCCTGTATCACGAAAGAAGGCGCGGGCAGTCTCCCGATCGCGCTCGAGCTGCGCTCGCAGCGCCTCGGCCGAGTCGAAAGCCACGGTTCCCCGAACGCGATGGTGAAAGTGAAGACGAACTTTTGCGCCGTAGATCTGCCGATCGAAGTCGAACAGGTGCGTCTCCACCGTTCGCTCCTCGAGCCCGAAGGTGGGACGTCGACCGACATGGGTCATACCGCTGAACCGCTCGGTGCTGGCCCCGCGACTTCCGGTGCTGACGACGGCGTCGGTAACGTAAACACCGTCATCGAGCAGAAGATCTCCGTCCATCTTGATATTTGCCGTCGGGAAACCTATCGTGCGCCCGCGACCGTCCCCCTCGACGACCTCGCCTTCGACAAAGAAGGGCCTTCCCAGCATGGCCCCGGCCTCGTCGACTTGGCCGCCTCGGAGGCTCTCCCGAATGCGGGAGCTCGAGATCATCGCGCCTTTGTGGATCGAGGCTTCGAGCTGGTGCACGACGAACCCGTGCCGCTCTCCGAGCTTGCGGAGTGCTTTGAGATCGCCGGAGCGGCCCCGTCCGAAACGAAAATTCTCTCCGAGCACGAGCTCGCACACCCTCAGGTCTTTGACCAGAACTTGCTCCACGAAGTCTTCGGGGCCGATCCGTGAGAACTCTTTCGTGAAATGGACGATCACGAGAAAATCGAGACCCATTTCGCCGATAACTTCCTGCTTGAGCGCGGGCGTCAAGATGCGCTTCGGCGCTTTCTCGGGGCGCAGCACGCTCACGGGATGGGGCTCGAAGGTCAACGCGGCCGCCGGACAAGACAGGGCCTTGGCCCGGACCTTGACCAGGTCCATCGCTTTCTGATGTCCGAGGTGCACGCCATCGAAGTTCCCGAGCGTCAGCACGGGCCGAGCGTTCTCGGGCAGATCGACGTCAGGGAAATAACAGATTCGCATACAGGTTCGGACCCGACTTACGGGTCTTGGGATCCTACCGGAGGCGGACCCGGAAGGATAACCTCATCGGGTAGGACTCCGCGAACGACATCCAGATAGGGTTCGCCACTTGGGCCGACGGCCTGCAGGATGACTTTATCCGGGCCGTACTGGTAGCGATAAGCCTCGCCGCCGGCACTGAGCAAGTCCTCGGCAGTCACGAGAGGCGGGTTGGTATTGACGAGATCGTCGAGCGTTCCGGGGTAGAAACCGAAAGTCATATAGTACGTGCGTAGGGCGCTCGCGAGACGCTGCATCCGCGCCAAGTCACGGCTCCTTTGGATCGTCGTCGATTCCTGCTCGAGGAAACTCGGAAGGGCGGGGACAGAAAACGGAGCTTTGAGCGAGGACCGGAGGCCAACCGCACTCACAACGAACACAATCAAAAGCGCTGCAATCCCCACAATCTGGCTCGGCCTGACGCCGACACTCTCCCGCGGGTCCGTCCGTCGCTCGCTTGGAGCTTGTACCTGAGCCGCGGGAGAAACGAGCTTCCGGTCGATGAAGTCGAAAAGTGTCCGGCAAACGTCGAAGTCCGACAGCCCCGTCAAATCCATAATGGCGGCGACCGACCTCTTACCGTCGACGAGCTTGTAGATGTCGTTCTCTTGCGGGTTCAAGACGATTTCGGAGCTCGAGGTACTGCTCGTCTCGTCGGCGCCACTGCCATCGAGGCTCCCGAAGGCATCCTCGAGCGTGCCTCCCTCGGCAGCGTCCGCGACTTCTTTGATTTGCTTTGGAGACACGAGCGGCCGAAACACCACCTCGAGCGACGGGATGCGTTTTTCGATGATCGGCCATTCGTCGACGCGACGGATCCCTTCCATCAAGATCTGGTCCGTGCTGACCGGAGCCACGTTCTCGCGGTCGTAATCCGCGTCCGCTGTCGGGTCGAAATGGTAGTTGCCCGATTTCCATCGAAACACGCGAAAGACGATCTGCTGAACTTGCTCGGAAAGGGCCGTCTTCAGAGCATCCCGATCGATATAGCCCTGGTCCGTGAGAATGAACCCGAGTCGTTGCATCGAGACTTTCTGCTTCGCAAGCACCTCTTCGAGATGTTCTTTCTGAAGCTTCCCTTGTCTCACGAGGACGTTTCCGAGCAAATCGTCGAGCCGGCGGATGGTGGAGTCGGAATGAACGACCATTCCTTGCTCGAAGATGACGGTCACCGTCTCGTGGTCGCTCTCGAGCGTCAGAAGGCCGGTTTTTCGCTGCATCCCGATGAGCTGAAAAATATCCGGAAGAGCGAAGTCTTTTAGAGTTCCCGATAGTGCCATGTTTTGTCTTGTCTTATTAGCGAGTCGTCGAACGGGGAATGATATTCGCCATGAGCAAAGCCATTCCCATGAACGCCATCGAGGCATAGGACGGAAGACGGATTCCACCGAGAATACCGTCCGGCAGCGCGTAGAGGGCCCCTCCGAGCCAAATCGCGCAGGCGCTCTGTATCCACACGAAGACGAGGATCAGGCCGATGAACGGCATCCCCGCCCCGATATGCCCCGAGCCGGGAGCCAAGATCGAAAGAGCGCGAAAGATGATGGACTGCTTCTTGGAAACGCTTTGGACCTGGCGCAGCTTCTCGTTCCTGGCCTGCGCCGAGACGCCGTCTTTCATGAAGAACAAGTGATAGCACTGCGTGCATAGACCCTTACGGCCGGTTCCGATCTGGCAACGACCGCAAAAAGCGCTTCCGCACTTCCAGCAGCGCTGGGTTAGCCTACGCTCACTGAACGACACCTCGAGCACCAAGATCAAAACCGCGAGCAAGAGGGGGACCGCCAGGAAGCGCAGGCCGTAGCCTTTCAGAACCGACGCATCCAAGAAGGCCTCGACTGGTCGCTCTCTTATGCCGTCGGAGAGCCCATAGAACTTCGAGAGAATCGCTTTCTCGTCGAGACGAACATCCGCGACGACGCGGTAGCTGCCCGTCTGGTCCTCGTGGGAGGCCACCGCGAGCGGGTCGATCCTTTCCGCTTGTGCGCGAGCGTCCTCGCGCTCGGAAAATTCGAAATTCTCTGCATGCGCCAGGCTCTTGTTGTAGTAAGCCATCGCGAGCTGAGAGTTGGACTGCAGCGCTTCGTTATATTGCACGAGCGCGCCTTCCCAGTCACGTTGCGCGAAGTAGATGTTGCCGAGGTTGACCTTCGCCTCGACATCTCCCGGAAAATTCTGGATGATCGTTCGGTATTGCTGCGCGGCAAGCTCGTAGTCACCGTGGTTCTTGTACTGTGCCGCGAGCAAAAACTGAAGCTCGTGATCGCCCGGGCTGATGCGAACCGCCTCACGAAGGACGATCACATCATCCACATCAAAAGTGCCCGTCGTTGACGACAAAGCCGCCTGATAGACAGGGTTTGAAACGGTGCGCGACCACGTCGCATAGAGCCCTACGAATGGCGCGGCAGCGAGGAGCAGCAGGAGACAGAAGACGGAGGCGGCGCGCTCCTTGATCGACTGGTAGCCGAAAGTGAGCGCCAGCCAATAGGGCGCCAGCCAACCGATGCCAGCCGTGGCGATCGCCGGAACCAGCAGCAGGCCGATAGTCACCGCGAGAACACCGTTGCTTCCGAGGAGCTCCCCGACGCGTTCCTCGATATCGTGATACAAGAGCACGGCGTAGCGGCTTACGATCAAGGCCGCGAAAACAAAAATGGTGAGCATCAACGCGGCAAAAACAAGGAAGACGATATTCCAAGCAGCATAAGGCCCGTCGCGCCCCGAGCGAAGCGCTGCGAGCTGAGCCTGCACGCGGTGACCAAAGGCAGTCAAATGACCGAGGCCTCCCTCACGTTCGCCGAGCGCGGCGAGCCCCTGATACGCCGTCGGTAGGTTCGGGGCCAAGCCCAGGGCGATCTCGAAATGCTCGCGCGCCTGCGCGACATCGCCGCTTTGAAGATGCGTGAATCCCCTATATGCGAAGGACAGAGCAATGTCATGGAGCGCGAACACACCGCGCTCGACACGGAGCCGCTTGATCTCTTCCAGCATGCGACTCGCCGTCTCGGTGTCACCCGTTCTCGAAGACTCGACGTAGCGTCTCCAATAATGGTCGAAAGATGTATGGAGAGAGAGAGATTCGCTTCCATCCGCCTCGTCGAGCTGAGCCGATGCCGGCGTCCCGAGCATCGAAAGCATAATAGCGACGAGAAGCGCAAGGCGAGCGACCGAAAACGACCTAATGTGTAGTGGTGCCGACCGAAACAAAATAGTCTTTAATCCTATTCGATTAATACGACAAGGGCCCTATCGTTCGAAGCCGGGTCGGTTCAATACCGGGGGCAATAAACTAAAATAACATAGCGAGATAGGCGGATCAACAGACGTAGGCTACTATATCTCCCATTTTATCAAGAATTTACAGGCACAAGCCTCACCAAGAAGCGAAAGAAGGGTATGAGTGGACGTGAGCGCAGGCGCAGAGTTCGAAAAGCTCATTGAACTGATGGCGAGGCTTCGCGGCCCGGATGGATGTGCATGGGATCGCGAGCAAACGATGGCGTCCTTGCGGCCCTTCGTGCTCGAAGAAGCCTACGAGCTCGTAGACGCGATCGGGCAAGACAGCACGGAAGCCGTTTGCGAAGAGCTCGGCGATCTTCTCCTCGAAGTCGTTTTCGTCGCCCAAGTTGGGATTGAAGCGGGAGCGTTCACGATGCCCGAGATCGTTCGCGGGATCCGAGAAAAGCTGGTTCGGCGGCATCCCCACGTCTTCGAGTCGAAGACCGCCGACGGCGCGGCAGAGGCGCTCGCGCACTGGGAAGACATCAAAGCCAAAGAAAAACCCTCCCGGAAATCGCATCTCGACGGCGTGCCACGCTCGCTTCCCGCCCTTTCGCGCGCGGCGAAAATCTCGAAGCGCGCCGCACATGCCGGTTTCGACTGGGACTCTCGCGAACACGTTCTCGAAAAGATCGATGAAGAGGTTCTCGAGCTGAAGGAGGCCGTGCGCGCGGGCGACGAGTCCTCGGTTCACGAAGAGCTCGGCGATTTGCTCTTTGCAATCGTCAGTTTTGCACGGCTCTCGAAAACGGATGGCGAGGTAGCACTCTTGGACGCGAACGAGAAGTTCTCGAGACGTTTTCGGTTCATGGAAGAGCGGCTCGCGGCCGACGGGAAATCCATCGAGTCCACCTCGATGGTGGAGCTCGAGCGGCTATGGACGGAAGCCAAAAACTGATCCGCGCAGGTAGGTCGAGACGCTCATCTCGCCGTCTCCGCGGATGCGGACGGTCACCGTACCGTTATGGTCGGTGCGGAGATATTCGATCCCGCGCTCCCTCAACCGGTGGAGAACACGGGCAGACGGCAGCGGTCGCGATGGAGCGCGGCGGGCCGAGATGATGGCCAGCCGCGGGCGCACAGCGTCAAGAAAGCGGTCGGTGCTCGAGCTTCGGCTGCCGTGATGGGCGACCTTGAGAACGTCCGCGCGCAGGTCCGCTCCGGTTCGAACGAGCGCTGCCTCGAGCGCTCGCTCAGCGTCTCCGGTAAGCAAGAGGCTCCGCTTGCCATAAGTGATGCGCAGCACAACGGAGCGGTTGTTCGACCTCTCGAATCCCGGCTGGGACGCCGCTAGAACTTCGAATTGCACCCCGCCCCAAGAAAAACTGTCGCCGCTCCTCAACACCCGTAACGCCACTCCCGCCATGGCAGCACGCTCATGTAAGGCGCGATAAGCCGCACGATGAGACAACGCCCACTCGGGATCTCCTTCCCAGATGGATTTCACCTCGAGCTCCTCGATCACCGTGAATAGCCCTCCGATGTGGTCGAAATCCGCATGCGTCACGATCACCGCATCCAACTTTCGAATACCGCGATCGAGTAAATAGGGAACGAGAACGCTTTCGCCGATATCGAGCGACGAGTGGCCCAGACCACCGCCATCGACGAGCACGTTCTTGCCGTCGGGCAGCGATAGCACGATAGCATCACCGTGGCCGACGTCGAGAACAGCCATTTCGAGCACGTCGCCTTTGCGCGGCCACGAAAAGGATAACCACGCCACCAATAGGACGAGGATGCAGGCACCGGTACCGAAGCGTCGCCGCGAGGGCGAAACGATGAGCGCGAGCGCCGACGCGTAGAACAGGAGCCAAGTCCAAGACGGCGTCGCGACGCGCAGCGAGGCAACCGGAAGATGACCAGCGAGCGCCGCGATGAAGTTCAAGGCCGCGACAGCGTGCGTCGTCGCCAAAGCGACGAGCCCCGAGAGGAGGGGGAGCTCCGAAACGGCGATGAGCGTCACGCCGAGAAAGCAGATAATGGCTGCGACTGGCATGGCCGCGAGGCTCGCGAACGGCGCAACGGGGCTCAAGCGATGGAAATGCCACGCCGCAACAGGCACCACACCGAGCTGCGCCGCGAGCGAGATCGCAAGTGGCAGTGCAAGCCTGCCCGCATATCCTAGCCTCGAGTGAAGCGGGTCCATCGCTAGCGCGATCGTTCCCATGGCTGCGAAGCTGAGCTGGAACCCCGCGTCCCCAACCATCAAAGGCTCATGGACTAGAAGTAAGAGCGCGGCGATCGCGAGGCCGTTCACTGCCGGTGAACGAAGACTCAGAAGCCGCGCCCCCAGGACGGCGCTCGCCATCACCACGGCCCGCAAGACCGGTGGCCGGGCGCCGCAAAACGCAGCATAGAGCGGTAACAGAGCGAGAAGAACGAGGTACGAGCTCGAGGCGCTCACACCGCATCGACGCATGAGTCCATGGAGGAAGAGGATCCAAAGAGCAACGTGAGCGCCGCTGATCGCCATCACGTGATAAATGCCGGCACGCTGGTAGACACGCTCGAGCTCGGGCGATAGTCCCGCTCGCTCGCCCGTGACGAGCGCCGCCACCACCCCGAAGGTTTCTTCCGAGAGTGCACGCTCGAGACGTCTCAGAGCGCGAAGACGAAGCCGCGAGATGAAAGATGACCACAGCGGCCCTTTTTCATCGAGCGTCACTAAAAGACCACTCTTGGTCGACCCAAGAAGCTCGATTTCCTGGCGGGCGAGGTAGGCCGCCCCGTCGAAGCCGCCGGGGTTACGAAAATGGGACGGCAGGCGGAGGCGCACCCACAACGCGATACGGTCAGAAGCCTCGAGTAGCTCGAGCCGACCTCGATGGACGCCGCGAACACTCACCCTCAGACCACCTCGAACGCGGATCTCTTGGCCCGCGACCGTGACGCGTTCGACATCGAGGGTGAGCAACGTCTGGTCGCGCGCGCGCTCGGGCTCGCGACGAAGCCGGCCCTCGACGTGTCGCGGAGACACGAAGGCGCGCTCGCCCTCGCGTTGATAGAGCTCACGAAGCGCGGGGCTCGTGGTTTCCTGCAGCGTGTGGGCCGCATTCCCCATGAGGAAGAACAGAGCGGCGATGGACGCCGAGCCTGCGCGCAGCCAACCGCGGCTAGCCGAGACCGCGGCGGCAGCGAGGACGATGGCCGCCGTGCAGAGAGGAAGCCCGGGGCTACTGAAAGGAGCCAGCAGGAGGCCGGACAGGAGTGCTATGCACGGAAGTAGCGCCGGCGCTCTCACGAGAGCCCGCGCCGATTTCGGTCTAGAACGTCAGCTCTTTGCGGGTCTTTCGGATGACGAGGCCACGAGCAAGCGCGTCGAAATCGGCTTGATTGTCCGATAGCCGGCTTTGGGGGCAGGTCAAGCTCAGCACGTAAGCGAGATCCCGCGAGTAAACGACAACGAGCCGGTTGTAAATATCGACGGAGCCGCTTTTCTTGGTAAAGCGAAATTCGTGCGCGGCGTACGGGTCGAGGTCGACCGGGCCGTTCGCTATTGATTGATAGCTCGGCGCTTCCGCGATCGACGACTCGATGCGGGAGACCACCTTCCGAAAGTCTTTTTCTCCGCGCAGCTTTTGACGAATCAAAGCCAGCGTGACACGTGCTTCGGTGGTCTCTCGCCCTAGTGCGACGGCGACGTCGAAGGAGGGCGGCAGGTCGTCGACTTCCCATCCGCCCGACGGTATCTGAAGGCTCACTTTGAGCTCGTCGTTCGACCACACCGGCGGCGGGCTGAAATCGAGAGCGGGGGCAGCAGCGGGCTCTGGCTCGGGGACGGGCGTGGCTATGGGCGGCGAGGGTGTCACCGGCTGTGTCGGCAGGGGTTCCGGGCTGGGCGGAGGTCGTTGTGCGGGCGGCGGCGGTGGCGAGGGTGGTACGGGCGGTGGTGAGGGTGGCGGTGGCGAGGGCGCGGGTGGCGGTGGCGAGGGCGCGGCCTCCTGAGGTGGAGGACCACCGCCATTCGCCTCTTCGGTGGCCGCGAGATTGACGTACGTGCTCGGCACCGAGCGGAGCTTCCCGTCGGTCGTCATGAACTGAACGCTGCCACCTTTGATTTCGTAGGACTGAACGGCCATGCGGCTGCCGTCGACGAACACGAGGGTTTGCTGCGCCGCGGCAGCGGACACTCCGGCAACCCATAGGGAAACCAGTAACAGTGCGATTCTCATAAAATACTCCCCCACCAGATTCTTTTGCGTGCCTAGTATCGACCCTTGGGGGGCAGAGAATCAAGTCCGGAGAGTGATCGACGTCCTCTGCGGCGAATGAAGGTCGCGACGGTCTCGAAGTGATGTGTATTTGGAAAGAGATCGACGAGCTCGAGGGCGTCGATCTCGAAGCCGCTCTCCACCAGCGCACGCGCATCCCTCGCGAAAGCGGGGGCATCACAGGAGACATAGTGCAGGCGCTCAATCGGACTCGCCAGAAGGCGTTCGCGGAGGGCCCGTGTAAGACCGCCGCGCGGTGGGTCGACGACGACGATATCGTCGCGATTAAAGGAAAAAGATTCGGCGAAGGTGGCGGCGTCTTGCTGGATGAAGCGCACGTTCCCCGCATTCTGTTGCCCGGCAGCTTTCGCATTGGCCCGGGCGTCCGAGAGCGATCGTGGTGCGCTCTCGACCCCGACAACCTCTCCGGCCGCGGAGGCGAAGGGAAGCGAGAAAAAACCAACCCCGCAATAGAGGTCGATCCATCGCGCAACCGCCGACTTCGGAGCAACGATCTGGACGAGCCGGTCGAGGGCGAACCGATTCGCCTGAAAAAAGCTGCCTGCGGTTTGCCGCAGCATGAGCTCGCCGAGACGATGCTCCACAACAGGGCTCCCGACGCGAAGCTCTCGCCGGCCGCCCCGCTCCGCCTCCACGATGAAGCCCTGGAGCCCCGCGTGCTCGAGCAGCTCGCGAGGCTCACGCTTTTCGAATTCAAGTATGCCATGCCTAGATTGGACGAGAAATCGAGCTATAACCCTCCCTGGCTGGTGGCTGGATTCTTGAAGCTCGATCGATTTCAATCCGCGCGCTCTCGTCGGATCCTCGTGGAACCAGGAACGGACGGCGCGCCAGGTCGCGTTCAGCGGCTCCGAAGCGAGAAGACAATGCTCGATATCGTGCACCTCGTGGCTCGCCCGCCCATGAAATCCCATCACGAGCTCGCCACCGCTTCGTGAGAAATGAAGTCGAATTCGAGTGCGATAGCCCGTTTCCGGAAATGGCGTCGCGACAACGGCGTCATGCGAGATACGCTGGCGCGAGAGGCTTTCGAGAAGGATGTCACGCTTCGTTTCGAGCGCAGCCGCCGGCGAGAGGTGCATCAGCGAGCACCCACCGCACCGACCATAATAAGGACACGGAGCCTCGCGCCGCTGCTCCGATGATTCCAAGAGCGCCACACTTCTCGCTCTGAGGAAGTCTTTCTTCTCGAGGACGGTCTCGACCTGATGTCTCTCACCGCTGACCGTCCCGGGGACAAAGACCACGCGTCCTTCGTGACGAGCAAGACCGTCGCCGCCGGCGACAATTTTCTCGATCTCGACCTCGAAACGCTTCATCATTTCTCTTACGCTCTTATCAACCAGAAAGATGGCCACAGAGGCACAGAGGCACAGAGAAAGCGAGAGTGGGAGTGAGCGAAGAGCACTTGGCGGGCTCTATTGTTAACGCTCCTGTCCGACGCTGCTAGCAGCGTCATCTCGCAGACGATGACGTCGCCCTGGAACATCTCGTTGCGCCCAGAGGAAACGCTAAGTGTTTTCAAAACTCTGTGTCTCTGTGTCTCTGTGGCCATTCTTAAGGCGCCCTCATGCTACCTAGAAGCCGAAAAGAGTCACGTGAGGCAGCGCGAGCTTCGCCCGAAGTCTGCGGCGATAAGCGCTTCTCACCGCCGCGTCATAGACCTTTTTTGGCATCCGTTCCCGATAGGAGGCGAGTGAGTCCTGAGACTCTCGGAGCAGCTCGCTCCGCACGTCGTCTTCGAGCTCGGCTTCGATCGCATCGAGCAGCTCTTGGTCGATTGCGGTGAGATTGTCTTCGATTCCGACGAGGCTTTGATCCGAATCGATCGAGTCACGGACTCGTGAGGCAAGACCGCGCGCGGATGGGAGGTCGAGTGCTTCGATCGCCGCCGCAATCTCTTCGAGATGTCCGCTCGGGTCGAAAGGTGGCTCGACGTCCTTTTCGCGCTCCCCCCCACCGAGACTCACCTCACGAAAGCGACGAAAACCGGCTTCCACTGTTTGACGGCAGTAGCCGAGCTTACGCGGCTTGGCGCGCGCTTGGGGTCGCTCGAAGACGCGATCGATCCCTTCCTTGACGACCGGTAGTGGTATCCCCTGCTCTTCCCAACGAAAGATGAGAAACCATTCTGCCGGAGTGATGAAGAGCGGGCTTCCGCGGCACTCGACGAAGTAATCCTCGACCGACCCATAGTAGTTCCCCTCGCCATCCAAAAGAGTGTCCCTACTTCAGATAAAGCACGTCATCCGAATAAAGCACTCGACGCGTCCCATCAGAAGCCTCCACCGCCAGCCCACCATCATCGGCAAGTCCATGGATGACGGCATGATAGCCCTCCCCCTCACGCGGCTGCACGAGAACCGCCCGCCCACCATCATCTGCCGCAAGCTCACGCCACCGGGCCAAAACGCGCGCCGCGTCGCGCTCGCGCCACCAAAACTCGAAGCGCGACACGACGCAAGCTGCAACCGCTTCCGTCTCGAGCGCCCCTCCCTGAATCCCACTAATGGACGTCGCTCGAGCGCGGACCTCCGTCGAAAGGCTTTCGTGCGGCTGCCCCACGTTGATCCCGATGCCGACGACGAAGACCTCTGCCCGCGAGCCTTTGAAAGAACCCTCACACAGGATCCCGGCGAGCTTTCGCTCGTTCACGTAGAGGTCGTTCGGCCATCGCAAGCTCACCTCGAGACCGCAGATTTCGTGAATCGCTTCCGCCGTCGAGACCGCAGTGAGAAGGGGCAGGAGCGAGGGCGGGAACTCACCTTCGGGCCGGAGGAGGATGCTCAGATAAAGTCCGCCTGGGGGCGATTCCCAGCGTCGTTTGAAGCGTCCCCGTCCGCCACTCTGCTCGCTCGCGAGAAAGAGACTTCCGTGAGGTGCTTCGTGCTTCGCATAAAGAAGCGCCAAGTCGTTCGTGGAAACACACCGACCGACATGGAGGATGAAGGTACCAAAACCGGCACCTTGAGCTCTTAGTCTCGCACCGAGGGAAGGTTTCGCGTTCGAGGTGGCTACCCCGATTTCGGTATCTTCGACTTCAACGCGTCGATTTCTTTCTGGATGAGGCCTTCGGCCAAGTCCGGAACGACTTCCCAAGCAATCTCCTGGATGACTTTCGAAGAGAGCTTGTCGACGACACGTTGCGCGATGCGCTCGACGAGATCGTCGTCTGAGCCATCTGGCTTAGGCGTGTCCGGCGCTGGGCTCGCGGCCGGTGCGGGCGCGGGTAAGGTCACGTCCAGTGGAGCAGCGGGAACCGGCGGTTCCGGATTGAGCGGTTCAGGCGCCGACGCGACGACCGGAGCTTCCACGGGTGGGACGGAAGGCACGGGCACGTCAACTGGAGGCACCTCGACTGGAGGCACCTCGACTGGAGGCACCTCGACTGGAGCGAACAGTGTTTCAGGCTCGCTCGTCATCTTCGGCAGGTCCGGCGGGTCGGG
>SMYC01000133.1 GCA_004356105.1 Acidobacteriota bacterium | reverse complement strand
TTTAGACGATGAGGTAGGACGATGGCCAAAAAGAAAGCCCGTATCGTCGTCGTTGGGAGCGCCAATGTCGACCTCACGACGTTTACCGATCAGTTTCCGAAACCCGGTGAGACGCTTTTCGGTAAGAGCTTCGATCTCGGTTTTGGCGGCAAAGGTGCCAACCAGGCTGTCGCCGCCGCCTATTGCGGGGCGGAGGCGCACATGGTCGCGCGCGTGGGCGATGATTTGTTCGGCCCTGCCAGCATTCGCAACTTCAAGAAGCTCGGTATCGGCGCCAAAAACGTCAAGATGGTAAAGAATGTCTCGACCGGCGTTGCGCCTATCTTCGTCGAAGCTAACGGTCAAAACCGCATCCTCGTTGTAAAGGGCGCCAACGACAAGCTCACGCCGAAAGCGGTCGGCAAAGCGACATCGCTTCTCAAGAAAGCGGACATGATCGTCCTGCAGTTCGAGATACCGCTCGAAACCATTTATTACACCGTCAAGCTCGCGAAAAAGCACAACGTTCCCGTGCTGCTCAACCCCGCTCCCGCGATGAAGGTCGATCTCGCAAAAATTCAAGACGTCGATTACTTCATTCCCAACGAAAGCGAAGCGGAGGCAATCACAGGTAAGGCCGTCAAGACGGTGGACGATGCCAAGAAGTGCGCCGAGCACCTGCTCTCGAAGGGCCTGAAGCGCGTCATCCTTACTCTCGGCGAACGCGGCGCGCTTCTCGCGTCCAAGGACGGCATGGACCTCATGCCTTCCTTTAAAGTGAAGTCGGTCGACTCCACCGGGGCCGGCGACGCGTTCATTGGAAGCTTCGCCGTTTTCCTCGGCGAGGGGCTTCCCGAACGCGAAGCGGTCTCGAGGGCGAACCTTTACGCCGCTATCTCGACGACCGGCATCGGTACGCAGAAGTCGTTCATCAAGCGGCGCAAGTTCGATCGCGCCTGGAAGAAACGGTCCCGTGCGTAAACTTTTATTGTCGGTTGCCGTCCTCGCGGCCGCGTCATTCATAGAGGCTCCCAAGAGCGAGAACGAGGTCGTGAGCGCGTGGTTCGAGCGCATGAACGCCCTCGACGAATCAGAGGAGAGCGTCGATGCGCTCATAGCACTCTACCAGCCGGACGCCCTTCACATCACGGGGCCCGGAAGCCATCAGCTCGGGACGGTTACCTATGCCGGGCACGAGAACATCCGCAAGATGGCGCGTGATTTCGCCGCGACCTATGAGAGCCCCCGCTTCCGCATCGAGGTGGTGACGGCTCGGGAGCAGTCGCTGTCGCTGTTCCATAGCGCCGACGGCCCGTGGGGCGGGGCGAGCATCGCCGTCGAATATGTAGCCGCTTACACCCGACGAGAGGACGGGACGAGAGTAATGGTCCCTGGAGCCGCGTTCTTCCAACTTGCCGACGGCAAGATCCGTCGGGCGCGCTTCTACTTCGCGACGGGGGAAATGGCGCCCGTCCAGTAGGCGTCCGATTCAAATTCTTGAAGACTCGCGAGCCGATTGAGATTTAGCGGGTAGCGGCGGTACGATAGACGACGCTCTCCAAGCAGGACGTCTCGATGCGCCACCTTTTCCTTTCCTTGATCCTTGTCGTCCCGTGCCTCGCGGCTTTCGATGACGACAAGAGAGCCTCCGATGACCGCGCCGACGAGGCGCATCGCACGCTGCTCGAATCTACCGATCGCGGCGCGGGAGTGCGCCCATTTTGCCGAGGCGGTGATGTCTGACTTGCCGGCGACGCCGCCCGGCACCGATGTTAGCCCGATGGACTGCTGGGATTTCAAACAGACCCGCTATACGCGCAAAGAGACTCAAGCGGAACGCGCGGATCGATGGCTTTCCTTTAGAAGGCCATCGACGGCAAAACCTATTCGAAGCTTCTGCGGGGCGAGGAAGAGCGAACTCGCGCCCGCCGATTTCACTTGACGTAGCTCGGGACGCGGCGCACGCCGTCTTCGATCCCATCGGCGTACGCAGATGTGCGGAGGCTTCTCGACGCGTTGGAACAAGAGCTCGGCGGATCGCCGCGAAATCGTGCGATTATCACGGCCGAATCGCCAAGGCTGGACTTCTGAGCTGCCGGATCAAAGATGGAAGACACACTAGACTAGACTAGGCGCTATCCAAGGACAGGGAACCTCTAGGGAACGTTTGGAAAAATCAACAAGGAGCGTGGAATGGACAGACGGACGTTGCTCAAGGCGGGCGGGATGGCGGTTGTTGGTTTGGGGCTTGGCGGATGCGCGAATCGAAGGACGCCCGCGAGACCAATGCGGCCTCCGGTCAACCTCGTGCCTGTCCATGTCTCTTGGGATCGGGTCATCCATACGACGGTCGGTTTGCGTCCGCACCGCCCCTCGGGTTTCGTCGTAAGGACCGAGAAGCTCGACCACAAGACCGTCATCCACAACTACGGCCACGGCGGAGCCGGCATTTCGCTCTCATGGGGCACCGGTTATCTCGCCGCCGACATGGCCATGGGCCATCCCGATCGGCGCGCGGCCGTTATCGGCTCGGGCGCCGTCGGCTTGGCTACGGCAAGGCAGCTTCAGCGGCGTGGCATCAAAGTGACCATCTATGCCATGGCCGTGCCGCCCAACACCACGTCGAACATGGCGTGGGCCGGCTTCACACCCACTTCCGGTCTCTTTGCTGTAGGCAGGCGCACGCCGCAGTGGGACGAGCAGTTCCGGTTCGCGGCCGAGATCTCCTATCGGCAGTTTCAGCTCCTCGCTGGTCGTGACTACGGGGTGTCCTGGATCGACAATTACAGCACGATGGACGAGATGCCCGTCGAGCGCATAAGCCGGGAGGGCTCGCTTCTTCCCGAGCACTTGCGGACGGGCCGCGTGATTCTTCACGCCGGCGAGCATCCGTTTCCTCTGAAGTACGCCACCCGTACCCCATCGATTCGGATCGAGCCGGCTACCTACCTCGATGCTCTCGTCCGTGACTTCCACCTTTTCGATGGCCGTATCGTCATCCGCAAGTTCGACACGCCCCGAGATCTCATGTCGTTGACCGAGAGACTCATCGTCAACTGCACCGGTCTCGGGTCGCGTGAGCTCTTCAGCGACGAGGAGCTCACGCCCGTCAAAGGGCAACTCACCTTGCTCGTCCCGCAGCCGGAGGTCGACTACAGTACTTTCGGTGGCCTCGGGCAAAGCGACTCGTTCGGCATCCACATGATGCCTCGGTCGGACGGTATCGCACTCGGGGGCACCTCCGAGCGCGGCGAATCGTCGATGGAGCCGGACGGTGAAGCCCTCAAGCGAATCGTGGAGGGACACATGGAGCTCTTCTCCGCGATGCGCCCGCCCCGGCCTGGTGCACGACTTACGACGTCCCGGACGCCGGACGAGGTTCCCGCGCTCGAGAGTTTTGGCGGGCTCGGCCCATAAGAGGTAGAACATCGCTCGCTGCGCCCAATTCCCGACGCGGTGTCGTTCGCGCAAGATCTCCATCGCCTCCGAGAGACTACGAATCGAGGCCGCGTCGACGGGCCGTGGGGCGTCGACGCGGTGCCGTAGAATATGTAGCCGCTTACACTCGATGAGAGGACGGGACGAGGTGATGGTCCCTGGCGAGGCGTTCTTCCAACCTGCCGACGGAAGATCCGTCGGGTGCGCTACTTCGCGACGGGGGAAGAGGCGAGCGTCCAATAGGCGTCCCGATTCAAGTTCTTGACGAACGGCGAGCCGGTTGAGATTTGGCGGGCTGTGGCGGTAGGATAGATGACGCTCGTAGGAGGACGTTTCGATGCGCCGCCTTTTGCTTTCCCTTATATTCGTTGTCCCTTGCCTCGCGGCTGCGGATGAGGACAAAAAAGCCTCCGACGAGGGGCGCCGGAACAACGGCGCCGCGGAGGCACACCGAACGTTGTTCGAATCCACCGATCGCGGCAGGGAGAGCGCCCATTTTACCGAAGCCGTGATGCGTGACCTGCCGGCGACGGCGCCCGGCGCGGACGTTTCTCGACGAGGCATCATCGACACCATCCTCTTCCGCCAAATGGCGGAGCGAGGCATCCCTCATGCTGGGCTCGCTTCGGACACCGAGTTCGTGCGGCGGGTCTATCTTGACGCCATTGGTCTCCCGCCCGAACCGGACGCGGTCCGCGCGTTCGTCGCGGATGACGCTTCCCAAAAGCGCGTCGAGCTCATCGATTCTCTAATAGGCACCGAAGCGTTCGCCGAGCAATGGGCGTGGTTCTGGGGCGATCTCTTCCGCCTCGCGTCACAGGTCGGTCCGGTCAAAAACTCGTTTCAGTTCTGGGTCAAGGAGTGGCTCCAAGTGGACCGGCCTTACGACGAGGTCGTCCACGATCTTTTGACTGGTGTCTCGAAGGCGCATGGGACGATCCCAGCACTCGCATTCTTGTCGCGCTCGCATCAAGCGAAGAGCCGCATCGTCATGAGCAACGAGGATTACGGGATCCTCAACCGGCTGGACTCGATCGATCAATTCAACGTCGACACGTCGCGGATTTTTCTCGGCATCACCACGTCCTGCATTTCCTGCCACGACGGCGAGGCCCATCTCGAACAAGTCAATTCCTGGCTCACGAAAAAGACCCGCGCGGATTTCTATCGCCATTCGGCCTTCTTCGGAAAGACCCGCATGATTACCACGTGGGACGACCGGTCCAAGAACGTCGTCGTCGATCTCATCGTGGACGATCTTGCCAAAGGCTACGACACTGCCGACGATGCGCCGTTCTTCACGCTTTCCGAGAACCGCTTTCCACGCCTCGAGGGCGAGAGCTACGAGCCCGCCTTCTTGTTGACCGGCGAAAAACCGAAGCCGGGCGAGAACGAGCGCGCCGCGCTCGCGCGCATGATCACCTCGCACCCGCAATTCGCGCGCGCGACCGTCAACTTGATTTGGGGAAAGCTGATGACGGCGGCGTTCGTCGAACCCTATAACGGGTTCGACCTCGACCGGATGGACCCTAACAATCCGCCCGAGGCGCCATGGACGATACAGCCGACGAACCCGGAGCTTCTCGAAGCGCTCGCGGCAGACTTTCGCGAAAGCGGCTACAGCATCCACCACCTCATGAAAACGATCTTCCGCTCGAGCGCCTATCAGCTCGATTCGCGCTATCCCGCCGAGTGGAAGGACGACTATTTGCCTTACTACCCACGCAAATTCGTCCGGGTGCTCACCGGTCCGGAGCTCGTGGATACAATTATACAGGTGACGGGACGTCCGGGCGAGTTTCAGTTCTCAGGCACGACCGTTACTCGGGTCAAACAACTCGCCGCGCCGTCCGATCTCGGCGCACGACGCGCCCGACGTGGAAGCAGCGAAGGGGCTGAGATCAACGCGCTCTTGCTCGCATTTTCTCAGAGCAACCGGATGACGCCGATGCCGGTTGGCAACAAAGTCTCCACGTTGCAAGCGATGCTCATGATGCAGTCGAGCGTCGTGAGCCGGCGCGTTGCCGCCGAAGAAGACTCGCGGGTCGATCGGCTCGTCAACTCGGACGCGACCAACGATGAGCTCATCGTAGAGCTCTATCTCGCGACGCTCGCGCGCTGGCCAAGCGCCGCCGAAAGTAAAGTCGCTTTGAAGGCGGTGTCACAGGACCGCGCGGCCGGCGCTTCGAACCTGCAATGGGCGCTCTTGAACTCACCCGAATTTCTCTTGAACCACTAATGGATGACCCAGTGACTGGGAGGACGTCATGGCTCGCGTAAAAGACATTCTGCCGACGCGTCGAGACGTGCTTCGCTGGGGCGGGCTCGCCCTGGCGGGTACTAGTCTCGACCATCTGGTGTGGCCGCTCGAGATCCACGCGAACGGCCAGACCGACCCGAGAGGCACGGCGCGAAACTGCATCTTCATCGAGCTGGGCGGCGCCATTAGCCCGATGGACACCTGGGATTTCAAACAGACCCGCTATACGCCCAAAGACCTCGACATGGTGCAGCTCAAAGACGACCTCGCCATCTCGCGTACGCTCTTTCCGGAGCTTCACAAGCGGATGGATAAGGTCGCGCTCGTCCGTTCGATGCGCGCCCCCGAGCTCATCCATTTCAACGGGCAATACCACACCCAAACGGGCCGCGCGCTCAACGTCGCCATCGCTCGCGAGATCCCGAGCTTCGGCAGCATCATCTCTTACGAGCTCGAAGCCCAAAGGCGCGAAACGGACACGTTTCCGACCTATATGTCGACACAGCTCACGCGCGCCCGCGCCGGCTCGATCGGCGCAGGCTTTCTGCCGACGCGGTTCACGGGGCTCGATCTCGACCCCACAACCGTGTTCGAATCCTTTGCCGGCAACACACAGGGCAGTAAGGAGCTCTTAGAGGAGCGCTTCCGGCTCTTGAACGCGCTCGTCGACGCGTCCGAGACAGAGCGCCTTTCGATGGGCTCGAAAGCTTCGGACTATCGCGACTTCTATCAGGGCGCCTATGAAATTTTGAACGACCCGCGCTGGCCTACGATCTTCGAGGCGACGGAGGAAGACAAGGCGCGCTACGGGAGCGATGAGTTCGGTCTCGGCTGCATCCTCGCACGCAATATTCTCGACGCAGATGCAGGCACGCGCTTCATCTACATCTATGACGGCGATCATTGGGATCATCACTCGGGCATCTTCGATCGCAAGAAGAAGTGGAATCACTACACGACCTGCCCGCGGCTCGATAAAGGCCTCGTGAGCTTGCTGCAAGACCTAGAAGCGAGACCGGGAACGGCCTCCGGTAAGACGATGCTCGACGAGACCCTCATCGTCACGACGAGCGAGTTCGGACGCACGCCGGAGATGAATCCGGTCGCGGGCCGCGATCATTGGCGGCAGGCCTACACATCTCTTTTCGCTGGGGGCGGGGTCGTGGGCGGACGCATCATTGGCTCGACGAACGAGGACGGCGCCGAATGCATCGACTATGGCTGGAAGCACGAGGGACAGCCATTCATGGACAGCATCGTCGCCACGATCTATTCCGCTCTGGGCATCGACTGGAGAAAGTCCGTCAAGAACACGCCTTCGGGCCGGGAGTACCGCTACGTGGACACGGTGGCCCTTGGCGGGTCGGAGATGATGTTCGACGACGAGATCGCGGAGCTGTTCGTCTAAAGCAGTGCTGCTCAGCTTGGTACTGGCGGCGGCCACGGCCTTACTGCCTTCGCCGCCGTCCGATATGGTCTCGATCCCCGCCGGTGATTTCTGGATGGGTCGGTATCACATGTGGCTCATCGACGAGATCGGTTGGCAGACCCGCGATCGGATGGATGACCGCCCGATGCATCTCGTCTACCTCGACACGTTTCTCATCGATCGCTACGAGGTGACCAACGGCGATTACGCGCGTTTCGTCGAAGAGACGAGACATCGCGCGCCCTTTCATTGGCGCAAAGGGAACGTTCCCGAAGAAAAACCCCGCATGCCGGCCTACAACGTGAGCTGGGACGACGCGGCCGCCTATTGTGCGTGGGCGCGAAAGCGCCTTCCGACGGAAGCCGAGTGGGAGAAGGCCGCGCGCGGCGGGTACGAAAAACTGTCTCACCCATCAAGCAACGGACTCGACGATGAGCCCGCGGAAGACGCCGAGGAAGGCGCGAAATCCATCCGGCTCGCGCATTACGGCTATCCCAAAGGCCCCATCGACGTCAGCTACTATCCGCCAAACGGCTATGGCGCTTACGACATGATAGGAAACGTCTGGGAGTGGGTCGCCGATGGCTACGAGCTCTACTACTACTCCGTGAGCCCGCGCGAGAATCCCCGCGGGCCGATAGACGCTCCTTATAAAATCTATCGGGGTGGGAGCTGGGGCGATGTCGACGAACGGCTGCTCTCGGTCTTCTACCGCAACTTCACGGATCGGGCGACGCGCACGAGCACGATCGGCTTTCGCTGTGCAAGCGACTCTTGAGGAGAATCCCCCATGAATGAACCGAAGAACCCGGAACGTCGTGGTTTCGTCAAAGCGCTCGGCGTGGCTGCGGGCGGCGCCCTGGTGCCATCGAGCACGCGTGACGAGACCGCGAGTGTACGCATGCGCTCGCTCGTCTCCCGCGCAGCGCCTGTGATGTGTCCCGGCGCTTACGACGTGCTTTCGGCCAGACTCATCGAGCTGCACGGCTTCGAAGCGATGGTCGTGGGCGGAAGTGCTTGCTCGGCGTCGATGTACGGGGTTCCAGATTACGGGCTCGTGAGTATCACCGAGCTCATCGAGCTCGCCGCGCGCATCGCGGGAGCGGTCGAAATCCCGGTCCTCGCCGATGCAGATGATGGCGGCGGAAGCCCATTGAACGTCTACCGCGCGATGCAAGGCTTCGAGCGCGCAGGGATCGCGGCAGTCATGATCGAAGACCACGTCCAAGTAAAGCATGTCGGCGGCGAAGGTGAGCTCGTTCCGACGCACGTGATGGCAGACAAGGTCAAAGCCGCGGTCGACGCTCGACGGGGCGACACGATCGTGCTTGCACGCGCCGACTCCGTCTCCGTCGGTGAGTCGGTGGAGGCTGCCATCGAGCGCGGGGTCGCTTACGCCGAGGCTGGCGCGGACATGCTCTTCTTCGCGGGCATGGCCCTCGAGGATTGCCCGCGCGCCGCCGACGCGGCACAGAAACCTTTGATGACGACGGTCCGCGATACGCCGCTCGATATTTTGAAACGCCAAAAGATCACTCTCGCCGTCTATGCCGCGCACGCGCTGCAGCTCGCGCTCGGCGCCGCCGATCGCGGTCTCGCCGAGCTCAAGCGGAACGCGCGTATCGACGGCTTTCGCGACCACGCCATCGACGGCGAAACCTATTCGAAGCTTTTGAGAAGCGACGAAGAGCGGACGCGCGCGCGCAAGTATCACTTGACGTAAGCTCGCGAAACGGCGCACGCCTTCTATTCCTTGCCGAATGTTTTCTCCAAGCCCTCCCACCTCGCCTTGGGTTCGACGACGGCGCTCTCCTTGTATTCCAGGACGCGGCGAAGCACCTCGCCGTCCGGCCAGTTCTCGAACGTGTAAACGAAAGGCTAGGTCGACGCTCCCGCGACGGCCGACCGGACGAGCTTGTAGAAGCGCTCACCGAACCGGAGCGCCGTCGACTCTATTTACCACGATCATCGGACGGCGGGAACAAGCTCAGGCGATAGGTATCGTTCTGAGATGGCGTTCAATCGCCACCATGACATCGGCGGCCAGGGGAAGATTTGCCTTTTCGGCTTCCCAGTGCTGATGAAAGAGGCTGACGGTTTCATGGGCGGTATCGAGAACGAGCTTTTCTGGCAGCCGGGCTTTGGCCGCTAGATGGGAAAGCTCGTCCGCTGAGTATCTATCGAAGCGCTTGGTGCGGCTGAAATTGAGGGCAGCCTTGTTATCCGAGATGTAAGCAATCGTGGAAACAAAATCATAGGCCGGTGCCAGTACAGCATTGCGCCGGTCGGGATAGATCACGGACCAGTTCTTCAGATGCATATCGGCATTGCCAATCAGGGGTGTTGAAGGTCATTCGCCGGATGAACTCGGCAATATCGGCCTCTGTGCCCTCCGCGGCAATGACCTGTGCAATATTGCGCGCACTGGCCTTTTTGTACTTGTCCTCGGGATAGACACGAAAAATTTGCGCGAAATCTTCGAAGTGAACGGCGCTGCCGTCCTGGAGGCGGTCAAACCGCTCGATGGCAAGCGCCTGCCCTTCCAGCGCACCGATACCTTTGGGCATATTTCTGATGGCGTCGATGTCGACAAGTTGCACCGCCGGCACGTCTATGCCGACGAGCCGAGCCAGCGTCATCATCGAGAACTCGTTTTCGGGCACGCCTGCAAATGGACGCGACGGCAGCTTGACGATCCATGAATCGCCTACACCTTCAGCCGGAATGGTCAACTCGCCATAGGTCTCGTTGATCGTCGAAAACTTGAGCTGCATACCGGCCAGCGAAAAGCGCAGCGCATTTCCGCGGCGATGATCATCGTTTTCATCATCCTCGGCGTGTTCATCGGCATCAAACGGCCAGGCTTCATCGTCGGCCGGCCTGATCGTGACCGCGCCCGGCAGGTCCCGCCCGAGCACCCAGATCAGGAAGAATTCGCGGGCGGGGCTCACACCGGCGCGGCCTGCCAGATAATCACGCAAATGCCCTTCGGGTAGCAGGTTTGAGAAGAACGGGAGGAGCCGCATCCGGGTCGCGTTGAAATCGGTAATCAATGCGGCGAACGCGTCCTTGAAGCCCAAACTGAGCACGGGCCGGTCCGTGTCCTCGAGATAGGCTTCGTTGAAGGAAAAAAGTGTGCGGTCGTCGCCAACATAGGTGAGCGTACCGATCGGCTCGCCATATAGCAGCACATCGAGGACGGAGACATCAGCCATCATCGTCCTCCTCCAGGCTGTAGGCCGGGCGTACAGTGTCTGTCTGTGGCCCATCGGCAGAACGATGCCCGAGAGCGTTTCGCAAGCTATATATTTGTAAGAGCGCCTGATTGAGCGAATCGCTGCTCTTTGTATTCTCCCTAAAGGCCTGGAGCGCCTTGTCGGTGTTCTGCAACACGCCCACGTCGTTTTGGGAAAGCTGAAAACGTCGAATGGCCCGAAGCTGGTGCTGAAGCTGTGTGAGCTCCTCGAGGGCGGGGTGGGCCTCCGTGATAGTGTCGAGCGTCTTTTGCAGCTGTTTGAGATGCTTGAGCGCCGCGCCGGTCGGTGGATGGCTTGCTCGTTCAGTGCTGCGGACAAGGTCATGGACAGCTGGAACCGTTTTGCGGGGAACGAGCATGAGCTCGAGGTCGAGAACGCGCGCGAGCGCGACCAGGCTGGATACCCTGAGATCGACAGCCCCCGTCTCGATCTTCGAGATATGGCTCTGCGGCACACCTGATTGAAGAACTCGACTAGACGTAGCTCGCGAAACGGCGCACGCCTTCTTCGATCTGGTCGACGTCCAAGCTGCCATAGCCGAACAAAAGGCCCGCGCGTGCTTTTTTGGGCGTCGCGAAGTACGGCGCAGCGGAGTAGAGGCCCACTCCATCCTCGGCCGCCCGTCGGGTCAGCTCCGAGAGTGCGGCTTCGTCGAACCCGGAGAGCCACACAAGAACATGGATGCCCGCGTTCGAGCCCGAGACTTGGAAGCGGTCGCCAAGGTAGCGCTCGAGTGCTTCGAGGAGCGCGGCTCGGCGCCGGGCGTTTCTCGTGCGCGTGCGGCGCAGGTGCTGTTCGAACTCACCAGATTCTAGAAACTCGGCGAGAGCGGTTTGCTCGAGCGAAGGGGCGTGCCGATCCGCGAGCCACTTCGCGCGCGTGAAGGCAGGGACGAGCGCCTGTGGCAGCACGAGAAATCCGAGACGGAGCGCGGGAAAGAGCACCTTCGAGAACGTCCCTATATAAAGGACACGCCCGGCGCCGTCCAAGCTTTGGATCGCTTCGAGGGGTCGGCCTTCGTAGCGATATTCGCTGTCGTAGTCGTCCTCGATCACGAAGCTGTCATGAGCTTCGGCCCAGGCAAGTAGTTTCAGCCGGCGTCCGAGCGGCATCGTAGCGCCCGTTGGGAACTGATGAGAAGGCGTTACGTAGACGCCTCGCAAATCCGCCCCGAGGCTAGCCGGGTCGAGACCGTCTTCGTCCACAGCATGCGGGATCAATTGCAGGCCGTCCGCTTCGAAGATTTGGCGCGCGCCTTGATAGGCCGGGTCTTCGATAGCGACCCGATCGCCTGGCTCGAACAGAACGCGCGAGGCGAGACTCAAGGCTTGTTGCGAACCGCTGACAATGAGAACTTGATCGGCGCAGCACGATACACCTCGGCTCCGAAAAAGATAAGACGCAATCGCTTCTCGGAGCGCCGACTCGCCTTGCGTGGGACCGTAATCGAGAGGTAGATCTTCACTCGCTTTGCGAATCCAGCGCTGCCATTGCCGAATGGTGATCTCATCCGGAGGCGACAGGCCATAGACGAAATCGTAGGGTAGAGGGGCGCGCTCTGGAGCCTTCTTTTCCCGCGCTCGGCGTGTATAGCTCGAGAGCGGAGCGGCGCTTTGAGCTTTGGTCGCAACACGCTCTTCCGGAAGATCACGGGCGACGTAGGTACCCGAGCCGACGGAGCCCGTGAGGTAGCCTTCCGCGCTCAGCTGCTCGTAGGCTTGGAGCACGACGTTGCGCGAGATGCCGAGAAGCTGCGCTTGTGCACGCGACGAAGGCAGCCGCGCGCCCGACGCGAGACGTCCTCGGAGGATCGCGTCCCGGAACGCTCGGTAAACTTGAAGGTGGAGCGGCGTGCCGGAGTCGAGACGCACCAGCATGGTGTTATGCGTCCACGGAGTAATACTTCTGGAGGGAGCCCATCCCGTCCCAGAAGCAGACCGCTTTCAAGATCTCGGAGACTTGCCCAATATGGGACAAATCGTGAAACGCCCGAAGATTCAGAACTTGTGATAACCGCACTTCGCCGACATCTGGATGTAGGCCCCTGCGCTCCCAATCGGCGGGCTCGGCGCGCTCGAGCCAAGAGAGGGACGCTTCGCGGGTTTCGCAAAACGCCTCGAGCGCGCGGAGACCATCATCGTTTTTATAAGCGCCGTCGCGATAGCGGAGGCCGGGATCGTAGTCCTCGAAGTGTGGCCGCTCTTCCTCGAGCATGTGGCGCACGCGGTGGCCGAGATTCAGCTTCTCGACGTCGGTCAAGTGATTCAGCACTTCGCAAATGGACCACCGATCGTCAGCTGGTTTCCAGAGAAGTTGCTCGCGTGCCGCGACCTCGACGAGGCTTCGCAAAATATCCGACGTCGCACGGAGACAGGTGAGCTCGGCGGTCACGCGCGCCCTTGCGGATAGTCGCGCACGTAACTCGGCACGGGCTTGTCCTTGGGCGTGTGCTCGTCCGGGATGGGCTCGCCGGTCTCGAATCGAAGGGGGAGCACGCCCGCCCAGATGTCTATCTCGAGATCCTTTGTTTCGTCGACCGGCGGACCTGTGCGTACCTTGGCCGAAGCCTCGGCAATGGGCACTTCGACGACGAGCGTTGCGGCGAGCTCCGCTTCCGAAGCACCGCGCGCCTCAGCACCTCGGCCGGGCACGAGGTGCTCGACGAGATGCTCGAGCGCGGCGTTCTTTTCCCGTGGGTCTTCGATGACCGAGGAGTGGCCGAACACGACGACGGAGCGATAGTTCATCGAATGGTGAAAGGTCGAACGCGCGAGAACGAGACCGTCGAGCAACGTAAGCGTGATACAGACATCCGTCCCCTTCGTGAGCTCATTCAAAAGGCGGCTCTTCGCCGAACCATGTAGGAGGATCGTGTCCCCGCGGCGGGCGTAGCCCATCGGAATGACCACGGGACCACGAGCTGTCGTGAAGCCCACATGGGCCAGAATCCCCTGATCAAGAATGTCGTAAACCTCTTTGCGGTTATAAGATCCGCGGCTCGGGAGCCGATGGATCGTGGAGCGTTCGGTCGGTGAGAAGGCTGTCTCAGTCATGAGATCAGTCTAGGGTAAAATTGGTACCAGCGAAAGGTCCATTTCTTATGTTCTCTACGATACCAATTATCCGAAACGTGAAAGTGGCCGGGAGAATAGACGCGGCGGCGGTGATGCGGATAGGATGCGCCCATGAGCCTGCGGCGGGTCCAAGCTGAGCTCGAGAAATACGGCCTACTTCTTGTGACGGACAGCGTAATACCGAGTGTCGCAGGGCTCGTTGCGGGGGAGCCGATAAAGGGATCCTGGTGGTCCCATCCGAAGTCGCTCGCGATTTTCGCCGTCATCGAGAAGCTCGACGACCATGAAGATGTTCTCTTGACGACGCTCGTTCTGAACAAACAAACCTTCGTGCACACGCGGTTTTGGCGGGACCTGCTATCGGTCGCTATGACGAAGGATCGTTGGCAGATGGACGGCCTCTCCAAAGACGACCGTGCGCTTCTAGAACGCGTCGAATCGGAGGGAGAGATTCGCGCGAGTCGAACAAAGACCGAGCTTCCATCGCGTCTACTTGTTCGCGCAAAGAACATCCATACCGAGACCGGCGCGCATGCCAAGGTGCTGCAGTCGTGGCGCGCGTCGGCGAAGGAGAAGCACTTTCGCTTCCGGCCCAAGAATCCCGCAGCCGCAAAGAAAGCGCTCGAGTCCATTGTCGGGCAATGGCAAGAGAATTTCGGCAAAAAAGTAACGTTACCGTGGCAAGGCCGCGGCAGGGAAGGGTAAGACGACCGTGAAATTCGATCTCCATACGCATTACTATCCGGAGAGTTTCTTCGACAAGATCCGTGAGCTCTCGAACGATTTTACGTTCGACAAGGACCCGACCGGACGGACGATCATCAAGCTGCGAGGCGCTCGTTTTTTTGGGATCACGCCGCCCATGACCGATCCCGAAAAAAGGATCGAGGACATGGACCGCGTCGGCATCGATGTCGAAGTGGTGTCGCTCTCGACGCCGAACGTCTTCTTCGCGCCTGCGGAGCGGCAGCCCGAGGTCGCGCGGATGGTCAACGACGACTATGCCGAGCTCATCGCGCGCTACCCGAAGCGCTTCAAAGGCTTTGCCTCGATCCCGATGGACGATCCCGACCAAGCCATCAAAGAGCTGCATCGAGCGCTCGACGAGCTGAAGCTGAACGGCGTCATTCTCATGAGCAACATCCAGGGCCGCTCGCTCACATTACCGCAATACCGGGCCTTCTTCGAGGAAGCGAACCGCCGGAAGCTTTGCCTCTTTCTCCATCCCATGTTGCCGGCCAATCCCGAGCCCTATCGCCGCTTCGTGCTCGGCCCGCTCGTGGGCTTCCCTTCCGACACGACACTCGCTACGGCGGAGATGTGCTTCGACGGCCTGTTCCGCGAGCTGCCCGACATTCGCTGGATCATCGGCCATGCGGGCGGCGCGATCCCGTGGTTGATGGAGCGGCTCGACAACGGCTATCGCGACTTTGCCGAGTGCCGCGAGAAGATCGACGCGCTCCCGAGCACCTATCTCAAAAAGCTCTACTACGACACCGTGACCTTTAGCCCGCACACCCTCAACATGCTCCGCAATCTCGTGGGCGCCGACCACATGGTGATGGGGAGCGACTATCCGCACCTGCTCGGCTCCATCGAGCGCTCGGTCTCGTCGATCGAAGCGCTTCACATACCCGAAGTCGAGAAAGAGCGCGTCTTCAGTGGTACGGCTCTATCGATTTTGAACAACGTCTCGTGAGCTTCGTCCGCACTCTCCGAAGCCTCGGTCCGGGCATCATCATGGCCGCAACGGCCATCGGCACGAGCCATCTCATCTTGAGCCCGGTTGCGGGCGCGCGCTTCGGCTACGAGCTCATCTGGCTCGTGCTCTTTTCGCATGTGTTCAAGTACCCGGCCTTCGAGTTCGGACCGCGGTTCGCGATCGCGACGGGTGTGTCGCTCATCCGCGGGTATCAGCGCGTTCCCGGCCCGAAGAACTGGGCCGTATGGGCCTTTCTCGCGACGACCGTGCTGCAGGGGCTGACGCTTCTCGCCGGGATGCTCTCGGTGACTGCGGCGATCCTGGTCGCGAGCTTCGGAACGTTGTCGCTCACCACTTGGGTCATCTTGGTAGGCCTCGCCATCATCGCCCTGCACCGCGCGGGAAAATATCCAGCCCTCGCCCTCGGCAGCAAGGTCGCGATGCTCGTTCTCACCGTCGTCAGCGTCGTTGCGTTTCTCGCGGCGCCGCCCCGACTCTCGGACCTTGCGCAGATGGTCGTACCCTCGATCCCGGCGGGCTCGCTCGTGCTCGTCGCCGCGATACTCGGTCTCATGCCGACCGGCATCAACGTCGCGATTTGGCATTCGCTGTGGGCCCTCGAGCATCTCGACGAGTGGAAAAAAATCGCGAAGGACAAGAAGGCGCTCTTACGCCTCGGCATGACAGACCTCAACGTCGGCTACATTCTTTCTGCCGTTCTCGCCGTCATCTTCGTTTCGCTCGGCGCCAACTTGCTCCTGCCGCGCGGCCTGACACCAGCGGGCGTCGACGTCGCGGTGACGCTCTCGAAAATCTACACAGAAGTGCTCGGTGCTTGGATGTATCCCGTCTTCATGCTCGCGGCCTTCGCCGCCATGTTCTCGACCACCTATTCCGTCATGGACGGATTTCCCCGAACGTTCTCGACGCTTCTTAAAACACTCTTTCCCGAGCGCCAAGGCTTGAAACGCGAGGCGGACCCTGCCTACTGGATTTTCATGGCGGTCATCTTCACTTTCGCCATCTTTGCTAATTACATCTTCCCGAACCCGGTTCGCATGGTGCAGCTCATCGGGCTCGTGAGCCTCGCGGTGGCCCCGCTTCTCTACGGACTCAACTATTATTGTGTGACACGTCTCATCGAAGATCCGTCGATGAGACCGTCACTCGGCTTGCGGGTCTGGGGCCTCGCAGGATTCTGGTTCATGACCGCGGCGGTCGTGTTCGCGCTCTATGTGCGATTGGGTTTTCTATGAATAAGTCAGAGACTAAAGCAAGTTGGACGCTCGAGCCCATCGGCTACGCGCGCACGCCCTTCAAAGAAACGTCCCAGATCTCGAAAGGGATCGGCGCCAAGCACACGCGCGAGGGAACCCTCGAGCTCGTGCCCGAGATGGCAGAGGGACTACTCGATATCGAAGGGTTTTCTCACCTCTTCGTCATATGGATTTTTGATCGATCCGACACCTACGAGCTCATCAGCAGCCCACCGACGGATAACCGACCTCACGGTGTCTTCGCCACCCGCTCGCCACGCAGGCCCAACCCGATTGGCTTGACCGTCGTGCGTTTGATCGGGCGCGAGGGAAACAAGATTCGCGTGCGCGGCGTCGACATGCTAGATGGAAGTCCCATACTCGATATCAAGCCCTATCTCTCGAGCGTGCCCGCGGATGAGCTCGAGCGCGGCTGGATTGCGGAAGTGGAGTCGCGCTCGGGACGCGGTGAAGATCGAAAGTGGTCGGATCGAACCTGATCGATAGCCAGGTAAACCTGAAAGCTCGGCCGCTTCTCTAAATCGTCCGCATGAGGCGCCGTTAGAATGGCCACAGAGACACAGAGACACAGAGTTTCGAAAACACCTACCGTTTCCGCTGGGCGCAACGAGGTGTTCCAGGGAGCTCACGACGTCATCGTCCGCCGGGATGACGCTGCTAGTAGCGTCGAACACAGAGGCAACAATAGAGCCCGCCGAGTGCTCTTCGCTCGCTCTCGCTTTCTCTGTGCCTCTGTGCCTCTGTGCCCCTGTGGCCATCCCCTTTCGTTGCGGCCGCACGACCCAGATCAGGCCGCTCGCGGGCGGACTCGCCCTTGCAAGAATCCGCTCCTGTGAGATACGCTATAACTTGGCGGGATGGCCAAACACACGTGGATGTGGTCCGCCTGAGCGTTACCTTCGACCGTTTCTCCTCTCTGCTCGAACACCTATCGAAGGATTCGCGCTATGCGCCTAAGCAGGTTTCTATTCAACACCTTCCTCTGATACTTCGCTATGATCACAACGTGGTACTTGCATTCCCATCGCACATGCGACAGGCTTTCTCATTCATGCATGCAGGTTCTAATTTCGGGAGCCCCACAGGGTCTTCCCGGAGGGGGAACCTAGCGCAACACGCCGCATCGCTCGAAGCTTTTTCGGTCACGCCGCCAGGGGCGGCGTGTTTATAGGCGGACGAACGGAACGTCAAGCTGCGAACGAGACGCGAGAATAATGTGACCGAACGCGCGACAACACGAATGCCGTCAGGCACCTTGATCCACAAGCGTCGCGCTGCCGTGCTCGTTTCACAAACCGATCACTCGAGCCATATGTCGTCAGGGCCCGGGGCTCCCTTGGGCTTTTGGTCCGGCTCCGCCTCTCGCGTGGACCGCCGCGAAGACGCTGTCACGGAAGCGGTGCAGGACACCCAACGACCCGTGATCCTCGTCTCGGATCGCGGCGCTTACGCCCGGGTGACGGGCGGTACGGCGATTCTGGGAGCGGGTGTTCCCGACCGTGAAGCGCTTCCCATCGTGGGCTACTCGCCGGCCAATCCTCCTGAGCACCTCGGTGACCCGGGATTTCTTTCAGACCACGGAGTCCGGTACCCCTACATCGCCGGCGCCATGGCGAACGGGATCGGTTCGACGGAGGTCGTGGAGGCCATGGGCCGCGCTGGTATGCTTGGCTTCTTCGGCGCCGCCGGCCTGCCTCTCGAGGCGGTGGAAGCCGCCATCGACCGCCTGTCCCACTCCCTGGAAGGACGGCCCTACGGCTTCAACCTCATTCACAGCCCCAACGAGCCCGACCTCGAATCTGCCGTGGCCGACCTCTACATTCGGCGCGGCGTGCACCTGGCCTCAGCCTCGGCTTATCTGGATCTCACTCTTCCGGTCGTTCGCTACCGCGTCCACGGGATTCACGAAGATTCCGAGGGGCGTATCGTGACGCCGAACCGGCTCATCGCCAAGGTGTCTCGGCTAGAGGTAGCCACGAAATTTTTCTCCCCACCCCCGGAACGCTTCCTGAAATCTCTCGTCGACACGGGAGACATCAACGAGGAGCAGGCCCGTCTGGCCAAACGAATTCCCGTGGCCCAGGACATCACTGCCGAGGCCGATTCCGGCGGTCACACCGACAATCAGTCGGCCCTGGCACTCATACCCACGCTGATGGCGCTCCGGGATCAAATCCAGGCGCGTCATGGGTACCGTCAGACCCTGCGTGTGGGAGCCGCCGGTGGCATTTCCACTCCTATTTCAGCCGCGGCGGCCCTTTCCATGGGGGCCGCCTACATCCTTACAGGCTCGGTCAACCAGGCCTGCGTCGAGGCAGGCACGTCCGACATCGTCCGCAAGATGCTTGCCGACGCTGAGCAGGCCGACGTAACGATGGCGCCCGCGGCCGACATGTTCGAGATGGGTGTGAAGGTACAAGTGCTCAAGCGCGGCACCATGTTCGCCATGCGCGCGCAGAAGCTCTACGAGCTCTACCGAGCTTGTGACAGTCTAGAGTCCATTCCGAAAACCGATATGGCGGCGCTCGAAAAGAGCACCTTCCGAGCCCCCGTGGACGTCGTGTGGACCCAGTGCCGCAACTTCTTCGCCGATCGGGACCCGTCCCAGCTGGAGCGAGCGGCGAAGGATCCCAAGCACAAGATGTCCCTCGTCTTCCGTTGGTATCTCGGCCAGTCGTCACATTGGGCCAATGCCGGCGATCCCACCCGAATCATCGATTACCAGATCTGGTGCGGCCCGGCCATGGGGGCCTTCAATGGCTGGGTGAAGGGATCGTTCCTGGAAGAGCCGGAAGAGCGCAGTGTTGTCACTGTTGCGTTGAACATTTTGCATGGCGCCGCGTTGTTGACCCGCATCAATGCCCTTCGCAGCCAGGGCGTACAAACACCACGCTCGTGGAGCGAGTACTGGCCGCGGCCCATTCAGCCCATTCAAGATAAGGAGCTCCGTGTCCAGTAACGGTCGGATGAAACAAGAGCCCCTGGCCCCCTTGGCCATTGTCGGCATGGCCTGTCTCTTCCCCAAGGCGGATGACGTTTCTGCTTTCTGGGCCAATCTCAAGAACGGTGTGGACGCCATTACCGATATTCCGTCCACCCATTGGAACGTGCAGGACTTCTTCGACGACGATCCCAAGGCACCGGACCGCACTTATGCCCGTCGTGGTGGCTTTCTGTCGCCGGTGGCGTTCGACCCCCTTGCCTTCGGCATCGCGCCCAACGATATAGAGGCCACGGACACCACACAGTTACTGGGCCTCATGGTGGCGCAGCAGGCCCTGGAAGATGCGGGCTACGGCGAGAAAGGGAGCTTCGATCGGGATCGGACCAGCGTGATTCTCGGGGTCACGGGCACGCTGGAGCTGGCGATTCCTTTGGGAGCCCGATTGGGACACCCGCTGTGGCGACGGGCTCTGAAAGAATCCGGTATCGCCGACGACCTTGCTGAAACGGTGGTCCAAAAAATTTCCGACGGCTATGTCGGGTGGCAGGAAAACTCCTTCCCGGGACTCTTGGGCAATGTCGTGGCCGGGCGCATCGCGAACCGCCTCGATCTCGGAGGCACGAACTGCGTCGTGGACGCGGCCTGTGCCAGCTCACTGGCTGCCCTCCACCTTGCCGGACTGGAGCTCGCCTCCGGACGCTCGGACATGGTGCTCGCTGGAGGCATGGACACCTTCAACGACATCTTTATGTATATGTGCTTCAGCAAGACGCCAGCACTCTCGCCCACGGGCGATTGCCGTCCGTTCGATAAGTCCGCCGACGGCACGATCATCGGTGACGGCCTCGGCGTCCTGGTGCTGAAGCGACTTGCGGATGCTCGCAGAGACAAAGACACCATCCACGCGGTCATCCGTTCGGTGGGCTCGTCCAGCGACGGCAAGGGCACGGCCATTTACACGCCGGCGGCCAGCGGCCAAGCCAAAGCGCTCAGAAACGCCTACGACGCGGCTGGGATTTCGCCGGAGAGCATCGAGCTCCTCGAAGCCCATGCCACGGGCACGAAGGTAGGAGATGCCACCGAGGTCGCATCCCTTTCCACCGTCTTTCGAGAAGCGGTTGTCGAGGGAACATGGTGTGCCCTGGGCAGCGTGAAGTCGCAGCTGGGACACACCAAAGCTGCCGCCGGAGTCGCGGGCGTGATCAAGGTCGCCCTGGCGTTGAAACACAAAGTTCTTCCTCCCACATTGAAAGTCACCGAGCCGCTGGATGCGCTGAAGAACGGAAGCTCACCTTTCTATATCAACACGACGAAGCGGCCCTGGCTTTCTTCAGAGGATCATCCGAGACGCGCCGCGGTGAGCGCCTTCGGTTTTGGTGGCACCAACTTCCACTGCGTTCTCGAAGAAGCGGACGCGGCGAAAGCGGCTCCAGACTTCGACAGCGAAACGACGCTTCTGCCTTTTTCGGCCGACACTCGGGAGGAGCTGATCGGCTCCGCCGAGGCCTTCCCGTCGGACCGGAAAGGCTCCGACCTGCGAGCCCTGGCGGCCCGGGCCCGAAACTCGTTCCGCCCCGAGGCCGCGCACCGGTTGATCCTGGCCATGGAGTCCACCCGTCTCGGGAAGTGTCTCGAGGGCGCGGTCACGCTCTTGAAGAGTCAGGCGGACAAGAGCTGGTGGACAACGCCGGACGGGGCCTTTTACGGCACCGGAGCGCCGAAGGGATCTCTGGCCTTCCTGTTCCCGGGCCAGGGCTCTCAGTACGTGGGAATGCTCAGGGACCTGGCCTGTCAGTTCCCCGAGGTGTTGGACAGTTTGACGCGGGCCGGCAAGCGGATCAGTGATGTCATTTATCCCCATCCCGCCTTCGACGATGAAACGAAAGGGGATCAAGAACGAGCACTTCGCGCCACAGAATTTGCGCAGCCCGCCATCGGCGCCGTATCCGTGGGCGCGCTTGGCCTGCTCCTGCTATTTGGTCTCGAGCCCGCTGCTGTCGCTGGCCACAGCTACGGCGAGCTGGTGGCCCTGCACGCGGCCAAGGTGTTCGATGCTCAGACGCTCAGTGTCCTTTCCATACTCCGCGGGCGGCTCATGGGCGAGGGCGAGGGTGACCGCGGCGCCATGCTAGCGGTGGACTGCGATGAGAGCACGATAGAGTCCGTCGTCCAAGAGAATGAGCTCGCTCTAGTGGTGGCCAACAAGAACGCTCCGACCCAGTTCGTTCTGTCCGGTCCCACCGAAGAGATCGAAAAAGCAGTGAAGGTCTTCGAGGAGCGGGGTCTCAGAAGCAAACGTCTTCCGGTCTCCGCCGCCTTTCACAGCACGCTCGTCGCCGATGCCGCAGAGCCTCTGGCCGAGGAGCTTGGCCGACTGGACTTCGCCGAGCCCCAATGTAAGGTTTACGCCAACGTAACGGGCGAAGTCTATCCGAGCGATACCTCGGCGATAGCGGCACTCCTGGCCGATCAGCTCACTCGGCCGGTAGAGTTCGTCAACGAGATCCGCGCCATGTACCGAGACGGCGCTCGGTTCTTTCTCGAAGTCGGCCCCGGAAGCCGGCTCACCGGTTTGGTGAAGTCGATTCTCGGAGACGAAGAGCACGTGGCCCACGCCCTCGACGCTTCGTCGGGCAAGCGCTCAGGAGCCGTGGACCTCGCCCGGGCCTTAGCTAGCGCTTCGGCCTACGGCTTCCGCATCCATTGGGATCAGTGGGACACCGCAGCGTCTTCATTGGCGAGCGAGGACGAACGTAAAAAGCCCGCTCTCACGGTAGCCATCAGCGGCGCCAACTACGTGAACAAATCCAAAAAGAAGCCGGCGTCGCCGACACGGCCATCCCCTACCAATGCGACAGTTCCAAGACCAACGAACATGAGTAGTCAACCACCCGAAACAGTCAAACCCCTCGAGCAGCCCATCAACGGAGAAGCGCCTCTACCGTCCGCCGCGGCCCCGGGCCCCGCATCACCGTCGAAAAACGGCGCGCTAAACGACGCCCTACGGATGACGCAGGAGAACATGGCCGCGCTTCAGAAGATGCAGGAGCAGACCGCCGCCCTCCATCAGCAGTTTCTTCAGGGCCAGGAGACGGCTCAGCGCACGCTTCAATCTCTAGTCGACCAACAGCAACGCCTCGTCGAGCAAAGGCTGGGCCTAGCACCATCACCGCTGCCGCGAGCCGAACGAGCAGAAGCACCCGCGCAGGCTCCAGTACGGATTGCGGCTCCGCCGGTTCAGGCACCGCCGGTTCAGGCACCGCCGGTTCAGGCTCCGCCTCCGGTGGTGGCAGCGCCCACAGCACCTCCGCCGGCCGAGACGCCGAGAGCGGCGTCTCCGGTGGAAACTGTCACGCCTTCCTCGATTAACGCCGGCAGCGTGGAGGTTGTTCTGCTCGAGGTTGTCGCCGAGAAGACAGGATACCCGGTCGACATCTTGAACCTGGACATGGAGATGGACTCGGACCTGGGCATCGACTCCATCAAGCGCGTGGAAATTCTCTCGACGTTGCAGGAGCGCATTCCCGAGGCGCCTCCCGTAGGCCCGGAGCACCTGGGCACTCTCCGCACTCTACGACAAATCGTAGCCTTCCTCACCGACGATGATTCGGACGCTCCATCGCCAACGGTCGTTGAAGTAGCGGAAATAGCGTCCGACGTGAAGAAGAACGGCCGTTCGTCGGCATCGATTTCCACATTTGACCAAGAGATCGGCTCGAGTGTTTTGGCGGTGGTTTCGGCCAAGACGGGATTTCCCGTGGACGCTCTCAACATGAACATGGATCTTACTTCAGACCTGGGCATCGATCAGGTCAAGCGTGCAGAGATCTTCTCGCTGCTCAGGGACAAGACGCCATCCATGCCCGAGATTGCCCACAGCACTATCAACTCCTGGCGGACCTTGCGCAATGTGGTGGACACGCTGGCGGAAGCCACGAAGGCCTACGTCACGCCATCGATCCCGGACGAGGGTGTGGACGTGGACGAGCTCTTGCGGAGGGCTGGTTCGTCGGAAGCCCTGGCGCCGCAGAGAAGCGTGCTCGGTATCACGGCCCTGGACGAGACAGCGGACCGCAAGAAGATCTCCCTCGCCTCTGACGCCGTCGTGTGGATCTCTGGTGACGATTCCGGCCTCTCGGAGAAAATAGCCGAGCGCATGGAGACGCTGGGTCATACGCCCCGTATTGTCACCCTCTTAGACGCAGCATCTCTGGAACCACCCTCGGAGCTAGCCGGCCTCGTTGTGGTCGGCCCCGTGAATCCTGACAGCGACGCGTTCCTTGCCCAATCCCTGACACTCCTGAGCCGGGCCGCCCCTGCTCTACGCCGGAGCGGCCAGGGCGAAGGTTCGGTCTTCGTAACGGTGTCTCGCCTCGAGGGCTTCTTCGGATTAAGGGGCATGGGCCCCGAGACACAGCCTGCGAGCGGCGGACTGGCCGGTCTCGCCAAGACCGCCAACCTCGAGTGGCCCGAGGTGCACTGCAAGGCCATGGATGTGACGACGGCACTCGATGACGTCGACGTTGACGCCGTCGTGGATGAGATCTTTTGCGAAGGACCGCTCGAGGTAGGTCTCACCGCCACGGGCCGGGTCACACTGGAGCTCTCACCTAGCGCGATCGATTCTGCGATCGATTCCGATGACCCATCCCTCGAGCTCGGCAAGGACGACGTGATTGTTTTGTCAGGCGGAGCCAGAGGTGTGACGGCGGCGGTCGCGCGGGAGCTGGCACAGACTTTTGGATCCAAGCTCGTGCTTCTTGGGAGGAGTCCAGAGCCCACCGACGAGCCCGATTGGCTTCGAGGCCTGAACGCTGAAGCGGACATCAAGAAAGAGATCGTATCCCGGGCCGTTAACGGCGCCTCTCCCAAGCATGTAGGCGAGGAGTACGCACGGCTCATGGCGAATCGCGAGATTCGACAGACTCTAGATGATTTGGCCAGGGCGGCACATGTCGAGTACCACGCGGTGGATGTCCGCGACGGTGCGGCGGTGCGGAGCATCCTTGCTGACGTTCGCGCGAGGCTCGGACCCATCACCGGTCTAGTACATGGAGCCGGCGTGCTCGCGGATCAGCTCATCGAGGACAAGACGGCGGAGCAGTTTTCCCGGGTCTTCGGGACCAAGGTTGCTGGCATGGCCGCCCTCCTGGACGCCGTGGAGGTCGATGTCCTCAAGGTCGCGGTTTTCTTCTCATCGTCCACGGCTCGCTTTGGTCGCAAAGGTCAAGTGGACTATGCCGTGGCGAACGAGGTGCTCAACAAGGCTGCCTGGCAGCTCGCCGCGAAGATTCCTGCCGCCCGCGTGGTTTCCGTAGGTTGGGGCCCTTGGGACGGCGGGATGGTAACCCCCAGCCTAGCGAAGGTGTTCCGTGCCGAAGGTGTGGGGCTCATCGGTCTCAAAGAAGGAAGCCGAGCCCTCATCGACGAGATCCGCCATGGTAGCCGGGACGCCGTGGAGGTCGTGATGCTCGCGCGGCCAGACGAGCCAGACAAAATGGACGGGATGGATGGCGCGGAGCAAAGCGCGTCCTGGAATGGGAACTTGAGCGTGGCCTTCGAGAGAGACATCGGTGTCGAGCAAGTTCCGATGCTGAAGGATCACGTATTGAATGGTCGCGCCGTCGTTCCCATGGCTCTCATGGTGGAGTGGTTGGCCCATGCTGCTCTGCACAAGAATCCGGGGCTCTGCTTCCATGGATTCGACGACCTCAGAGTGCTCAAGGGGCTGACCTTGGATGCCGGCGAGACCCGCATCACCCAGGTCCTCACCGGCAAGGCCACCAAGGAAAACGGCCACGGCATCCTTAGTGTTCCCGTTCTGATTCGCAGCACCGGCGCCGACGGCAAGGTGCTCCACCATGCCCGGACTACGATTCACCTGGCGTCAACACTGCCCAAGCCTTCCGGCGCCTTGCTGAAGATCCACACCCGTCCGTACCACCGGCCCAGCGACGAGATCTATCGCGAACTTCTCTTTCACGGGCCCGCGCTGCAAGGCATCCAAAAGGTGGAAGGTATCTCTGCAGATGCCATCATCGCCCGCGTCGGCCCGACGGCGCCTCCCCCCCATTGGATAGTCGAGCCGCTCAGAAACGCGTGGCTCGCCGATCCCCTGGCGCTGGACGTGGCCTTCCAACTGATGATTGTCTGGAGCCAGGAGATTCACGGCACCGCCTCCTTGCCCTCTTTTGCCGGGCGTTATCGTCAGTTCAGAACCTCATTTCCCGCGGACGGTGTCTCTGTTGTGATAAAGATCCGCGAGAACGGAAACAAGTTGGCCCGGGCCGACATCGAATTCCTTGACGACGAGGGCGAGCTCGTGGCCCGTCTCGAGAACTACGAATGCGTCTTGGATACCTCCCTCAGCGAGGCGTTTACCCGCAATCGTCTGCCGGTCTAACTTCCTCCCGATGAAGTCCCCCATCGCCGTTGTAGGTATGGGCGGGATTTTCCCAGGGGCACCGGACCTCGATCGCTTCTGGGACAACATCGCCACTTCTGTGGATGCTTCGCGAGAAGTACCTCCGCATCGCTGGGTCCTTCCTTCCGCAGAGGCTCATGACCCGGAAATAGGCGCAGCGGACAAGGTGTATTCCACTAGAGGTTGTTTCATAGAGGACTTCCATCTCGACATGCGTAATCTGGATCTCGATCCAGATGTCGTAGCCGTCCTCGATCCCCTTTTTCACCTGGCACTCCACGCTGGGAGACAGGCCGTCGAAGACGCAGGCTTGAGCGAGGCGTCCCGCGCGCGCGTAGGGGTGATTATCGGTAACATCGCCCTGCCCACCGACAGTTCTTCGAAGATCGCGCGGGAGATTCTCGGCCAGACCTTTGACGAGGCCACCGGTAGCCGGACCTCGAGTGGAGGCCCGGGCCAAACCCATCCTCTCAATCGCTATGTCACGGGTCTCCCTGCGGGTGTTTTGGCCAAAGCCCTCGGACTCGGTGGCGGAAGCTACACCGTGGACGCCGCCTGCGCTTCATCCCTTTACGCTCTGAAGCTCGCTTCCGATGAGCTCAACTCGGGACGCTCGGACGCCATGGTCGCCGGAGGACTGTCCCGTCCCGACTGTCTCTACACCCAGATGGGCTTCTCCCAGCTGCGAGCGCTTTCTCCTTCCGGCCGCTGCTCTCCGTTCGATCGCAACGCCGACGGGCTGGTGGTGGGAGAGGGCGCCGGCATGTTGGTGCTCAAACGCCTCGATGACGCGCTGAAGGACGGAGACCAGATTCACGGTGTCATCAGGGGCATTGGTCTTTCCAACGACGTCGAAGGCAAGCTTCTCGCGCCCAGCACCGAGGGGCAGCTCAGAGCGATGCGGCCAGCCTATGAGCAGTCGGGCTGGACACCGCAGGATGTGGATCTCATCGAGTGCCACGCCACGGGCACGCCTGTCGGCGACGCCATTGAGCTCGAGAGCTTGAAGCAGCTCTGGGCCGGGAGCGGCACACGTCCATGTGTTATCGGAGGCGTGAAATCAAACGTAGGACATCTGCTCACCGGCGCCGGCGCCGCGGGATTCATCAAGGTTCTCCTCGCCATGAAAGCGCGGACCCTCCCGCCAACGGCGAACTTCTCCCGAGCCGGATCGAATCTGGATCTCGAAGCCAGCCCGTTCAAGGTGCTCGCCAAGGCGCAGCCCTGGGAGAGCCGGGATGCTTCCACACCCCGCCGTGCCGCAGTGAGTGCTTTCGGTTTTGGCGGCATCAACGCCCATGTCCTCGTGGAAGAATGGATAGGAAAGGGCGGCCATGTGGAAGTACCGGTGGAGCGAGAGGACTCGCCGGTGGCGATTGTCGGCATGGACGCTCACTTCGGATCGCTCGATTCACTGGAGACTTTCTCGAGCCAGGTGCTCGGTGACGAACGTCGGGATCCGCAAGAAAACAATTTGTGGTGGGGCGTTCAAGAGTCTTCTTGGTTCAAGAACAGCGGATGCAAGGCGACGGACTTCAAGGGTCATTTCATCGGCGAGCTCTCAATCCCCTTGGACAAGTTCAGGATCCCCCCGGTGGAGCTCGAGGACATGCTGCCCCAGCAGTCGTTGATGCTCACCGTCGCCAAGGGCGCCTTGGACGATGCGGGTCTGGGCGGCGAAGAGAAGCTCACCACTGGAGTTTTTGTCGGCATCGGGCTGGATCTCAGCACGACGAACTTCAACTTCCGCTGGTCGGTGCTGGCTTCCGAGGAGTCGGCGCCGGACGCTCTTGCCGAAGCCGCGGGTCCGCCTCTGACCGCCAACAGGACCATGGGCGCGCTGGGCGGCATCGTTGCGAGCCGGCTGGCAAGAGAGTTTCGAATCGGTGGTTCGAGCTTCACCCTGTCCAGCGAGGAGACCTCGGGCTTCAAAGCATTGGAAGCGGCCGTCCGGGCGCTCACGACCGGAAGCGTCGATCAAGCCCTTGTCGGTGCTGTGGACCTGGCCGGTGACGTGAGAGCCGTACTCGCGGCCCACAACGCCCGGCCCGATGGGCAGCGTGGAGCACCCTTGCTCGGTGAAGGCGCAGCCGCCTTCATACTCAAGCGTCTCGAGGACGCCGAGGCCGACGGGAATCGGATCTATGCCGTGATCCAAGGGATGGGAAGCGCCACCGGTGGTGGCGTCGAGACGACCGTGCCTACCGTTCGTGCCTATGAGTCGGCGCTCCATCGAGCGTACGAAGATTCGGGAATCGACCCGTCCACGGTGAGCTACATCGAGACCCATGGCAGCGGCATTCCCTGTGAAGACAGCGCCGAACAATCCGCCCTCGATAATCATTTCGCAACTCTTTCGGAGCGGCCGGCCACGGGAAGCGTCAAGGAAGCTATCGGCCACGCGGGCGCCGCGTCCGGGATGGCATCGCTAGCGAAGACGGCTCTCGCACTCTACAACCGCGTCCTCCCCGGTCCCGCCCGGCACTGGTTGAGAAACCGAGCCGACGGTCCGCGCCGCGCAGGCGTCAGCGGCATGAGTGTGGACGGCAATTGCTGTCACGTGGTGCTTCAGGAATACGAGCCGGAAAACTATCACGAGCCTGTCGGCAGCATCGGGGCAAAAGGGGAAGCCCTCTTTGCCATCGAGGCGGATGACGAAGCGGGGCTTGCCACCGAGAGCGGCAGACTCACGGAATGGCTGGCGTCACAGCCCCCTATTGACGCCCGAGCATTGGCGGCGCGCTGGCATCACGAAAACCCGTTGCAGCCTTCCAAAAAGCTCGGCCTAGCCGTCGTCGCCGAACGCGGGTCCGACGTCGGCCCACTGCTTTCGAGCGTTGACGAGACGCGCGTCTTTCAGAGCAAGAAACCCTTGGCGCGTTCGGGAAGCGTTGCTTTCGTTTACCCGGGATCGGGTAATCACTACCACGGCATGGGGCGTGAGCTCGCCTTGCATTTTCCCGAGATCCTTCATCGTCACGACAGCGAGAACCTTTATTTGAAGCGGCAGATGATGCCTGATTGGTTTTGGGGGGCGGCGCCTCCTGAAGGCGTCGACGCTTGCCACCGCGCTCTCATCTTCGGCCAGGTCACCTTCGGAACCGTAGCCACCGACGTAATGGAAATTCTTGGTGTGCGCCCCGACGCCACCGTTGGGTACAGCCTCGGTGAAGCGGCCGCGTTGTTCGCAACACGGACGTGGAAACAGCGAGACGACATGCTGGAGCGCATGGAAGCGTCAACCCTTTTCGTCAGCGACCTAGCCGGCACCTGCGATGCCGCCCGGCGCTCATGGGGTCTGCCGGACGGAGCCCCGGTGGATTGGCTGGTGGGCGTGGTGGACCGGCCGGCCGCAACCGTAAGAGCCGCCCTCGAGAACTACGAGCATGTTTACCTGTTGATCGTAAACACCTCGGATGAATGTGTCATCGGTGGCGAGCGATCCGCCGTGACAAGCTTTACCTCGTCCTTGGGAGCGACGCTCGTTCCCGTGAACGGCGTGGCCACCGTTCACTGCGAGGTGGCCGGCGAAGTCCGGATGGCGTATCACGACTTGCATCTCTTCGAAACGACACCTCCCGATGGCGTGCGCATCTACTCGGTGGCCGGGGGGGACGCTCACGAGGTCACCCGGGAGACGGCGGCTCTCTCCATCACGAGCCAAGCTCTTCACGGATTCGATTTTCCTGCCGTGGTGGAGAAGGCCTACGCCGATGGCGTAAGGATCTTCGTCGAGATGGGACCGGGTTCTTCCACCATCCGGATGATCGATAAAATTCTCCAGGACCAGCCCCACTGCGCGGTCTCGGTGAACGTCCAAGGGCAGGGCGAGATCCAGTCCCTCATCCGAGGCCTTGCCACTCTCATCGCGGAGAGAGTCCCCGTAGATCTCGGGCCCTTATACAAAGCGCACCTGACTCATACCGACCCCGCCTCACAAGAGAAAGAGAGCCGTTCCTCACTGCGCGTCACCGTAGGAGGCCGGCCGTTTACGGTACCTGTTCGTGTGACCCAGCCCAGCGCGATTTCCTTACCGGCGACATCAACAGGCATACCTCTGTCCGGCGTTATTCAGGGGCTGCACCAATCGGTGCTTCGTACCAGCGAGGCCCACGGTACTTTCTTGCGCGTGAGCGAAGCCCTGCAGGACGATATCGCAAAGAACCTTTTCTTTCAGAATCGCTTGCTCGAGATGATGGACGACGGCCCAGTGGCAACCACACCTTCCGTGGTCCTAGACCGGGAGGCCTGCATGCGCTTCGCCATCGGCTCCATTGCCACGGTCCTTGGCGCCGAGTTTGCGGAGGTGGACAGCTATCCTACCCGGGTGCGTCTTCCCGACGAGCCGCTGATGCTCGTCGATCGCATCATGGAAATCCACGGTGAGCCGAGATCCATGAGCCATGGTCGGGTGGTTACCGAGCATGACATTCAACCTGGAGCGTGGTATCTCGATGGCGGCCGGATCCCCACATGTATCGCTGTCGAAGCCGGACAGGCGGATCTTTTTCTCTCGGCCTATTTGGGCATCGACTTCATCACCAAGGGCCTCGCCGTCTACCGTCTCTTGGACGCCGAGGTGACTTTCCATCGAAGTCTTCCCCGAGCCGGCGAGATCATTCGCTACGACATCGCCATCGACGAGTTCTTCAGGCAGGGCGACACCCATTTGTTCCGCTTCAACTTCGAGGCCACAGTGAATGGAGAGCCCGTGCTGAGCATGGCGAAAGGATGTGCCGGGTTCTTCAACGCAGAAGAGCTCGCCGCCGGCAAGGGCATCGTTCACACGCAGATGGACCTGAGACCCGAGCCCGGCCTACGGCCCGACGACTGGCGTCATCTTTCTGAGATGGTGGTGGAATCCTACGACGACGACGCTATCCGGGCCCTGCGCGGCGGCGATCTCGCGGCCTGCTTCGGTGAGGCCTTCGCCAACCTGCCCGTAAAGAATCCCGCCACCATTCCCGGCGGCCCCATGAAGCTTCTGGATCGAGTGCTTCATCTCGATCCCCAGGGCGGAAGGTTCGGGCTAGGGATCATCAAAGCCGAGGCGGACATCCACCCCGACGACTGGTTTCTGACCTGTCATTTTCCCGACGACATGGTCATGCCCGGCACACTCATGTACGAGTGCTGTCTCCACACGCTTCGCGTTTTCCTGCTCCGCATGGGGTGGGTGGTTTCCCAGGATCACGTCGCCTACCAGCCCGTGCCCGGCATTGCCAGCAGCCTGAAATGCCGCGGCCAGGTGATTCGGTCCACCGAGAAAGTGCAATACGAGATCTCTTTGAAGGAGATCGGATACGAGCCGAAGCCGTACGTCATCGTAGACGCCCTCATGGTCGCCGACGGCAAAGCCATCGTTGAGATCACGAACATGTCTCTCCAGCTCGACGGCGTAGACCGAGAGGCTCTCGAGAGAACTTGGACTTCGTCGGCCGCAAGCCCTGACGGGAGTGGCCGGAAACCGGCCATCTTCGATACGGATCGCATCACCGCCTTCGCGATCGGCAAACCGTCAGACGCTTTTGGTGAAGCCTACGAGGTGTTCGACCGGGAACGGATCATCGCCCGTTTGCCCGGCCCGCCCTATCAGTTCCTCGACCGCATCACCCAGATCGATGCGGAGGCCTGGAAGCTCGAGGCCGGCGGTGTCATCGAGGGACAGTACGACGTCCCCCCAGACGGCTGGTACTTCGACGCCGACAACCAAAACACCATGCCTTTCGCTGTGCTGCTCGAAGTGGGCCTTCAGCCCTGCGGTTGGCTCGCAGCCTATCTAGGCTCCGCCTTGACCAGCGACATCGATCTTTCGTTCCGTAATCTTGGAGGCCAGGGCATACAGCATGCTCCGGTTACCCGCGACACGGGTGTGCTGAGCACGACGGTGAAAATAACTAGTGTGTCCCAGTCGGCCGGAATGATCGTGCAGAACTACGACTTCGAGATTCGATCGGTCCGAGGACCGATCTATACCGGCGACACCTATTTCGGCTTCTTCTCCAAAGAGGCCTTGGTCAATCAGATCGGCATCCGAGACGCCGACCCCTACGCTCCCACCGACGACGAGCGTCGCAGAGCCCGAGCCTTCTCGATTCCTCTAGACGCGCCCCATCCCGACGAGCAGTTTCAGATGGTGACCGACGTGGAGCTCTTCGTTCCCAACGGTGGTCCGCAAGGCCTAGGTTTCGTGAGAGGCACGACAGCGGTGAATCCCGAGGCGTGGTTCTTCAAGGCCCACTTCTATCAAGACCCGGTCTGGCCCGGATCGTTAGGGCTCGAATCTATCATCCAGCTCATGAAAGTCTTTGCGATAGAGCGATGGGGAGCTCTGGCCGATGGACGTCTCGAGGCGATGACACCTGGCTGCGAGCATAGCTGGCTCTACCGCGGCCAGGTCATTCCCACCGACAGCCGCGTCGTCGTCGATGCTGTGGTTACGGCCATCGATGACGCTGAACAAACCGTCGAGGCCTCCGGCACGCTTTCGGTCGACGGACGTTTCATCTACAAGGTGACCGGTTTCAAGCTAACATGCGGCGCTAGCAAACCATGAAGTACACAAAAGTATTTGTGGAGACGATCGGATACGAGCTACCGCCCATCGTCGTCACCTCCGCCGAGCTCGAGGCCCGTCTCGCGCCCGTCTACGAGGCGCTACATTTTCAACCCGGGCAGCTGGAAGCTCTGACCGGCATCTCCGAGCGCCGCTATTGGGCTCCAGACACACCGCTGTCCCAATCCGCTATCACCGCGGCCCATGCCGCCCTGGACGCGTCGACGGTTGTGCCTTCAGACATCGACGTTCTCATTTATGCCGGCGTGTGTCGGGAAAGCTTCGAGCCGGCCACGGCCTGCCGGGTAGCCAATGGTGTCGGCGTCAGCCCCAGCGCCGCCGTCTACGACATCTCCAATGCCTGCCTCGGCGTTTTGAACGGCATGCTCGACATCGCCAACCGCATCGAGCTGGGCCAGATCCGCGCCGGCCTCGTGGTCTCCTGCGAGAGCGCCCGGGAGATCGTGGATATCATGATCGACCGGTTGATTGCCGAGCCGGACATGGAGCTCTTCAAATTGTCCCTGGCCACCCTCACCGGCGGCTCCGGCGCCGCAGCGGTGCTTCTGACCGACGGCTCGTTCAACTCTTCGTCATCCACGTCGGGGCACCGCCTCCTGGGAGGCGTGACGCGCACGGCACCTGAGCATTACGGGCTGTGCACATGGGGGATGGAAGAGACTTCGCCAGCCACTTTTAGCCAGCGCATGTCCACCGACGCGGTGGCGGTTCTGGAATACGGCGTAGCCCTGGGCCTCGAAACATGGAAGGCTTTCAAGAGAGAGATGGGCTGGAGCGGAGAGGATGTCGAAAAGACCATCTGCCACCAGGTAGGATCCTCGCACCAGGAGTTCATCCTGCAAACGCTCGAGATACCGGAGTCCAAAGACTTCACGACCTTTGCTTACCTGGGAAACATGGGAACGGTGTCGTTACCCATCACCGCGGCGTTGGCCGCAGAGCGTGAGGTCCTTCAGTCCGGCAACGAGGTTGCCTTTTTGGGAATAGGTAGTGGCCTGAATTGCCTGATGCTCGGCCTCGAGTGGTAGAAAGCGAAAGCCTCTATCCCTTCAAGAGTCGTTATCACGATCTCGGCGGCTTGAAGCTTCACTATGTAGACGAGGGCGCCGGAGATCCCGTGGTTTGTCTTCACGGCAATCCAAGCTGGTCCTTCTACTACCGTGAGCTGATAAAGGAGCTGAGCGAGACCCACCACGTCTTGGCCCCGGATCACATCGGCTGCGGCCTCTCGGACAAACCCGATGACTCACGCTACGAATACCGGCTCGAGCGCCGCATCGACGATCTCGAAGCCTGGCTCGACGCCCTCGACATCAAGCAAAACATCACGCTGGTGATGCATGACTGGGGCGGTGCCATCGGGATGGGCTACGCCACGCGGCACCCGGAGCGCGTCTCACGTTTGGTGGTCATGAACACCGCGGCCTTTCCCATGCCCGGGGCAAAAGAGTTGCCCTGGCCCCTCTGGTTTTGCCGAAGCACCAAACTTGGCGCCTTGTTCGTTCGAGGACTCAACGGCTTTGTCTGGGGTTGGCTTCTCACCGGTTGCAAGACGCGCCGTCTCAGTGCCTCGGAGAAAGCCGGGTATCGTGCCCCCTACGACTCTTACAAAAACAGAATTGCGGTTCTGCGTTTCGTTCAGGACATTCCCGTTCTTCCCGACGATAGAAGCTTCGGCTGCCTCGCCGGGATCGAAGGTGCGCTGGATTCCCTTCGGGGCAAACCCATGCTCATCCTGTGGGGCGAGAAGGACTTTGTCTTCGATAACCACGTGCTCTCGGAATGGAAAGACCGGTTCACCGCCGCCCAAGTCGAACTATTCCCAGAGGCCGGACACTTGATTCTCGAGGACGCCCGGGACGAATCACTTGCCCTCATCCGTGATTTTCTAAAGGCGGAGGGGCCTTGAGTCTCGAGACCAGCGTCAACATCGCCTCTCATTTGCCCGCCATGGCGCGGCGCCAGCCGGACAACCTGGCTGTCACGCTTTGGTCCGGTGAATCCCTGACGTTCAAGGAGCTGGACGAAGCCAGCGGAACGCTTGCCCGTGGGCTGGAATCCGTGGGGATCGGCCGTGGCGTGCTCACCGTGCTAATGGTCAAGCCCAGCCTGGATTTCTTTACCCTCACTTTCGCCTTGTTCAAGTGCGGCGCGGTGCCAGTGGTGGTAGATCCGGGGATGGGAATCAAGAACCTCGGCGTCTGCTTGGCCGAAGCCCAGCCCGAGGCCTTCATTGGAATTCCCAAGGCGCACGCCGCACGTATCCTCTTCAGGTGGGCCAAGGGGACGATCCGCACCAACGTCACGGTGGGACGACGGTGGTTCTGGGGCGGGTATACCCTCGACGCAGTCTCCCGTCGAGGACAGGCCGACGTCGAATATGTTCTGGCAACCACCGGGCCGGACGAGACAGCGGCCATTCTATTCACGTCGGGGAGCACGGGTGTCCCCAAAGGCGCCGTCTATACGCATGGCAACTTCTCTGCCCAGGTCGAGATGATCCGCCAGACCTACGGAATCAAGCCTGGTGAAATTGACATGCCCACCTTTCCTCTCTTCGCGCTTTTCGATCCTGCATTGGGGATGGCCGCCGTCATTCCAGACATGGATGCCAGCCGACCGGCCGATGTGAAACCGGAGAACATCATCGAGCCTATCCTTCGCCACGGCGTCACCAATATGTTCGGCTCGCCCGCGCTCATCGACAAGGTCGGGCGCTATGGCGAAGCACATGGTGTGAAGCTTCCGTCACTAAAGCGCGCCATCACCGCCGGCGCGCCCGTGCCGGCCCGGGTCCTCGAGCGCTTCTCCAACATGCTCTCCCCAGATGCACAGGTCTTCACCCCCTATGGTGCTACCGAGTCGCTGCCGGTTTGCTCCATTGGCAGCGCGGAGGTTCTTTCCGAGACCCGGGAGAAGACAGAACAAGGCGCGGGGATATGCGTGGGCCGACCGGTGAAGGGCATGACGGTTGCGGTGATTCGGATTAGTGAGGAGCCCATCAAAGAGTGGAGTGAAGCCCTTCGTGTGCCTCGCGGTGAGGTGGGGGAGATCGCAGTGAAGGGTCCAGTGGTCACGCGTTCGTATTTGAACCGTGAGAGCGAAACAAAGCTGGCGAAAATTACCGTGCCTGGCTCGGCCGACTGTTATCACCGCATGGGCGATCTCGGTTACTTCGACGACGAGGGCCGGTTGTGGTTCTGCGGCCGCAAATCCCATCGCGTTGTCACCAGTAACGAAACCTATTACACGATTCCCTGCGAAGGTGTGTTCAACGCGCATCCAAAGGTTTATCGCTCGGCCCTGGTGGGCGCCAGGCACCACTCTCGAGTCGAGCCTGTTCTCGTGGTGCAGCTCGAGGCTGGTGTCCAAGAATCCAAGGATCTTCGCCAGGAACTGCTTTCGCTCGGCGCCGCTCAGCCCCTTACGAAAAAAATCCAAACGCTGCTCTTCCACAAGAGCCTGCCCGTCGACATCCGCCACAACTCGAAGATCTTTCGCGAGAAGCTCGCGGTGTGGGCCACAGAGCGTCTCCGGTGAAAGCTCTGGTCACCGGTGGGGGCGGCTTTCTCGGACGGGCTATCGCCACGAGGCTCCGCTCGCGCGGCGATGAGGTCCGGAGTTTTTCACGAGGAGAGCACGTCGATCTCGAACCGCTTGGTGTCGAGCATATTCAAGGCGACCTCGCCGACATGGAGGCGGTGACCGAAGCCATTCGCGGGGTGGACGTTGTCTTCCACGTCGGTGCCAAAGCGGGAGTCTGGGGCCCCTACGCCGATTACTTCTCTACCAATGTGACCGGTACCGAGAACGTCATCACGGCTTGCCGCGAGGAGGGTGTTCAGAAGTTGGTCTATACCAGCACGCCCAGCGTGGTTTTTGGTGGTGGCGACTTAGAAGGGGTGGACGAGTCCATTCCCTACGCCTCTCGTTACGAGACCGCCTATCCCGAAACGAAGGCGATGGCCGAACGCAAGGTGCTTCAGTCGAACGGTGCGGAGCTTCTCACCATTGCCTTGAGGCCCCATCTCATCTGGGGGCCGGGGGACAACCACCTGGTTCCGAGAATCGTGGCCCGGGGCCGGGCAGGCAAGCTCAGAAAGATCGGCCGGCGGCCCTGCATCGTGGACTCCGTCTACATCGACAATGCCGCCGACGCACATATTCTAGCTTTCGAAAAGCTCACACCCGGCGCCGCTTGTGCCGGCAAGCCCTACTTCATCTCCAATGACGAGCCCATGCCGGTCTTCGATCTCATCAACAAGATACTCGCCGCCGCAGGAGTACCACCCGTCACGCGATCGATCCCGTTACCCGTAGCCGTGGCGGCGGGCTTCATGATGGAGATGATTTACCGCGTATTGTCCATCACGGAAGAGCCGCCAATGACCCGGTTCTTGGCGCATCAGCTTGCCACTTCACACTGGTTCGACATCTCCGCTGCCCGGCGTGACTTGGGTTACGTGCCGTCTGTCACCATTGACGAGGGCCTGGATCGCCTGAAGCGATCGTTCGGCACGTGATCGCACCTCCTGTTGGTATAGTTCGTATAGTTCCGCCCGTCTACCTGTTCTTGCGCGGTCGGGCCGTAACCGCGAAGACGTGCCCTGTATCGTCATCCGGCATTCCTTGACAACCTTTCAGTCCCGACAGCGGGCCAGTTGACCTTTTCGACCCGCCCGTTCTCCCCCAACGTCACAACTTGCTCCCGACGAACCGCGGCTTGTGCCAGCCTGCGAGCACCGAACACTGCCACTTCTAAACGAGTCGGACGTCGGGGACCATAGCGGAGAAAATACTCGCCCGCGCCGCCGGCGTGGATCGTGTCGAGCCGGGCGTCATCGTCGATGCGTTTCCCGATCTCGTGATGAGCCATACGGCAACGTGGCGCTCGGTGGACGTCATGCGCCAGCTCGGTGCGGATCGACTCTACGATCCGAGCCGCATCGCGATCGTTCTCGATCACGTTGCGCCT
>SMYC01000132.1 GCA_004356105.1 Acidobacteriota bacterium | reverse complement strand
TTCCTCGATGCTCTTGCGGGGCTTGTTCGTCTTGCCAAAACGCTTGGCTTCGAGCCGCTCGAGCTTCTCTGTCACCGCCGCCTCCACGACCGAGGCCAAATCCGCACCCGGCATGAGCGCACTCAGACGCTCGAGCTTGTCCTGGAGCTCAGCACTGGCGGTGAAGCGCACGCCGTAGAGAGACGGACCAAGCGGCTCCACCACCGCCGGCTTCACCGGAGCTGGACGCGGTGTGGGCGGAGCCGGCGCTTCAACAACGTCCGGACGCAGTCCATCGACTGGTGCGGCCGGAGCCGGCGCTTCGACAGCGTCCGGACGCAGTTCAGCGATGGGCGCGGGCTTGGCCGGCTCACGTGGCGCGGGCAGCTTGCGCATCGTCGAGGGGACGTCAGGCTTGGGCGCAATCTCGGCAACCAACTTCTGTATCTTCCGCTTGCTCTTGTGCTCTGCCCGCGCCAAGAGCTTATCGCGATTCGCTTCCGTGAGAACTGGCGCGAGCTTAGCGATACCGCTCAAGTGAAGCCGTCCGTCCTCGAGCATCGACAGAAGTACTGGATGTTTCCGAGAGGCACGTGCGACGCCGATACGCAGATAAGCCTCCCCCTCCGACAAGTGAAGCCTCTCCGTACAATAAACAAACATCGATCGTGACGCCTTTTCGGCATATAGCCGACGCCGATCCACTTCGCCAATATGCGCGACGAGCTCGACCTCGACGCGTCGCGACTCTTTCAAAATCTCCGACAGCCGTTGAAGTAAAACATCATCTGAGATCGAATCGAACTTGAATTTGTCCTCCATGATTCTTTATAACACGGACTTTTTTGACGTCGTGAGGTCGCGCACAGTGGGCGGCCGTGCGCTCGGATGACGTGGAAAGACTCTTTGTGCAGCGGCGCTCCTCTGTTCGCGATTTATGAACGGAGCACGGAAGAAGGATATAGACGAGTTCGTCTGTGCAGTGGCGGGAAAACATCTGAGTATCCGTGACATCGAGCGGCTGGCCCACGGGTACTTCCGAGGGTCGAACGAGTTCCGTGAACAGATCAAAAAAGGGGATGTCAGATGGGGATTGAACCTGCTGAAAGAATCGGCCCGGGATAGCGATGCATGCACGGAGGCCGAGCGGAGAGCGCTGCGGGATCTCGAGGCAGCGCAGAAATAAATGCAGAGAGTCACGTGCATGGTCAAAGACGCCAGGTGCGGTAGTAATGCGTTTTATGCTCAGGCTCACCTGGTGGCCGGAGGGATCCTGCGATGCCTCGACATGTTTTCCAAAGCAATAAAGGAGTTCCATGATCGGTCCGGACAAGCGCAAAGCGATCGTCATCCTTCATGAGGAAGGCATACGTATTGGGAGCTCGATTTCCGGATGAGTGACGTGATAGCGGCGGGAAGCTTGAAGGTCGACAGAGGCGTTGCCGTCCTGCTCTAGCCCCGGCGCGTGGTGTTCCGGCTCGAGGGGTCGTCGGGGAAAGGCTCAGGTGAGCTTTCAAAAGAGGTGAGGTGGGAATCGATCTCGTACAGGCTTGACGGCTCCGGGCGAGATCCCTAACATTGAATAACGCTGACTCCGCTTCCCGCATCCTGAAGGAAACTGCTGTAGATGCCCCGGCTACTGTTCTTGCTCCAATCTGCGTTCAGCCTCTGGATGCTCGTGGATGCCATCGGCAGACCGGGCATCTCTCGCTATTGGTATTGGATCGTCCTCATGCCCTTCGGGGAGTGGTTCTACTTCTTCAAGTACAAGATCCACGATCCCGATTTCGCATGGCTGAAAGCTCTGTTCGGCTCGCTCCTCGATAAGCCCGCCTCCATCCAAGAGCTCCGGCACAATGCAGAGCAGACACCCAGCTTAGCCAACAAAGTGAGCCTGGCTCAGGGCCTCTACGACGCCGATGAATATGAAGAAGCGTCCAAGCTTTTCGAAGATGTGCTCGCGCGGGATTCCACTTCGCCCGACGGCCTTTACGGACTGGGCGTTTCCAGGGTCGGCCTCGGCGACGAGGAGGGGGCCATCGAACCACTGCGCCAACTGGTCGATAGCGAGCCTTCGCATAACGACTATGACGGCTGGGCCAACCTGGCTAACGCTCTCTGGAAACTGGAACGTCGGAAGGAGGCCATCGAGGTGTTGTCTCGGCTCGTCAGAAGGAGCCCCCGCCTGCAACACCGCATGGCCTACGCCTACTATCTCGGTCTCGATGAGAATCGCGATGAAGCGCAGGCCCAGCTCGCCACCGCGCTCCAGGAGTTCGAGTTTGCTCCGAAATACGTGAAGCGCCGCGAGCGGGCCATGGCCAAGCAAGCGCGGGAAATGCTTCGCCAGCTCTCGGAGGCAACTCGAGAGACATGAAACTTCATGTCGCCAACCGCTGACGGTTTTCCAACCGTTCGTGAGATAGTGCCGCCAAATGAAAGCTTCGATTCTATTTGTCGTCCACCTGCTGCTGCTTGTTTCGTGCTTTGCCGACGCTGCTCCGCCACCAACCGATTCCCAATCGGATCGCGTCGATCGGCTCTTTTCTGAATGGGACCGTTCATCTGCCTGTGCAACCTCAACGACATCCGGCCATGGCATTTGGCCAGGGAGGTGGCCGATATCTACTTGCAGGATGCGTTCACGGAACCGAAGCGTCACATGGACTGGAATCCCGAGCGGCTCATCGACTTGCCGGTGCACGCGCTCGAAAGCAGAGTGGGATTCTACGAGGACAGCGCTGCGCGACAGGTCTGGCGCGTGAGGCTAGAGGACGAGTCGCTCGTTGCCGAAGACGACGACTCGCGTTTCGTTCTTCGCCCTGTCGGCACGCATGAGTTCCACTTTGTGAACACACCCTACGTTCTTCGATTCAAGTTCGAAGAGCGAGCTAGCGATGGTCGTTCGATTCTGCGGATCGAACGCATGGGACTCGATCATTACCTGGTGCGGAGTGGCGGAGACGAAATCACGCTCGAGGCCCTCGAACCGGTGACGCTGACTCCAAGCGAGATCGAGGAGTACCTCGGCCGCTATACGAGCGATGAGCTGGGCGTGACTTATCAACTTGTGCTGGACGCTCAGTCGCTATACATGCGCCACGAGAATCCGCACCGGAACTACTTCGTCAACGAGCTGCTACCGATTGGAAGAGACCGATTCCGAGCCACTCCAGTCAACTTCACCTTTACACGCGACGATCGGGGCGAGATCGCCGGAATGCTCGTCGATGATCGACATTACATCTGGTCGCTCCCGTTCGTACGAGCGCTGTCCCTCGGGCACGGCGTCTTCAGACAGGAGCTTGCCACAACCGAAGACGGTGAACACGAAGATGTGATCGTCCCGCACGCTACAGACGATCCGGTAGCTTCGCAGAAACACTAGCGAGCGGCATCCGGGCAGCATGCTCCGCCGTCTTCTTCAGTTTGCTGATCCATTTGCGTGCGGCCTGCGGATTGTCGTGCGCGATGTGAACGACGATCTGATCTAGGTCTCTCATCGCCCATCGAATCGAGCGCGCCTTCCCTTTGGGCATCGGTTAGCGCACAGAAGTTACTTAGCTTCTATGGGCGAACGGCGATACGAAACATCTTTGCTAACACGGACGCGATTCCATTGCACCGGCTTTTCGGGCTTTCGTCATCTGCCGCCTTCGGGCTATGGTACGGGAGCCATGTCGCGTGCTCAGAGAGTTGTCGCCTTCGTTGGCATATGGACTGTTCTCGGACTGTTCTTCGCGAGCCGGTCCATCCTCATCTATAGCCTTTCGCAGGACGAAGTCGACTGGATCCTTCCACTGAAACTTTCTCTCGCCGAGTGGTATAGCTGGGGGCTCCTCGCACCCGCGGTGTTGTCGCTTTCCCGCCGATTCTCGCTCGGGCCGAAGGTTTGGAGGCGGAATCTGCCGATCCAAATTGCCGCTGGCCTCATAATCTCGACGGCAAAGATCGTGTTGGATGGCTTCGTGCAACCTCTCGTCGGCGGCTACCCCTCGACGCTCGCGTACAAGCTCCACACGAACCTCGTGACGTTCTGGGCCATCATTGCGGTCTCACAAGCCATCCTCTACTACCGGAAGTACCGGGATCGCGAGCTCGAGGCGACGCAACTTGAAGCGAAGCTCGCGCAAGCGCAGCTCAACGTGCTCAAGAGCGAGCTCCACCCGCATTTTCTGTTCAACACCCTCCACGGGATCTCGACCCTCATGCATCGAGACGTCGAGGCCGCGGACCGGATGCTCTCCCGTCTTGGCGATTTGCTGCGTCATTCTCTCGAGCATCTCGGCGAGCAGAAAACACCGCTCAGAGAGGAGCTCGACTTCCTGAGCCTGTATCTGGAAATCGAGAAAATGCGACTTGGCGAAAGGCTTTCGGTCGAGCTGGATGTCGCACCGGACACGCTCGATCTCGACGTGCCGAGCCTTGTGCTTCAACCGCTCGTCGAGAACGCCATTCGCCACGCCATCGCGCCGCGCGCAAAGGGTGGTCGCGTTTCCATCCACACAGCACGGTCGAACGGCCGGCTCACCGTTCGCATCGAGGACGATGGGCCCGGGTTTCCGGGAGGCGACCCTTTCTCGTCCAAGACCGGCATCGGCCTCGCCAACACAAAGGCGCGGCTCGAGCATCTCTACGGCGCCGATCACGAGCTCCGGGCCACGAACGCTGCCACTGGCGGCGCCATCGTGGTGCTAGAGCTACCGGTGGAGGAGCGATGACGGGGGCGAGCCGGGTGCGAACGCTCATCGTCGACGACGAGCCTCTCGCTCGGGAGCGCATCCGAGCTCTCCTCGCGGGCGAGCCGGACATCGAAATCCTGGGAGAGGCTTCTGACGGCGTCTCCGCGGTGCGGAAGCTCGTGGACCAAGACTTCGATCTGCTGTTCCTCGACGTCCAGATGCCCGAGATGGATGGCTTCGACGTGCTCGCCGCGCTCGACGAGCTCAGCCAGGAAGGCCGCGTGTCCATTCCCGCCGTTGTTTTCGTCACCGCCCACGACCGCTACGCTCTTCGCGCATTCGACGTCCACGCCCTCGACTACTTGCTCAAGCCCTTCGACCGGGAACGCTTCGAGAAAACCCTCGCGCGAGCCCGGGCCCAATTGGCCAGCGACCGCGCCAATGCTCTCAATCAAAAACTCTCGGCGCTCGTTTCGGATACTGCTGCACGAAGGACGTATAGCGAGCGGTTCATGGTGAAGTCGCGAGGACGCGTCGTCTTTGTTCGCGCAGACGAGGTGGATTGGTTCGAGGCCGCCGGCAACTACGTCGCTCTGCACGCTGGTGCGAAAGTACATTTGCTGCGAAAAACGATGAGCTCGCTCGAATCGCGGCTGGACCCCGATCGCTTTCAGCGGGTGCATCGCTCGACGATCGTCCGCCTCGACCGCGTGCAGGAGCTACGAACGAAAGCTACGGGCGACTACGAGCTCGTCCTCCGGGACGGAACAGCTCTACCACTCGGCCGCACGCACTACCGTTTCGTACGGCGCCATCTCACCAAGCTGTCGGCGGACCACTAAGGCTATGACGCTCAGATAAACTAGGCCACTTTTTCTCAGATAAACACCGCCATTCATTCACAACACATCGTGTTGTCCGAGTCGGTGGAGTTCACTTGGTTCAGGCCTGTGATGTGGAGCGTTATGACGTGGGAGATCAACGGGGAGTTGACAACGCGAGGCAGTGTGGTGAAAAAACTCCTCTCATTGCCGGCTTTTCTGTTGCTGTGATTCACCTCGTGGCACACGAACCGGAAGCCGTATCGGCTTGCGAACTCCTCCCTCTCCGGAACCATGACGGCATTTTTCCCCGTACCGCGAAGACGGGCCAGGTTCGTGTTGTCGATGATGCACACCCCAACGAGGTAACGGAAGTACATCAGCGCTTCATGGAAGAAACATTTCATGGCGAAGCGGTTGAAGCAACGGTAGAACTTTAGAAAACGTATCTTCGTGCCTTCCGGGGCGCGCGACGAAAGCGTCACTTCGACGTCAGCCTCGAGCACAGTCCAACGCGCGTGGTATTGCGTCGATTCGGCGCTCGTCGTAGGTCCCAACGGTTCGCCGTTCAAAGAGGCCCAACCTGCAACGGGCTCTTGCGTCAGAATGCGGCTCGCGAATCGCAAAGCGGCATTCGCCGATGGCCTCCGGAATGACGTGCTGGGCTGAACGGTGATGCTCTGCTGAACGTCATCGCTGCGGCCCATCGCGTCTGAAACGGTAAGCCGCACAGGCCGGTTGAAGTTGTTGCCAATGGAACAGCGTGGGTACTGCGTGAAGCTTTCGCGCGACACGCAGCTCAGCTGCTGGTGGACGATCGTGGTTGCGCCGCCAACGGACTGCCACAAACGAGTATCAGAACCCAAAGCCGCTGATGTAGACGCATGTATGAACCGAGAATTGAAATTCTTTCAAAAAAGCCGCTGGCCAGCGATTCCTGATGATCAAGGAGGAGGCCTCGGGCGAAGAGTTTGATCCCAACGAGATTCACGTCGTCCTCAATTGGTTCGAGGAGCTCAGAGCACTTCGCTAACGAGCGCCGTGGAGTTGAGTTGGAGCTGCGCGCAACGCCGGCACATCGCCCAGATCGCTCCGGCGGCGAGAGTGACGACGGCGACTGACGAGGCACAGGAACGACATCGGCATGCGACGTGGCCACGCGGACTTCTAGAGCATCTCCGCGAGCTCGTCGGCTAACAGGCCGGCCTGCTTCAGAATAGATCCCAACGTCTTCTTGGGCAGGTCCTTCGTGGTGTTGGCACCGTAACCAGCCCGCCGCGTGTCGCGTGTTTCAAGAACCTATGAGAGCCGGCGGCAGTGCGGACTTCGTCGTAGCCATTTCTGTTGAGTGCGCGAAAGACATCCTTGCCGGAGACGGCAGGAAGTCGGCTCAAATAGTTACCTCGACTACACGAGGAAGACGCACAGGCGTGGTCGGCTCACTGCCAACCTTGGCCGAAGCCTCTAAGTAGCCAACGATCATGTCCTTGGCCATCGCCAGGGCCTCTTCCTCGTCGGCGCCGAAGGTGCAGATGTCGTTCAGTTCTGGAACGGTAGCCGTCCAAGCGTTTTCTTCGCTATCCCATTGGAGCAAGACCTTGAACACCATCCGTTCCTCCCTGCTTGGCTATTGTAACATGACGTGCTTTTCGTACGATCATCGTGGAAGAAGGAGAGCGAACGTTCGACAGAACCTCTGCGGACAACCATGAGCAAGCGGCTCGCGATGAGAATGGCGGCTGACAATCTTGAGCATTACGAGAACACTCCGTCCTTACCCCGACTTGGACGCCGGGGAGTGGCAGGTGTCGACGGGCGGCGGAGGCTACCCTATGTGGTCTCCGAACGAGAACGAGATTTTCTATCGCAACGGGGACCAAATGG
>SMYC01000131.1 GCA_004356105.1 Acidobacteriota bacterium | reverse complement strand
GTGCGCCTTCCGGATCGCCTCGACATCACTCAGCGGGATCGAGTGATCCGTCTCGCCGAAGTGCATGAGTAGAGGGCAGCGTTCCTTCTCGTCGATATACGGCATGATCTGCCCACCGTAGTAGACGACCGCCGCGGCGATGTCGAGCCGCGTGGCAGAGAGATAGGCTATCGTTCCGCCCCAGCAATAGCCGACGGTGCCGACTCTGAGGCCGGCCTCTTTCAACACCTCCGCGGCGGCGGCGACATCTTTGATCGTGTCGTCCCAAGAGAACTCTTCACGAAGCGCGCGGCCCCGGGCCACGTCGTCTCCGCTATAGTCGAGCTCCGCGTTCAGAAGCGAGCTGCGATCGTAGAGCGCCGGGGCGATCGCGGCATAGCCTTCTCGCGCAAAACGATCACAGACGTCGCGGATATGGCCGTTGACACCGAAGATCTCCTGGAGCACGACGACGCCGCCTTTGGGAGACTCCGTCGGGTCGGCGCGATAGGCGCCAAGCGTGTGACCGTCAGCAGCCGTCAATGTCAGGTTGTTCCCCACCACTATCCCCTAAACGACGTTGCTGCCGGAGACCACGAGCGCAAGGCGCTGGCCGCGGAAGCTGTCCCGAAACCGGCGCGCCGCGGCAAGCGTCACGGCGCCCGCGCCTTCGACCTTCAATCCGAGCTCACGCTCGATGAGCGCCATCGCTTTGATGATGTCCTCTTCCGGAACGAGCAGCACATCATCGGTGACGTCCAACATCGCCTCGACCGCTTCCGGCACCGGGACGCGTGTCGCCACGCCGTCCGCTATCGTTTCAACCGGCTCGGTCGTGACAACGACACGGCGCTCGCGGAAGGAACGCTCCATCGCCGGCGCCTGGTCGGCGCCGACAGCCACGACACGCGTTGCCGGCATGTACTCTTTCACCCAGCTCCCGATGCCGTTCACGAGCGCGCCGTTCCCAAGTGGGACGAGCACCGCGTCGAAACGCCCGCGCCCTGCGCCGAGCTCAGCAGCGATCGTGCCGGCGCCTTCGGTGATAGCGGCGTCCCGGCCGTCCTCGACAAACGTCAAACGTTCGGCTTCGGCGTAGACGCGGCAGGCCTCTTTCGAGGCGTCGAAATCATGCCCCACGAGGCGAACGTCAGCGCCCAAGGCACGCATCTTCTCTATCTTGAATGGGTTGGCCGTCTCTGCCGCATAGACAATGATGGGAATGTCGTACTTTCGCGCTGCATAGGCCAGGCCTTGGCCGAAGTTTCCAGCAGACGCGCAAATCCAAGGGCGCGCCGCAACATCTTTATTAAGGTGCGTGAAATATTCAGCGCCCCGACCTTTGAACGAGCGAATGGGGTTGACGCATTCTATCTTCAGCACGATGTTCATGCCGAGCTGCTCGCTGAGGGCGTCGCTTTCGAACTGCGGCGAGTCCAAAAAGACTGGGTCAATCACCGAGAGTGCGTGCTCGATATTCGCGACCGAGATCGCCGAGGCCGTCGCCATGACGGCTGATCCTACCGCAACTCGCGCTCTTTCTCGGGCGTAATGTTCTTCATCGGCGGTTGGTCCTCTTCGTCATCCTCACTGCGATTGCGCCAAAGGCCGAACATGACCGCGAGGACGCCGAGAATCGCTTCGTCGAGCAACAGAATCGGGTCGGGGGTGATCATGTCGACGGCGAAGAGAGCGGCGAGAACGAGGAAGAGCTGCGGAAACCTCAGCCGGGACAGAAAACCGCGGATGAGTCCCTGGCGTTCTTCCTTGCCGATTGGTGGTGCCATACCCCATAGTACCGCGTGTACCGCGTGTGAAGCACTGGCGGATCTCGCGCCGGTGCAGGATAATCGGCTATGGCATTGGAGGCGGTTGCTACGAAGTACTGGCACGCGCTTGCGGACGGCCGCGTCCAATGTGATCTCTGTCCACGTTTTTGCAAGCTCAACGAAGGCCAGACTGGCTTGTGCTTCGTGCGCGCGCGCGAGGACGACGCCATTGTGCTGACGAGCTACGGCCGCTCCAGCGGATTCTGCATCGACCCCATCGAGAAAAAACCTCTGAATCATTTCTACCCGGGAAGCGCGGTGCTCTCGTTCGGGACCGCGGGGTGCAACCTTTCATGTCAGTTTTGCCAGAACTGGGATATCAGCAAGTCGCGCGAAGTCAGCCGGCTGTCCGATCAAGCCTCTCCCGACGGGATTGCGCGCGCGGCGGCGGAGAACGGGTGCCGGAGCGTGGCCTTTACTTACAACGACCCGACCATCTTTCTCGAATATGCCGTCGATGTCGCTGATGCTTGTCGAGCGCGCGACGTCAAAGCCGTCGCGGTGACGGCCGGCTACATCACCGAGAAGCCTCGCGAAGAGCTCTATGCGCATCTCGACGCTGCGAACGTGGACCTGAAAGCGTTCACCGAGTCGTTCTACAAGAAAATCTGTGCGGGCGCGCTCGCGCCCGTTCTCGACACGCTCTGCTACGTTGCTCGGGAGACGGATGTCTGGCTCGAGCTCACCACGCTACTCATTCCAGGAGAGAACGACTCGGACGGTGAGCTAGACGAGATGACGGGGTGGGTCGTCGAGAATTTGGGTCCAGATGTCCCGATGCATTTCACTGCGTTTCACCCCGACTGGAAGATGCTCGACAAGCCGAGCACGCCCCCGGAGACTTTGAGCCGGGCACGGTCGATCGCTATCCGAAACGGTGTTCGCTTCCCGTATACCGGCAACGTTCACGACAAAGCCGGGGGGAGCACCTATTGTCAGGCGTGCGGAGAAATCCTCATCGGGCGCGACTGGTACGAGCTGTCGGATTGGAATCTCTCGGAGGCCGGGCGGTGTCGTTCTTGCGGCGCAACCTGTCCCGGTGTTTTCGCCGAGCAACCGGGGCGCTGGGGCTCGCGACGCCAACCGGTGACGCTCTCAGGCTAAAAACCTATCCAAATATGGATTGATTCCGCGTAAATCCGAAGGCTTGGCGGCACAGAGGGCCTGAAGCTCAACAATCTCGAAGTCCCGTAGCCGGAGCATGCGCGGGTGGAATAGCTCAGCCGCTCCCGAGGCCCGCTCGAGCCAGCGTGCGACGGTGTTGCGGGAACGATCGGTGAGACCGGGCCGTGGCAGAAATACTCACGACCTCGTCGCAGGCGCGCTACTTGGTCGAACTCCTTCTCTCCCACTGATTGCACCTACCGATTCGAAAGTGGACCAGACTGATCGCCGCCGTTTTGGACCAGCGCTTAACCGGTTTCGACACATTTCACCTTAAATTGTGAAAGTTTGTGAAACTAGGCTGTTGCGTCGGCCGGCCACGCTCGTGATTGCCTCTCATCAGCGTCGTTTCGAGTGAGCCAGACGTCGGGTCGGCGTTCACGGTCTACCTTCCGAGAGCCAAGGAAGAGATTGAAGCGACCGGTCCATCGGTGACCCATGAGAGATCAACGGTTGGAAACGAGACTATCTTGATTGTCGAAGATCAAGATCCGGTGCGAGAACTCATGACAAGAATCCTGACTGCCAAGGGATACACCGTGTTGCAAGCCCGAAATGGCCAGGAAGCGCTGGAGAGAATCGAGCAACAGGAGGGTCCTATTCAAATGGTCGTTACGGATGTCGTGATGCCGGAAATGGGCGGACGGGAATTTGTGGCCAGGTTGAAGACGGTGTGCCCGCACGCCAAGGTGCTCTACGTCTCAGGCTACCCGTTCGACTCCCTTGCGGAAGAAGGTTCCATCGACCCTGCGGCCCCGTTCTTACGAAAGCCGTTCAAGCCGACGGAACTGACGAGTATGGTCCGTCAGGAGCTCGATGCGGCCGCGTCGGAGCGATAGCCATTTATATCGGCGAGGGCCAATCGGGGAGGGCTGAATTGAAACAGAATCCTCGTACGTCACGTTTGAAATGAATATGTTCGAAGTCTCAGAAGGGGATGGCCCGCTCGAAGTGATGGTCCACAATCAGTGGTCCCGCGTGCCTTGACGCCACGGTGCCCTCGCGAGAAGCCAGACGAGAGCGAGCGTCTGCAGTGCTAGCGTTGTTCCAAACGCCATCTGAAAGCCTTCCGGCGAGAACGGCGCGCCAGGCTCGGAGTAGCGTTGAACGATGGCGCCGATGCCCGCTTGGAGCGCGAAAGCTCCGATGAAGACGAAGACGTTGAGCCCGGTATTGACGCGGCCCGCCATCGCGACCGGAAACGTGCGCGTCAAGATCACATAGCTCAACATGCCGGCTGCCCCGAACAAGCCGAACGCGGACCACAGGCCGCGCGCGTAACGCGTCCACTCCAGAACGAGGCCGAGCTGGGCGCACTGAAACGCAATGGACGAGCCGATCCAGACGGCCACCGTGGGGACGCCGAGCCGGCCGAGCCGCTCCGCAAGAAACCCCAAGCTGATGAAGCCGACGCCCATCGCAGAGGCGAGCATCAGGAGATGAGTGGCCACTTCATCCCGCGGAAGTCCGGCGACCGTCGCAAGCCATGGACCAGCCCAAAGGCTTTGGATCGAGAGATAGGCGCCCTGATGCATGATCGAGAACGGAGCAATGCTCCAAAAGACACGGCTGCGAAAGACATCGGCCAGGCCGCGCGTGACCGCTCCGAGACTCTCCTTCGGATGTGCGCTCTTATTGTCGGTCACCACGAAGAACAAAACTGCGGCGCATAGGACGGTCGCCACCGATAGCCAGCTAAAAAGCGCCCGCCAACCGATGGTGCCGATCGCCCACTCCACCGGGACCGTGGCCGTGAGCGCCCCAGCGGCGCCCACCGCCATCACCGAGCCGTTCATGAAAGGCAGGCGCGCCGGAGGAGCCCAAAGGATGAAAGCGTGGAACGAAGCCATCAAGCAGGCCGAGACGCCGAGACCGATGAGCGCGCGGCCGAGTGCGAGGCCGTTCGGCGTCTCAGCGGCTCCGAACACGAGGGCGCCAAAGGCCGCGAATAGCAGAAGAGCGGCCTCCGTTCGGCGGGGCCCGTAGCGATCGAGAGCCACCCCGACCGGGAGCTGAACGCTTGCGAAGGCGAGAAAATACACGCTCGTAAGAAAACCGACCGTCCATGCATCGATGGCGAGCTCAGCGATGAGGTCCGCCGAGACCACCGCGTTCACCGAGCGAAACAACTGGGAGACGAAGTAGCCGAGGGCGAAGGGTAGGAAGACTCGGGACCAAAACATCGACGGCTTCGGAGTCTAACAACATCCTGGCATCAGGTGCGCTTTTGGCTTCGACCGGGCCAAGGCTTAAGATAGTTGGATGCGTCTACCGCAGGAGGACAACAAATGAAATGCCGGTGGCTCGTCCGAGCACTCGTGTTTAGCGCCTCGTGCGCCAACGCGCTCTCCCAACAGGCTCCGAACCCGAACAGTCTCCCCGAGATCGTGGCTAAGGTGAACGGTCTCGAGATTTCGAAAACCGAGCTTCTTCGACGAGCGGAAGCGCTCAAAGCGCAGATTCCGCCGTCCGAGGTGCCTCCCGATTTCTATCGGCGCGTCCTCGATGATTTGATCGGCGACGAGCTTCTCTACCAAGCCGTCGAAGCAAAGAACCTCGCTCCGACCGAGGCGGAGATCGAGAGCGAGTTCGAGAACCAGAGCCAGAGTTTCGGTGGCCTGGTGGCCTTCGCGGAGGCGTTGGCGAAACAAGGCATCTCGCGTGAACAGGTTAAGCTGGATCTCAAGAAAGAGATCGGCATTCAGCGGATGGTGGAGCGCGACCTCGTCCCGCAGGTTACGGTTTCCGAAGAGGAAAAACGCACATATTATGACGGCAACCCGGAAGCGATGCAGAAGTCGTCCGAGTTTCGCGTCGCGCATATTCTCATCCAAGTGCCCGCGGACGCGCCCCCCGGAGTCAAAGAAGCCGCATACAAAAAGACTACCGCACTGTGGAGCATGATCGAGGTCGGACAGGATTTCGGTGACCTCGCGCGGCGAAACTCAGGCGACCCGGGCTCCAAGGACAATGGCGGCGAGCTGCCGTGGATGTCCAAAGGCGAAACGGTGCCTCCGTTTGAAGCGGCCGCCATGGCTCTCGAGATAGGAGAAATGAGCGATGTCGTCGAAACGCAGTTCGGCTTCCACATTCTCAAGCTCCTCGAGCGCCGCGGCGGCGGGCTGATCCCGTACGAAGACGTGCAGGCGCGGATTGAAGAGTTCTTGAAGAAGTTGAACCTGCAAAAACGACTCGAGACGGAAGTCGAGACGCTCCGGGCGCAGGGTACGGTCGAAGTGTTCATCTAATTTGCTGTATGATGCTGCACTAAGGCTAAGAAGTGATGAGGAGGGAAGCAATCACCATGAGCAAGAAACTGAGTCGACGGGAGTTCGTCAAATCCGGGGCGGCTGCCGCTGGGTTGGCCGCGGCCTCGCAAACGGTTGCAGCCGCGCCGACCATGATCACGCCGCAAAGTGTCAAGCCGGTCGTGATCGCCTCGGGCAACGGCAATAGGTACAAGAACGGCGGCGACGAGACTTGCGTCGAGCGCGCATTTCGTATGATGACGAGCGGTAAAGACGTTCTCGAGAGCCTCATCGCGGGCGTCGAGATCGTGGAGCTCGACCCGACGGAGGCTGGCGTTGGTTATGGCGGTCTGCCGAACGCGGACGGGGTCGTGCAGCTCGACTCGTGTTGCATGCACGGTCCGAAGAAGCGCGCGGGCTGCGTCGCCGCGATCGAGGGCGTGCGAACGCCCGCGGCGGTGGCTCATGCGGTGATGGAGCACACCGATCATCACCTCCTCGTCGGCGACGGCGCCCAGAGCTTTGCGCGCAATATGGGCTTTACGATCGAGGACGATTTGAACACGGAACATTCTCGCGAGCGCTGGCTAGAGTGGAAGCGTCGCATCGACCCGAGCCACTATCTCGACCCAAAAAAGCGCGCCGAAGCCGGCCTGGAGGCGGGTATTTCGATGGTGCGCGAAGGGCTCATCGATGAAGATCACTTCTGGGGCACCATCAACTGCAACGGCGTCGGGCCGAACGGAGACGTTTGCGGCGTCACGACGACGAGCGGGCTCTCGTGGAAGATCCCGGGACGCGTCGGCGATTCACCCATTCTCGGAGCGGGCCTCTATGTCGACAACGAAGTCGGCGCCGCGGGCTCGACGGGGCGGGGTGAAGCGAATCTCTACGGGCTTTGCTCCTTCTTCGTCGTCGAAGAGATGCGCCGCGGTGCATCTCCGAAAGATGCTGGCATGGCTGCCTTGAAGCGGGTTCAAGCGAACACGGTCGAAAAAAGACTTCTCAACAGCCGTGGCCTTCCTAGCTTCGGGCTGACCTTCTACGTGGCCAACAAGAACGGCGATGTCGCGGGCGTTTCGATGTACGCGACCGAGCGCTCGAAATATGCTGTTTGTACCGAGAACGGCGCCGAGTCCTTGCCGCTCGAGCCGCTTTTCGAGGGAAGCTGGACGGACGAATAGTTAACGGCCAACGATTGATTATTGGAGGGGCCAGCCGGTCACGGTGTCACGCCAAAGGCTGGTCCCCCAGCCGTTGCTCCAAAACTGCATGGGCGGGCCGAGGTAGGGACCCGTCTCCGCGGCTGGCGGGATGTGATACCCGGCAATGCCGATAGGGCCCCATATGCGTTTCCACCGCAATTTGTTCATGATGTGCTCGCGGAGCTCTTCCGGGTCGTAGTCGAAGGAGAAGTCGAAGACGATCTGATCGGCTCGGCTTGTTCGCCGCTTTTTCGCTTCGCTGGGCCCAGGCGGGCGCGGCCCAAGCGAGAACTAGAACGGTGACGGCTCCATAGCGACCACGCATTTGCCTCAGCCTCGGGCCGTTTCGAGCCATTGTCAAGCGCAAGAGTAAGTTGCGAGGATCGTTCCGACGCAATAAGATGCTAGTTTGGAGGCGCTAGGGAAGCTCTTTTGAAAATTCTGGCTATCACCGCCGGCGCGGCGAACATGTATTGCGGTAGTTGTCTTCGTGACAACGCTCTCGCAACCGAGCTTCGTCGCCAAGGGCACGACGTAACTTTGGTGCCGATCTATACGCCAACGCGCACCGACGAGCCCAACGTGAGCGAGAAGCGCGTTCTCTACGGCGGCGTCAACGTTTATCTTCAGCAGACGGTTCCTTTGTTTCGCCGCACACCCAAGTTCATCGATCGTCTCTTCGACTCGAAATGGGTCATGCAGGTCTTGAGCAAGATCTCGGTCTCGACGGACCCCGCGAAGCTCGCCGAGCTCACCGTCTCGACGTTGAAGGGGGAGCACGGCTTTCAGAAAAAGGAAGTCCGCAAGCTGACTGACTGGCTAAAAGCGCAGCCAACGCCGGATGTCATCGTCCTGCCCAATTCGCTCATGATCGGTCTTGCGCTCCCGCTCGCACGAGCGCTCAAAGTACCCGTTGTGTGTACGCTGCAAGGGGAGGACTTGTTTCTCGACGGTCTTCCGGCCTCCCACCGAGCGGAGGCCCTCGAGCTCATCCGAGAACAGGTCGAGCACGTCGACGCGTTCATTGCGGTGAGCGACTACTACGCGGATTTCATGGGCAAGCTTCTCGCGATCCCGCCAGAGAAGATGACCATGGTACCGCTCGGTATCAACTTCGACGGCTATCAGCCCGGAGAACCAAGCGAGGGCCCACTCAAGATCGGCTACTTCGCGCGCATAGCACCCGAGAAAGGGCTTCACAATCTCGTGGAGGCCTATCGGTTGTTGCGCGAGCGTAACGACCTGCCCGCGACGCGGCTCGAGGTCGCAGGCTATCTCGGACGCGAGCACCGCGACTATCTGGCCAAAGCCGAAAGCGACATGCGGCGTTACGGGCTCGGAGACGAGTTCCACTATCACGGCGTGCTCGATCGGCGAGAGAAGATCGAGTTCTTGCGCTCGCTGGCCGTGGTTTCGGTGCCAACCGATTACGAAGAGCCGAAAGGGATCTTTCTCCTCGAAGCGATGGCGGCGGGGACACCGGTAGTCCAGCCGCGCAGGGGCGCTTTCGCCGAGATCGTGGAAAAAACAGGCGGCGGTTTGATCGTCGACGCAAACGACCCCGCTGCGCTTGCGGAAACCTTGGCGCGCTTGTGTCTCGACGCGTCCGAGCGCCGGGAGCTCGGGCGACGGGGCTTCGAAGGCGTACGGCGTCATTACTCTGTTTCGGACATGGCGCGACAATCAGTCGCCGTTTTCGAGAAACTCGGTGGACGGAAGCCGGTTTCTGAAAAACAGCAAGTGGAGACGGGAGCAGTCACGGTTTGAGTAACTTGAGCACCGAAATCGAAGAGAAGATTGCGCGCGCGAAAGAAGCGCTCGACGCGCACGTGCGTGAGATTGTGGAATGGCATTTTGATCCCGAGACAGGAACACCCTTCTGGCTCGACTTCCGGGAGAAGCTCGACTTCGACCCGCGCAAAGACATCCATACGTTCCAGGATTTACAGCGATTCCCGATTTTCGAGGACGAGTGGCTCCGGGGAGGCCCGGTAAGGCGCTGGGTGCCAAAGGCGTATCAGGATCGTCCGATCTACGTCTTCGAGACCGGGGGCACGACGGGCATTCCCAAGAGCCGCGTGGCGATCGACGACTTCCGGATCGACTACGAGCTTTTCAGCGAGACCCTTCCCGAAGAGCATTTCCCGAAGGGCGCGAATTGGCTCATGCTCGGGCCGTCCGGGCCGCGCCGCTTGCGACTCGCCGTAGAGCATCTCGCGCAGTACCGCGGCGGCATCTGTTTCGGACTCGACTTGGATCCTCGTTGGGTGGTAAAACTCATCAACAAAGGTTGGACGGAGCATCTCGAGGCCTATAAGAGCCATGTGATCGATCAAGCCATGACGCTCTTGAGTGCCGGGCACGACTTGAAGGTGTTGTTCACGACTCCCAAACTCCTCGAGGCTTTTGCGCTGAGGCTCGAGGACGAAGGCTCGAGTGTCAAGGAAGCGGGTTTTACGGGGATCTTTTCCGGTGGGACCGAATTCACCCCGCAATGGACGCGCTTTGCGGTCGAAGAGCTTCTCGACGGCGTCTACATCACGCCGACCTATGGAAATACCTTGATGGGTCTTGCCGCTTCGAAGCCAGTCGGGCCGCATGACGGCTACAAGATTACTTATTACGCGCCGCAACCGCGGGCGGTTATCGAAGTCGTCGATCCCGATGACGGGCGCACCGTGGTCGGCTATGGAGAGTCCGGTCGCGTTCGTCTCACGACCTTGACCAAAGAGTTCTTAGTGCCCGGCTTTCTCGAGCGCGACGAGGGCGAGCGAGAAGAGCCCTACGAAACTTATCCGTGGGACGGCGTCAGCGGCGTCCGGCCATTCCAGAAGCTTGCGTCGACCACGACGGTCGGCGTGTACTAGCACTCGCGCAGGTCTCATGATTGACATTCCCGTTCTTCGTTGGGGAAAGCCCTACGACAGCTTGGAAAAAGACACCGTTGTCCATTTCGACACGGGTGAAGAGCTCGCGACCGTGAGCCTCGCGGGAGGCGGACTCATCGAGCGCGACATGCGTAAAGCACAAAGGGCACGCGACGTGTTGCGAGAGATCCCGCCACGGGATCTCGTCGCGATGGTAAAAAAGGCCGCGGATCTCTATATGAAAGAGGAGCTCCCGCTCGGAAACGGCACACAGGGGCCCGATGATTTTGTGAAGTACCAGTCCGCGACGACCGGGCTTCCCGAGCACATGTGCCGCGCGAACATGGAGAAAAACCATTTCGTGCTGACCCGCATGGACGAGGTGCTCGACGCGCTCACGCGCGGCTTGGACCTTTCGATTCTCAGCGCCGGCTACGGCGTCGAAGAGCGCGGCGTAACGTTGAGCTATCAGGCGCAATCACCCGTGCTCGGCTTGGTGTTGCCCTCCAACTCACCGGGCGTGCACACGCTGTGGATGCCGGTCATACCGCTCCAAATTGGTCTCGTCTTCAAGCCCGGGCCGCAGGAGCCGTGGACGCCCTATCGGATGGCTGAAGCGTTCTTCCAGGCGGGCGTGCCTCGAGAGACGATTTCCATCTATCCGGGCCTCGGGGATATCGGCGCGGCGGTGCTCAAAAGTTGCAACAGAAGCATGATCTTTGGCGGCCAGGCGACGGTCGAGCGCTACAAAGGCGATCCGCGCGTTCAAGTGCACGGCCCGGGCTTCAGCAAGATCTTGCTCGGCGACGACGTCGTGGACGACTGGGAGAGTTATCTCGACGTCATGGTGGACAGTGTACTGGTAAATAGCGGGCGGAGCTGTATCAGCTGCTCCGGCATTTGGGCGTCACGCCACACGAAGGAGATAGCGAAAGCCATCGCGGAGCGTTTGGGGCCGGTGGCGCCCCTTTCCCCGGAAGACCCAGAAAGCGCGCTCGCGGCCTTTACCGTGCCCGGTGTCGCGGAAGCCATCTCGAACGAGATCGACCAGCATCTCGAAGAGGCGGGGAGCGAGGACGTCACCCGAAAGTATCGAGGAGAGGACGAAGCGCGACTCGTCCCGCGCGAGCGGTGCGATTATCTCAGGCCGACGGTCATCCATTGTGAGTCTCCCGATAACTGGCTCGCGAATCAGGAATATATGTTCCCCTTCGTCTCCGTCGTGAACTGCCCGCAGGAAAAGATGATCGCCACGATTGGTAGTACGTTGGTAGGTAGCGCCATTACATCGGACGAGGATTTCCGGAGCAAGCTCCGAGACGCCATCCACATCGACCGGCTCAACGTCGGTCCCGTCCCGACGATCCGTCTCAATTGGCTACAGCCTCACGAGGGTAATATCATCGATTTCTTGTTTCGTGCGCGAGCCTATCAGGAGGCCTGAAAGGGCCTCTTGATAGGTGAGGGCCGGAAAGGGTCGTTTTGCTCGAAGCACGAGAGCTCGTCAAGAACTTTCCAACACCTTCAGGACCTCTCGCGGTCCTCAAGGGGATCTCGCTCACCCTCGAGCGCGGCGACGCGCTCTCCATCATGGGCCCATCGGGCGGAGGGAAGAGCACGCTGCTCTTCGTGCTCGGCGGACTCGACAAGCCGAGCTCGGGCGTCGTCGAGCTCGATGGCAAGAACCCCTTCGCGCTGAACGACAAGGCAGTCGCAGCTTTCCGCAACGAGAAAATCGGCTTCGTCTTTCAAGACCACTGCCTGCTTCCACAATGCAACGTGCTCGAGAACGTCTTGGCGCCGACCCTGGTTGCCCCACCTGGCGCCCATCGCGAGCGCGCGGAGGCCCTTCTCGATCAGGTCGGCCTGAAGGACCGTCTAACGCATCGCCCCGCGGAGCTCTCAGGCGGCGAGAAGCAACGTGTCGCGATTGCACGGGCTCTCATCCTCGATCCCGCGCTTCTCCTCTGTGACGAGCCGACGGGCAACCTGGATTCCGAGACCGCCGAGCCCGTCGCATCCCTGCTTCTCGACCTCGAAGCCCGATCCGAGCGCATCCTCGTCGTCGTCACCCACAGTGACGCGCTCGCGAGCCGCTTCCCCAAGCGCATGGAGCTCAAAGGCGGAGTACTTCTCTAGCGCGGTCTGTGAGAGGTGAGGCGTGCTGTTTAAAAGCAAGGGGATGTGGAGACAGGAGGGGATAAGGGGATAAATCTATGGATCATTTCTCATCCGATCGTGAGCTTACCCAAAGAATCATCGAATGCATGATCACCGTTCATCAGACGCTAGGGCCTGGCTTTCTCGAGAGTGTTTATCGCCGTGCCCTTCTGATCGAGCTCGACCATGCTGGTTTGATGGCACAATCTGAGCAGGATGTTACGGTCCAATATCGGGGAGAAGAGGTCGGCCGACATCGACTCGACATCTTCGTCGAGGACCGCGTGGTTCTAGAGCTCAAGACGGTGGACCAACTAGGTCCCATTCACTACGCACAAATTCGTTCATATCTGAAAGCGACGAAGCGGCAGACAGGACTTCTAGTAAACTTCGCGCGTGAGCGCGCCGATTTCCGTCGCATCGAATCAAGCGTGGCCGATGCGTAGTAGGAGGGGATATAGAGATGGAACCGTGCGTGCTCTTTATCCCCACCTCCCCTCCCATCCCCACCTCTCCTTGTCTTTTCTCTTTTTTCCACTGTTCAAAAGCAAGGGGATGTGGAGATAGGAGGGGATATGGAGATAGAAACATGCCCAGCTTTTATCCCCACCTCTCTTGCATAGTGACGGACGTGATCGCATGACATTTGCGCAGCTAGTTGCGGGTAGCCTTCGGTATTTTTGGCGGACCAACCTTGCGGTGGTGCTTGGGGTTGCCGTTGCGGTGGGGGTTCTCACCGGAGCGCTTCTCGTCGGGGACTCGGTTCGCGGAAGTTTGCGGGAGCTCTTCTTGGCGCGTCTAGGCAACACGGAGAGCGTTATTGTGGCGAATACTTTCTTTCGCGATGCTCTCGCCGAGGAGATAGGCCCCGATACTGTTCCGCTCATTGCCTTCGAAGGGATGCTGACGCATGAGGCGAGCGGACGCCGTCGAGCAAAAGTCCAAGTCTATGGAGTGGACGCGCGGTTTTGGGCCTTTCACGGCGTGGCGGATCCGGAGCTCTCCGATCGCGGCGCCGCGCTGACGCCGAGCCTCATGGAAGAGCTCGGAAGCGCTTCCGGGGACAGCTTGCTGTTGCGGGTGGAGCAGCCGTCCGCGGTGTCCCGAGGCTCGCTGCACGGGTTCAAAGAAAATACCGGACGTACGATTCGGCTGACCCAAGAAGCCGCCGTGGCGCGGGAGTTTTCGCTCTATCCACAACAAGACAGCGTGAAGGCCGTTTTCCTGCCCTTGTCGCGCTTGCAGAGCGATCTCGGGCAGGAGGGAAGCGTCAATACGATTCTGCTGTCATTCCGGTCAGAGAGCGGTGATGCCGAGACGAGGCTTCAGGAGACGGCCACGCTCGCGGACTTGGGCGTCAGGCTACGGGCGCTCGACTCCGAAAAGGGCTACGCGGTCGAATCGTCCGCTTTAATGCTGAGCGACCCCGTCGTACAAGCGGTGCGCGACGAAGCGGCCGAACGAGGGCTCGAGACAGCTTCGATTCTGACCTATCTCGCAAATACGCTCCGTGTCGGAGATAGAGAAGTACCGTATTCTCTCGTTACGGCGCTCGACAACCGCACCTATGAGAGCCTCGTGCCCGCCGAAGAGATACGCTCGCCGAGCCTCGTGCTCAACGAGTGGGCGGCGTCCGATCTCGAAGCTAAACGCGGCGACGCGCTGACGTTAGAGTACTACCTCTGGCGCGACGACGGCCTCATCGAGACCGAAAGCGCCGAGTTCATCGTAGATGCGGTCATCCCGATGGAAGGCTGGGCTGTCGATCGTGAAGTGGCTCCGGAATTTCCGGGCATCTCGAGCGCCGATAATCTTGGCGACTGGGAGCCGCCTTTTCCCATCGACCTTCGGCGCGTTCGAGACAAAGACGAAGAATATTGGGACGCGTACCGTACGAGCTCGAAGGCGTTCATTCGTCTTGCGCGTGGGCAAAGGATTTGGCCCGTGCGTCAGGGGAAGCTGACCTCGATTCGGGTGAGCCTGGCGTCGGCGGACGCGGAGGCCTTCGAGCAAGGCTTGCGGGCGCGGCTCGATCCGCTCGCTCTTGGATTCTCCGTGATTGCAGCGCGGGCCGAAGGCGTGCGGGCATCCGAGGGTGCGACCGACTTCGGTGAGTACTTCGTCTATTTCAGTTATTTTCTCGTCGTCGCCGCGCTGATGCTCACCGGACTCTTCTTCAAGCTTGGCGTGGAGCAGCGTCTTCGCGAAATCGGAACGCTCCTTGCGCTCGGCTTTCCCATGCAGCGCGTGCGCCGCCTTTTCATGCTCGAAGGCGTCGTCCTTTCGGTGGTCGGGGGACTCCTGGGCATTGTCATAGCGGTTTCTTATGGATGGCTCATCATGTATGGATTGCGAACGTGGTGGGTCGATGCCGTCGGAACACGGCTCTTGACGCTTCACGTTAGCCCGCTTTCGCTGGTTATCGGCGTCGTGGGCGGCGGCGGCGCTGCAGTCATTGCCATTGCTTGGACGCTCCGCCATCTCGAGAAAATCTCGCCGCGAAACTTGCTCGCTGGCGAGACAGGTCGTGAGACGGTCGCGCCTAAAGCGCGAAGCTCTCGGCTCGCATGGAGCGCACTCGCGCTCGGCTTGCTGCTCGTCGCGGGCGCGAGCACGGGTGCCGTCAACCAAGTCGCCGGATTCTTCGGGGCCGGGAATTTGCTTCTCGTCTCTCTCTTGTTGTTTCAATGGCTCTGGCTGAAAGCGGAGGCCAAGCGCGTCGTCTCCGGGCAGGGTGTACGAGCGATGGCACGGCTCGGCTTTCGCAACGCAACCTACCGCCCCGGCCGAAGTCTCGTGGCGATCGCACTCATTGCTTTCGCGAGCTTTACCATCGTTGCCGTCGACGGGTTTCGCAAGAACGACGGCGCCGTGGATCTCGCGCGGGATTCGGGAAGTGGCGGCTATCCGCTCATGGCGGAGTCGCTTCTTCCGCTTCACTGGGACCCGAACACGCTCGAGGGACGGGACGCTGCCAACTTGCCTTATCCGGACGACCCGGACGCGCTCGACCTTGCGATCCAGACCTTCCGGCTGCGTCCGGGAGACGACGCCAGCTGCTTGAACCTCTACCGGCCGCAGAACCCGCGACTTCTCGCCGCTAACGACGCGTTCATCGAGGAAGGCCGCTTTCGCTTCTCGAAGTCGCTCGCGGAGACGCCAGAGGAGGAAGCCAATCCCTGGCTCTTGCTCCGAAAGAGCTTTTCCGACGGCGCGGGTCCGGTCATCCCGGTAATAGGTGACGCGAACTCGATGGCCTACGTGCTCCACCTGAACCTTGGCGAGGATTTTCTTTTGTCGCGGGTAGGGAAGACGCCTCTTCGGCTGCGTCTCGTGGCGACGCTCGCCGATAGCATTTTTCAAGGCGAGCTTCTGAGCTCGGAAGAGAATTTCCTCGCGCACTTTCCCGAAGCGGACGGGTTTCGCTTCTTCCTCATCGACACGCCGGCCGCAAGCGTGGACGCGGCGAAAGAGCTTCTCGAGGGCCGCCTCGCGGATTTCGGACTCGACGTCCAGAGCACGAGCGAAAAGCTCGCGGGCTACCATCGGGTGGAGAACGCTTACTTGTCCACGTTCCAAATGCTAGGTGGGCTCGGGCTCGTTCTCGGAACGTTTGGGCTGGCGGTGGTACTTCTGCGCAACGTGCTCGAGCGGCGACGCGAGCTCGCGCTTCTACGGGCCGTGGGCTACGAAACCCGCCATTTCTCTCTCATGATCGCAGCTGAGAACGGTCTCCTTTTGTTCCTGGGCCTTCTGACCGGAAGTCTCGCAGCACTCGTAGCCATAGCACCCGCGCTCGTCTCCCGGGGAGGGAGCTTCGGCGGCGGCTTTTTGGGCGTGCTGCTCGGCGCGGTCGTCGTGAGCGGCTTCGTGTCCTCGCTTCTCGCTGTGGCCGCGGTCTCTCGTGCGCCGCTTCTCGCGAGCTTGCGCGCCGAATAGGCGTGTTGACCCCGCCGACGCCGAGAGTGACAATATCAAGGAAGGAATATCCTTTACCGCACAACAGACAAAACAATGTCCGAACCTCTATCGCCCGAGCTGCGGGCCGATCTGCGCGAGTCGCTCCTCGGAGCCATCCAAAATTTCTTCGACGAGCTACTTCACGTCCCGAAAGCGGACTTCCTCGACGCGAAAATCAAAGCGCGCGACGCCTTTCGCTAGGGCCTAGTGGGGACAAACTTGCGTCTTTCGGCGCGCCGCGCATAGACTTGGCGTGCGGAGGACACGATGTTTCTGACCAAAAAGCTCACGCTACCGACACCTGAAGAGGCTCTTCCAGGCCGCGATGAGCCCATGGCCGTACCGGATGCGCATTTCGTCAACGGGAATCCTTTGAAACCGCCTTTTCCGGAAGGCTTCGAGACCGCGATGTTCGGCTTCGGCTGTTTTTGGGGAGCCGAGAAAATTTTCTGGGAGCTCGACGGCGTGCACACGACCGCTGTCGGCTATGGCGGTGGCTCCACCCCGAACCCCACCTATCACGAAGTTTGCTCCGGACGAACGGGTCACAACGAGGTCGTCTTCGTCGTCTACGACCCGAGTGTGATCGCCTATGAAGAGCTCCTCAAAGTGTTTTGGGAGGCCCACGACCCGACGCAAGGCATGCGGCAAGGAAACGACATCGGCACCCAATACCGTTCCGAGATCTATACCCATTCAGACGCACAAGCCCAGGCAGCGGAAACTTCTCTCGCGACCTACCAAGAGCGGCTGAGCGCGGCGGGCTACGATCCCATCACGACCGAGGTTGTTCAGGCAGCCACGTTCTACTACGCGGAAGACTACCACCAGCAATATCTCGCCAAGAATCCGGGAGGCTATTGCGGCCTCGGCGGAACCGGCGTCGCCTGTCCGACCGGTCTTTCGGTCGAATAGCGCAACGGCTCTTTTTGATGTTCTCCGCAGAGCCCTATGAACAAGTTCCGCGTTATTATCGCTCAGCCAAATAGTGTGTGACCATGTCCGAACCCAGTCCTTTAGATACGAAGCCGGCGGTTATTGTGCCGATGGATATGTCCGTGGCCGAAAGAGTGCTCAAAGAGGCGAAAGCGGTCCTCGATGATTTTGAAGTGGTGTTCTTCTTGCGACACGGTACATGCCTCGGGGCGGTCCGTGATGGCGCCTTCATCGACTGGGATGACGACCTCGACATCGGTTCGATCATCGGAGTGCACGGACTCACAGAGGATTTGATTGAGCCGGTCGTCGCCGAGTTTCGCAAACGCGGCTTCAACGCGATCGTCACGAACGGCGACCTTGGGGTAAGCGTGGAAATGAGCAAGCTCGACACACCGCTCGACTGGAACTGTTACCGTGTCGTCGAAGGCAGCATCTACCAATGGCCGACGGTCAAGATACCGGTCGAGCTGCATACAGATCTAAAGCCAATCCAATTCCTGGGCGTGCCGTTCAACGTTCCGAATCCCCCCGAGGAGTATCTTCGTCTGAAGTACGGGTCGGAGTGGATGATCCCGAAGAAAACCGGATTCGAACAAGCCGTTCTGGATCTGATGCCCGACGAACCAACCCCCAATTCTGGTGGGTTCATGAACTTCGTACGGCGTTTCCTGCCAAGACGGAACACCGGAAGCCTTCAGGTTCTTGATTTCGACGACCGCGTCGTCGTGGGAGCCGAAGTCGTAGTCGCGTCTACGACTGTCCTGTCCGGTCTCGTGCGGTCAACGACCGGTCAAGACGGCCAAACGAGCCTCGATCTCCCAGAAGCCGGCTACTACATTGTGACGATCCGGCACGGCGGTCACGAAGAAGTGCTTTACGCGGAGCAGCTCGAGCCCGGCATCGACTATGTCTACAGGCCAGATCCTGAAGTCGCATCAGGCAGGGTGAAAGTTCTAGCGACCTAACATCAGGCATCAGTGAAACTCTCCTGATTCTGTACGTCAATCAACTTAGGAGGCCTCGCGATTACAAAAGTGTATGTAGATATGGTGGCAGATCTATTTCATTACGGCCACGTGAATTTCCTCCGCACCGCGCGTGAGCAAGGCGACTATCTTCTGGTGGGAGTCCACTCGGATGAGGTCGTGCGAAACTACAAGCGGGAGCCGATCCTTTCCATGGATGAGCGCGTCGCCTCGGTCGCCGGTTGCCGTTACGTGGACGAAGTGGTTCCGGACGCACCGCTGACAATAACCCGCGAGTGGATCGAGCAGCGTGACATCGATCTGGTCGTGCACGGCGACGACTTCACCGAGGAGCAGTACGAACGCTTCTACGGAACGCCCATCAAAATGGGTATTTTCCGCACAGTCGCCTACACGCCCGGAATCTCCACCTCTGAGATCATCACAAGGTGCAAGGCTTTCGACTTGGAGTAGCTCGTTCGCAGGGTTTTAGCATCCGAAGAAAACGAAATGGTCGTTCGAACAAAACAGTCGAATGAAGTCCGCATATACCGGCCCCTGCAGATTGCTGGCATAGCTATCGTGGCCATGGGTGCGTTAGGGTCGTTCGGTTCACTCTGGGCGTCTAGAACCTTGCAGCTACTTCCCAAAAACGCGATCGGAAGAGTGATTGAGCTTTTCGTTCCTTTGTTCCCAATTTTCCTCATGGCGTTTGGTGCGGTTCTAATCGCCAAATCCTGGCGGCGCTAAATTCAACGGCCTCCGCCAAAGTAACCGTTAGTTGGACGCTAGCCCGTCGACGAGAGCGCGCGCTTCTTGGACTTGCGCGACCAAGTCGGAGAGAGCCTCGGAGACGACGGTGACGTAATATTTCGCCTCTTCCCATGACTCTTCTTCCAGTGCTTCGCGTATACCTGGAATGGTCTTGACGCCGTAGCCCGTGTAAAAGCCCGGTGCGTAAACTTGGTGGCGGAACCATTCCCGCCCGGGAAGGCCCTCGTCATGGCCG
>SMYC01000130.1 GCA_004356105.1 Acidobacteriota bacterium | reverse complement strand
TTTCCTGCACTTCGCACCGTATCGAATCTCGCTCACGAATACACCAGGACGTGAGGATGGGCGGATTCTTGCTTCCCTGACCGAAGTCACGAATCGAGGGGCGCAATTCATGGTTTTAAGGCCGAGCCTTTGCCCAACAATGGGTTACAGAGAACAGCGATTGGCGCTAATGGCGCAAAATGCCGACAGAATTGAGCAGTCTCCAAGGTCGGATGCCGCGGAGGCCACTTTAATCCCCCGCTGCAAACAATGGTCGGCTTGGATGGGTGCGATCTGAGCGTACCAATGAGGATACTACGCGCACGGACCCCGCGGAACGCGCTCTTGCCTCGCGATCCCGAGTAAGTCTTCGCGCTCCGATCATGCCCGTTAGTCGAGCTCGTCAGACGCGAGGTTGCATTTCGCTTTGTCGTAGACGAAGGCCGTCTTCGTCTTCGAGCCCTTATCGACCCATTCGTCCTGCGAGGCTTGTGCCTGCAACGATCGAAAAACGCGGAACGCGGTCTCGACACTACGCCCCTCGAACTCGCCCACTTCGTTTTCATAGCGGAAGCTGAACTCGACGATCTCGGGCTTGGCAGCCTTTTCCGGCGAGGCGTCATGCCAGACGACGAGGGCACACTCGGCAATGATGCTTCCCAATTCGAGGAAACCTCCCACGAGCACAGTCTCGCGCGCGGCGAAATCTCCGACGGATACGAGTGACGCCTTCGGATCGTATTTGCCCAGACGTCTGCCGAGATTCCCGAAATAACCCACGGGCGCTCGCAGCTTCTCAAGGGGCTCTTCGACCTGGATCTTGCTCGAGAAGCTATAGAGGCTCGCCAAGTAGGGCTTCGCGAAGAGTCCTTTGATGTCTTCCTCGAACTTCGGTTTGCCCGTGGCGGATTTCGTCGGCTTCATCCGCCGGGCCTGCGCGATGAAGCGGTCGGGGTGGCGGTATTTCAGCGTGAACTGACGCTTCTTCCCCTTGTTCAACTTCCGCCGCTCGCGCAGAACGTATCCGCTCCAACGCAGGAAGCAATCCTCGGTGTCGTAAAACCGCACCTGGCGACGCTTGTCGACCTTGGTAAGCGCTCCCTCGGTCTTGGCTCCGACCTTTTTGACGGCAGCCGTGAGCCAGGTCCAGAACGCCTTGACACCTTCGTGCGGGACGTCGGCTTGCTCGACCCAGTAGCACATTGCTTTCTGCCTTTCGGCCCAGAAAACTCGGTGCGGGAGCCTCTAGGGGGCGATTTTAAAGGCATTTCGCACACGGAAAAGGTAGGGCGTATGGGCGTGGCAGTTTTTAGGTGGGAAGGTGGGTGAGAATTGTGCTTGTGCAATGGCGTCAAATAGACCGGTGGCGTTCGGCTACGCGTTGGCTTGACGTTACGCTATCGTTTTCAGAGGGGCACGTAGGTCGTGTCCCTGAAAAGGGGAGGAGAATGAGCGAGTGGCTCGGGCTTTTGTGAGGGCAGGTCCATGGCGTCGAGGATTTTCTTGATGGTCTTATGCCTGATGATGAACGAGAGGATCTTGACTTCTCCCCCACAGAAGGGACATAGCAAAGGGTCAATTTCGTAAACTTTCTGAATCATCTTTGCCCAGCTCAGTCTACGTTGGCGGTGCCCGTCGCTGCGATCTTGCTCGCGTTGGTCGTTTTGGGTGTCATTAGAGGAATTTGGAAGGCCCGACTCTCGCCGGCGTTTTGCGCGTGAGGCGTTTGCATAATATCCCCAGTTTCGGGTCAGTTGCTGTCCGGTTTCGGGGATATGGTCGGTGACTCGGGCGATGAACTCGAGAACATCCCATCGCGCTATGCCGCCCGAAGGACCTTTCGAGCGTTTGGGTCGTGCCTGGTAAGTTACCTGAGCGCGTTCGTCGTCCCATTTCAAACGCTCGAGGACGAGTGGGGAGCGAATCATGTAGCGACCGAGCCTAACGGCATCGGCAATGGTCTCGACGCGAACGCTCGCGTCTGCGGAGAAGCCGCTATGTTTCCAACTGAGCATGTTGTTGACGGTGTCGCGTCCGATGAGCTCTTTTTCTATCAAGAGACGAAAGACCTCGGCGCGGAAAAGCTCCTCGAGTTTGTCCGTGTCCCAATAGAGCATGTGTCGGAATGTGCCATCTTTCAAAAAGCCGCCGTCTGTAATGAGCACATGGATGTGGGGATTGAAATTAAGCATTTCGCCAGCTGTGGCGATGAAGCCGATAGCCCCGGCTACGATGTCGTCGCGGTCAAAGTAGATTTGAAAATACAACCTGAGGGCTCGCCAAGCACACCCAGCCAACTCGCCCAAGAGTTTACGATCGTAACGGAAGAAGATTTTCAACCGCTTGGGGAGGGAGAAAACGACCTGCCGGTGAGGGACATCTTCGAGCAGCTGTTCGCCGGCCCAATGCGCCCATATGAGCTCACGCTTTTTGTGACAACTCGGACATAGACATCTGGCTTTGCAGGATAGTCCAACGACAAATTCGTAACCACAGGCTTTGCACCGCGCCCTTGCGAAGCCCGATTCCAAGATGCCACAATCTAAGAATCGGTAGACGGTGTCGCGGACGATGGTTCTCAAGTAACCGAAGCTCTTCTCGAAACGTTGTTCATAGCGCAGGAGAAAAGACTCAAAGTGCTGAGCCAGCGCCCTGTAGAGGACGGATTTTTCCGGCTGGCGGCGACGATAGACGCGTTTTGGGCTGGTCTTGGTGCAGTCCACCTTTAAGATGGACGAGAAAGCAACCCCGGAGCCTCCCTGGACCGGCAAGAATAAAAGTGCGCTCTAGGTCGGCGCGGACAAAGGCAACATCCAGAGCATGATCTACGGCCTCACCGAGCTGTTCGAGTGAGCCCGAAGGCTCGGTGAGGGGCCGAGCGCGGTCACCATGCAGCAGCAGGTGCGGGCAGGAGCGCGGGACCACCACTAGCAAATTCCGATCAAGCTCGCGGCCTGGCGTTTCGAAGCCGCGCTGCTTCGAGGCCGCTAAACCCTAGGCGAGCTCGCCGTGTTCTCCCGCTTGAAATCTCCGCCTCTACCAGACGTAGCGTCTTATGCGGGCACGTTCTTTCAGCCCGTCGAGCCACTGCTCGACGCGCTCGTTGAACTTCCGCTCTTCGAGGATGCGACGGATTTGGTCGACTTCCTCGAGCGTCGGCCTGCGTTGTGCGGGGAGCTCGGGGACGACCTCGGTGTCGAAGTAGCTCTGGATTTCTTCCTCTGTAACGTAGGCGAGAGCGCGGAACCGGCGCTCGAGGTAGCGGGTGACGATGAGCTGACGGCGAAGCTCTGAGAATAGCTCTTCCGCGGTTATGCCGCGCTCCGCGAGCCTCGCCTCGAACGCGTCCTCGGTACTGAACCCTTCACGCAGTGACGCTACGGCTTTCTGGACAGGCTCCTCGGGCAAGGGATCGTTTGTGAAACGCAGCACGTCCCTCTCGATGAGCCGCGCCTCGATGAGCCGCTCCACCACGTCGGCGAGGTTGTTTTTTTGCGGGACGGCTCGCACCCGCGCACGCGCGACGGAAATACGTTCGGCGGATACTACTGGCTCTCACGGACATATGAGCAGGCCGACGGGACACGCCTAGACGCTCGACTTACGTCGGTCGCTGAGCAGGCCGACGTACTCGAGCAGTTTCGCTCGTTGGGCGTTTTGACGGAGGCCGGGTGAGATCCTTCGCTGAAATTATTGAGCTCGTCGGGGCCAAGAAGTCCGGTGCGAATTGGCTCGCCCTATGCCGTGCTCACGACGACCGATCCCCCAGCTTGGCAGTTGCCGAGGGCGACGATGGACGGACTCTATTCACGTGTCACGCTGGATGCGACACCGAGGCGATCCTCTCCGTGTATGGTCTCAAGTGGGAGGACGTCCTCCCGGCTCGCGAGAAGACGCGCGACAAGCGCACGACCTGGGAGACCCGAGACATCCGCGGGGAGCTCGTCGCCGAGCATATCCGCATCGACACCGACGGCAAGAAGCGTTTCGTCTGGCGCCGCGACGGTCAGAGCGGCCTCGGTGGAATGAAGGCCGCGAAGCTCCCGCTCTATCGTTCCGAAAAAATTTCGTCCTTCTCGAACAAGAAGGCCGTTTTCCTCTGCGAAGGAGAAAAAGCCACAGACGCCGCTGCGAAGCTCGGTCTTCAGTCCCTCGGCACGGTGTGCGGAGCCCACTCGATTCCGGGCGCGGATGCGCTGTCAGTTCTGGCCGATTGGGACGTAATCCTATGGCCAGACTTCGACGACACCGGCGTAAGCCACATGAGCCGGATCGCCGAAGTCCTCGATGGCGTCGCTCGCTCGGTTCGTTGGTTGCACATCCCGGGAGCGAAACCGAAGTGGGACGCAGCGGACTACCGAGGCACCGCAGAGGAGCTTCGCGGATGCCTACGGCAGGGTCCGCCGACGATCGCCGGGCCACTTGTCATGATCGGCGATCGAGTGTCCTCCGACGTCCGCGAGCTCGAGCGGTTGCACCGTGGCGACTTCTCGGACTTCGTGAGCACCGGGCTCGAGAGCCTGGATCGCCGACTCGGCGGCGGCCTTCGTCGCGGGCAAATGATCCTCATCGGAGCCCCGACCGGCGCCGGCAAAACGACCCTTGCCGTCCAGTTCGCGATCGCTGCACAGGAGCGCGGGCTCGCGCTCGTCGTCTCCCCCGAGATGTCAGCCGACGAGCTCGTGACGAGAGAAATCGTGCGCCGCTCCGGCAAGCCGAAATGGCATCGATCGCCGTGGGTCGGAGAGCATCTCCGCCAAGAGGCAGAGGAGGCTCATCAGCGAGCGGCGGAAGAGCTCCGTCTGCAGCCGCCCCGTGTTGCGTTGATGGATTCCATCGACGTCAGGCTCGAGGACGTCGCGCGCGCGGCCCGAGCCGCCCAAGAGCAGGCGCCTCTCAGCCTGATCGTTCTTGACTACGCGCAGCAACTTGCCGGGACCGACCCGAAAATGGCTCGTCATCTGCTCGTCGGAGAGGTCGGACACCGGGCCGTCGAGATGGCACGGGATCTCAATTGCCCAGTGGTCATCATGTCGCAAGTCAATACGGTCAAAGACGGCCGCGAGAAGGACTACAGCTTTCGAGAATCGCAAATACTCGAGCACAAGGCGCACGTAGTTCTCCTCTTCGTTGTGGATCGAGATTCACAGGGCCGCGTTGAGCGGGCCGTGTTTCGGGCGCGCAAGGCTCGCGATATTGCTCTATTCGAGCTCGAGGTGGACTTCGAGCCGTCGACGTTCTCGGTTCGCGACCTCGGGGCTCAGCAAGTGCAGGTCCGAGACTGGACCGCAGGGATCGAGAGGGACGACGACCAATGGACGAGCGTATGAGCCCCACGGAGCTGCTACCTGCAGGCTTATCTTCTGCGCGGATTCCCCAACGTTGTGGACAAACCTCCGAGGTAGAACCGGACGCGCGGGCATCCTCACGACAACTCACTTAGAACAATGGCTTTGGGCCCGGAAGGGCAACGGATATGTTGTCCTGCGCTCTCACGAAGTCGCTCTAAACCGGGCCGTTTCGGTGACCAGCCCACGCGCCTAGCCAACTGTCGCGGTCCGTTCTAGCTC
>SMYC01000129.1 GCA_004356105.1 Acidobacteriota bacterium | reverse complement strand
TGCTTTCTCGAGCCTCTCAGCCGAGGCAATGTGTCCACCTGGCCTTGGGCGTACCACACCTGAAGCTCGTCCGCGTGGACTCGAACCTCCACTTCTTCGCCGATCAGTCGGCTGTCCACCGAATAGGTATGGCCGTCGACCCGGATCGTGCTACTGCTTCGTTTCACGCCAACCGAAACTCGCTTATAGGACTCCAGACGTCTTTCTGGTAAACGACGCAGCCGCTTCAACTCCTCCTCCACTCGCTCCTGTCGACCGGAGTTGAGCTCATGCCGAGCGCGACTTCGCGCCGACGGGTCGAGACGCGGCCAGAGAATGATGATTGATGGCCTGGAGCCGGGTGCTCAGGTGCGCGTCCTGGTCCGACCTCCATCGTGTGCTCCTGTTTCAATACCGAGGAGACTCGTGGAAACTTTCTATCGATGAGGAAGCAGTGGGGCCGTTCCTGACCTACGAGGGCGCTACGGTGCGGGAGGCGAGGTTCTCTCCCGATCAGCGCTTTGTAGCGTACCGCTCGGACGAGTCCGGTCGCGACGAAGTGTATGTCGTGCCCTTTCCGGGTCCGGGTTGCAAGTGGCAGATCTCGACCGATGGTGGAGCGCAGCCGATGTGGGGGCCGGGTGGAGGAGAGCTTTTCTACACGAGTGGTGATCGCATGATGGTGGTTTCTGTCTCGACGGGCCAGACCTTTGAACCAGGTAGCCCGCGTGTCCTTTTCGAGACGGCACTCCCAGAGAGCACATCATTGTAAATAGACACGGTTATGGGACACACCTCTCCTGATGAATGTGTTCGAGTACAAAACCCCCACACCGAGCTGCTCGAGGTGAAGTAGAGTGTAGGTGATCAATGGGAGGATGTCAAATTAGCACGACGATAAGTACTGATATAACAATGAGATACAGACGGAATAGGTGTGGAATCGCTGGAAAGGTGGTTGTAACTCCATTCCGGGCAAGTACTTACGAATGTTCTTTTTCTCGATTTTCGACTTTTTTTAAAAGAATCTTGGGGGTGCGACTCTTTTGCCTCAGCACTTTCTCAGCTTGGGGTTTTGTTTCAGCGCGTCGCTTAGCTCGGCGTCGGTCAGGTCCTCCGCCATGTGCATCCAGTTCAAGATGCGGTCTCTGCGGACTCTCACCGACTTCGGGCTCTTGCAGGGATCGAGCCTTAATGGGCTAGGAATCATCGCCGCGAGGGTTGCCGCTTCGACAGCGGTCAAGCGGCTCGCGGACTTTCCGAACACATCTCGCGCGGCGGCCTCGACCCCGTAGATGCCGTCGCCCCACTCGATGACGTTCAGGTAGATCTCGAGAATCCGCTCCTTCGAAAGCGCTTTTTCCAAGCGGTAAGTGAGCACGGCTTCCTTCAGCTTGCGCGTATAGCTGCGCGCCGAGGAGAGGAAGAGGTTCTTTGCGAGCTGCTGGCTGATGGTGCTCGCGCCTCGGACCGTGCGGCCCTCCTCCCAGTTGCGTTTGAACGCTTCCTTGATCTCATGCGTGTCGAACCCGCTATGGATGTAGAAGCCGGCATCCTCGCCCATGAGCACCGCCTGCGGGAGCCGTGGGGACACCTCCGCCAGGGGCATCCAGGTTAGTCGGCCCGCGCCGCCACGCTCTTTCATGAGCGCGGTCTCTGTCGGGTTCTCGAGCGCGAGAAATGTGACGGATGGCAAGCTTCGCCATAAGAGAATCCCGAATCCGGCCGAAAAGAAGGAGAGGACCGCCAATGCGACGAAAAAGACCCGTTTCACGTGGCGTTCCTTACCGTTAGGTAAGTCGAAGAGGCGCATAAAGTTACGCCGTGCTCCGCTCTGGGTACTACAATGAAAGAACACACAAGAGGGACCATGAATTTCGATTATACCGATGACCAGAAAGAGCTGCGCCGCGCGATCCGCGAGTTTGCGGAAAAAGAGATCCTTCCTTTCGCGAGCGAGTGGGATGAGAAAGAAACCTTTCCAAAAGACGCCATTCGGAAGCTGGGCGAGCTCGGCTTTCTCGGAGTGATTTTTCCGGAGGAGCTCGGCGGGGGCGGTCTCAGCTACGCGGACTACGTGGTCGTGATCGAAGAGCTCGCGCGCGCGGACGCTTCGGTAGGCCTTACGGTGGCCGCGCACACGTCGTTGTGCGCGAACCACATCTACGAGCAAGGCACCGACGCTCAGAAGGAAAAGTTCTTGAAGCCGCTCGCGGCAGGAACGTTTCTCGGCGGCTGGAGCTTGACCGAGCCGAACGCGGGAAGCGACGCAGGCGGTACTCAGATGACGGCCGTTCTCGACGCGGATGAGTGGGTCCTCAACGGGAGCAAGACGTTCACGACCAACGGCTCCGTTTGTGACGTAGCGGTGGCGATGGCCGTCACCGACAAAGACAACGACAAGCGTAGGATCTCCGCCTTCATCGTGCCTAAAGGCACGCCAGGATTCCGCGCCGGGAAGAAGGAGCGCAAGCTCGGCCACCGCGCTTCGGACACCTCGGAGATGGTTTTCGAGAACTGCCGCGTGCCTAAGTGTTTCCTGCTCGGCGAGCGCGGCGAGGGGTTTATCGGGGCGCTCAAAGTTCTCGACGGCGGGCGAATCAGTATCGCGGCGATGTCGATCGGGATCGCTCAAGCGGCGTTCGACTGCGCGCGCGACTATGCGAAGGAGCGCAAACAGTTCGGGCGCGCCATCGCAACGTTTCAAGCCATCCGCTTCAAGCTCTCGGACATGGCCACCGAGATCGACGCGGCGCGGCTTCTCGTCCAGCGCGCGGCTTTCCTGAAAGACAAAGGCGAGCGGGTGACGAAAGAATCCGCGATGGCGAAGCTTTACGCCAGCGAGGTCGCCGTGCGCGCCGCAGAGCAAGCGGTGCAGATTCTCGGTGGCTACGGCTATACCCGCGACTATCCCGCGGAGCGCTATTACCGTGACGCGAAGCTCATGACCATCGGCGAAGGCACGTCCGAGATCCAGCGGATGGTCATCGCACGCCAGTTGCTCGCCATGTAACGCGGCCTATTCCTCGATCTCTCACGACGATGCACGGAGTTTCCCGTGGGTCCGACCGATCAGGTCATTATGACCATTATGACTCATTGGCTATAATGGTCATGAACGGAGCAGACGATGGCAATATCCGAAGAAACTGCGGTGAACGTGGCAGACGCGAAGCGTCATTTTTCTGACCTTCTTGGTCGGGTTGCCTACGGACGCGAGACGATTCTGATTACTCGACGGGGCCGCCCAATGGCGAAGCTCGTCCCCGTCGATGCAGAATCGGAGAAAAAAGGGCTAGCGGCGCTGCGCGGGTGGCTCGCGGATGATGATCCTTTCTTCGAAATCATGAAGGGAATAGAGGTAGAACGGAAGCGGCACCGACCCCGTGCCCTCACGAACAGGCGGAAGAAAGCGAAGCCCGCGAGACGCCGATCGGGCTGATGGCCTACCTACTTGATACAAACGTCCTGTCCGAAATCCTCCGACGACGACCGTCCCAGTCAGTGCTCGAGCGGCTCGACCAGGTTCCGGTAGCAGATCTTTTCTCGTCTTCCATCTCGGTTATGGAGCTGAAGTTCGGCGCAGCCAGACACCCTCGAGGGGAGCCCCTCTGGGAACGCATCGAAAGTGAGCTCCTTACGCGTGTTGTGATTATCGGCATCGGGACGGCGGAAGCGGTCAGGGCCGGTGAAGTCCTCTCCGAGCTAGAGTCCGCTGGCACTCCGATCGGCGTCGAGGACGTGCTCATCGGATCGACGGCGCTCGTTCACGATCTCACCGTAGTGACTCGAAACGTCAAGCACTTCCAGCGGATCTCCCATCTCGACGTGGAAAGCTGGTGGAGCTGATGATCGCGCGCCAGTTGCTCTCGATGTAACGCGGCTTATATGCTCTCTCCTTGGACCTCGAAAACCTCGTAGAGCGCCTTCTCAAGGGAGAGCCTCGTGCCCTCGCCCGGGCGCTCACCCTCGTCGAGAACCGAAGTCCCGAAGCCCGCGAGCTCTTGTCCCGGGTGTTCGCCGATCGCAAAGACGCGCTCATCGTTGGTTTGACCGGACCTTCCGGTGTTGGCAAGAGCACGCTCACGGACGCTCTGGCCAAGCTGGCCCGCGAACGCGATCGGCGCGTCGCCGTGCTCGCCATCGATCCGACGAGCCCTTTCACCGGTGGCGCCCTTCTCGGGGACCGCGCGCGCATGGACAGCGCCGCGCGCGACCCGGACGTCTTCGTGCGCAGCATGGCCACCCGGGGCCATGTTGGAGGCTTGTCGGGCGCCGCCTTCGAAGCACTCGTACTGCTCGAGGTTGCGGGCAAAGACTTCATCCTTCTCGAGACGGTGGGTGCGGGGCAGGATGAAGTGGAGGTCGCTGCCGCGGCCGACGTCACGGTTGTGGTGCTTGCGCCAGGGCTCGGAGATCAACTTCAAGCCAGCAAAGCGGGAATCATGGAGATCGCGAGCCTTGTCGTCGTGAACAAAGCCGACCGGGACGGCGCGGACGTTCTGGCCGAACAAGTCCACGCCCATACGGACGGCAAGCCCGTTTTCAAAACCAACGCTCTAAAGGGCGACGGGCTCGAGCCGCTTTTCGACGCGATTCTCGGCGCGCGCGGCGAGCGACGCCTCATGGAGGCTTGGCTCTCGAGCGTCCTGCAGCAAATTGTGCGCGAGCGGATTTCTCCCAGTGCCTGGGAAGATGCGCTGCAGCGGCTCAAAGAGCGTTCGGTCACGCCCTACGATGCCGCGGACGCGTTGTTGAAGGAGTTGAAATGAAAATCCATCACGTGGGGATTGCCGTCAAGAGCCTGGAGGAAGCCTCCGGACGTTTCGGCGATCTACTGGGGCTCGAGAAAGCCGAGCGCTACGACTTGCCGGAGTTCGGCGTTTCCGCGCTCTTCATGCCGGTCGGTGACAGCAACTTGGAATTTCTCGAGCCTCTAGGCGACGCCTCGACGGTGGGGAAGTTCATCGAGAAGCGCGGCGAAGGTGTGCACCACATCTGCTTCGAGGTCGACGATATCGAGGCCTCACTCCGAGACTTCGCCGCCCAAGGCGCCCGCCTCATCGACGAAAAGCCGCGGCCGGGAGCGGGAGGCCATCTTGTCGCGTTCGTGCATCCGAAGACGACCCACGGGGTCCTCGTCGAGCTGAAGCAAAAATAGCCTACTTCAGCTCGATCCGATTAGGCGCCGTACGGTCCACGATCCTCACACTCGGATTGCGATGCACGTGCGCGGGCTCTTTCTGTCGTGTCCTTGCCAAGAATCCCCCGTCGCAGTAAGCTTGCGCGTTTGGGCGAAGGAGATGATCGAGCATGGCTGAAGCAAAGATTGGCGTCATCGGCGGAAGTGGCCTCTACGCCATGGAAGGCCTCGAGGATGTCGAGAACGTGTCGCTCGAGACCCCGTTTGGCGCCCCTTCCGACGACTATGTCGTCGGCAAGCTAGCCGGGAAGAGCGTCGCGTTTCTCGCGCGACACGGCGTGGGGCATCGGTTTCTACCGAGCGAGCTCAATTTCAGGGCCAACATTTTCGGGTTCAAGCTCCTCGGTGTCGAGCACATTTTGTCGGCAAGCGCGGTCGGCTCGCTCAAGGAAGATATACACCCGCTCGACGTCGTCATCCCGGACCAGTTCATCGACCGGACCCGTGGGCGTATCTCGACTTTCTTCGGGAACGGGCTCGCGGCCCATGTGGAGTTCTCGAAACCGTTTTGCGAGCGCTTGTCGAAGCTGATGTACGAAGCGGGCAAGAAGATCGACGCGCGCATCCGCCGCGGCGGCACCTATGTATGTATGGAAGGCCCGCAATTCTCGACGCTCGCCGAGTCCGAGCTCTACCGCTCGTGGGGCGCGCACGTCATCGGCATGACGAATTTGCAGGAGGCGAAGCTCGCGCGTGAGGCGGAGATCGGCTACGCGACGATGGCGCTGGTGACGGATTACGACTGCTGGCACGTCAGCCACGCATCGGTGACGGTTGAGCAGATTATCGAGAACCTGGGGAAGAACGCCGAGAGAGCGCGCCAGATCATCGTCGAGACGGTGAGCCAGCTCGATCTAAACCAGCCTTCTCCGCATGCCAACGCGCTCCAGAACGCGTTCATCACGCAGCCGGACTACATCCCGGACGCCATCAAGCGCGACTTGGCGCCTATCATTGGAAAATACATTAAGTGAGGCCTAATTGAGGGACGTCTAGTGTCTATTCTTGTAGTTGGGTCTGTTGCCTTCGATGATCTCAAGACGCCCAGCGAGAACGCGACGGATGTCGTGGGTGGGGCGGCTACCTATTTTGCGTTATCCGCCGCTCACTTCACCGATGTGAACATCGTTGCGGTCGTCGGCGATGATTTCGGCGAAGAGCACCGTAAGGTGTTCAAGGGGCGGTCGGTTGATCTCGCCGGGCTCGAGCGAGCGAAAGGGAAGACGTTTCGCTGGGGTGGAGAGTACAGTGCCGATCTGACCGAGCGGACGACGCTTTTCACGGAGCTCGGGGTCTTCGAGAGCTTTCAGCCGGTACTTCCCGAGCATTATAAGAGCTCCGATCTGGTTTTCCTCGCGAACATCCATCCGAGCCTCCAAGTCGACGTGATGAAGCAAGTCCAGAACCCTAGCTTGATTGGTGCGGACACCATGAACTACTGGATCGAGCGTACGCCCGACGAGCTCTCGGCCATGCTCGAGGGGATCGACGTGCTCGTCATCAACGACGAGGAGGCTCGACAGCTCTCCGGCGTCCACAACTTGGTCGAGGCTGCCGCCAAGATTCGTGAAATGGGACCCAAGACCCTAGTGATCAAGCGCGGAGAGTACGGCGTTTTGTGTTTCCGCGAAGGCGAGCGCTTTGCGACGGTGTCCTTCCCCTTAGACACGGTCATCGACCCGACGGGAGCTGGCGATAGCTTTGCTGGCGGGTTCATGGGTTATCTGGCTACGCATAAGGAACCCGGCGACAAAGAAGTCCGCCAAGCGATCGTTTTCGGGAGCGTTCTCGGTTCGTTTTGCGTCGAGGCGCTCGGCACGCGACGGCTCGAGCAGCTTTCGCGCGACGAAGTGCATGAGCGCTATCAAGCGTTCAAGGACCTGACCGACTTCGCGTCGCTCTAGCCACCACTAAACGCTTGTTTTGCTAGATTTTGACCGAGCTCCGCCAACGTGCTACTTTCGTAGGGAAGTGGTGGGCGATGCAGGATTTGAACCTGCGACTTCTACCGTGTGAAGGTAGCACTCTCCCACTGAGTTAATCGCCCTGAAGCAAGTCTTCAAAAGCTACCAAAAGCTGAGGTTTCGGTCAACAGCCCCGACGTCGATGGCAGAGCTTCCACCTACCGCTGGTTTGGACGTAGAGGACGTCGAGGCCTTCGAGACCGCGCCCACCGAGCGCATCGGTGACCTTCGGCGCTCGATCGAGAGCGTCATCCGCGGCAAGTCCGAGGTCATCGACTGTACGCTCGTAACGCTCTTCGCCGGAGGGCACCTTCTCATCGAAGATGTTCCCGGCGTCGGCAAGACGATGCTTGCCCAAGCCCTCGCGCGCTCGCTCGACGTGTCGTTTCGGCGCCTTCAATTCACGAGCGATTTGCTCCCGTCCGACATCCTCGGCGTGTCGATCTATCAGCCGGCGACGTCTAGCTTCGAGTTCAAGCCGGGCCCTATCTTTTCGCACGTCCTCCTTGCGGACGAGATCAACCGCGCAACGCCCAAGACCCAGTCCGCGATGCTCGAAGCGATGAACGAAGCGCAGGTTAGCATCGATTCGACTTCTTATCCGCTCGCGCAACCGTTCATCGTTTTGGCGACCCAGAATCCAGTCGAGCATCAAGGCACCTATCCGCTGCCGGAGTCGCAATTGGACCGCTTCCTCATGCGTCTCCGCATGGGCTATCCCGATCCGGAATCCGAGCGGCAGCTTTTGGAAACGCAGAAGGTGGACCATCCCATCGATGCCGTCGAGCCCGTGCTCTCGGCGCTAGACATCGTTCGTATCCAGCGCGCGGTGCGTCACGTGGCGGTGGATCCAGCTGTCGCGGACTACATCGTGCGCTTGGCGACCGCGACACGCACTTCGGAGAAGCTCGCGCTCGGCGTCAGCCCGCGGGGAAGTCTACTCTTACAGCGCGCCAGCCAGGCGCGAGCGCTCCTCGAAGATCGCCGCTTCGTCGTTCCCGATGACGTCAAATCGGTCGCCGCGTCGGTTCTCGGCCATCGCGTGATCGCGCGCGGTCCCGCAGATACGGAGCGCATCATCGAAGACGTCTTGCGGGACGTCGCGGTACCGCTTTGATGGGGCTCTCGCTGACGCGCGAAGGCTTTCGATTCCTCCTCCTGCTCGCCATCGTTAGCTTCGCGGCCTTCAACACCAAAAACAACGTTCTCTACTTGATGTTGTCCTTCGGGATCGCTACCGTGCTCGTCGATTTCGTGGCCGGATGGTTGTCTCTGAGGTGGCTCAGCGTAGCGCGCGCGGAGCTCGCTGACGCGTATGCGGGCCTTACGTCTTACGAGACCGTCGAGCTCACAAACAGCGGAGGCATGTTCGACGCTTGTGGGCTCGGGGTCGAAGGAGGCGCGGCGACGGTGCCTTTCCTCATGCGCGACAAGAACGCGTCCTGCCGCGTCGAGCGACTCTACCGGCGCCGGGGCGTCTATGAGGGCGAGCCTGTCTCGGTCAGCACGCGCTTTCCGTTCGGATTTTTCGGCTTCACACGAAAGCTGGCGGCGCCGCGTGAGCACATCGTTTACCCGTGCATCCGCGCCATCGACAGCACTCTTCTTATTGGCCATCGCGGCGGCGGCGGCAGCGCAGCTCAGAGGCGAGGTCAAGGCGACGACCTCTTTCGCCTGCGCGAATACGTGCCCGGCGATCACGTGCACCACGTTCACTGGAAGACGTCCGCTAAGCTCGGAGAGCTCATGGTCCGGGAGCTCGGGGAGGCCGAAGAAGAGCGCTTGACGGTCGGTTTCGTCCCGCGGATTTCCGAAACGCGCGATCCCGCCGAGTTCGAGATCCTCGTGAGCGCCGCAGCGTCGCTCGTATGCCAACTCGTGCGTTCGGGTGCGCGGTTTCTTTTTATCGCCGATGAGCTCGAGCTTTCTCCCGGAAACATCCGGGAGCAGGAAAAATCGATTCTGACTTATTTTGCGAAAGTGGGCGCGTGCGATGAGATCGCGCCCGAGTTCCTGTCCCGTTTGGGGACAGCCGTTCAGCGTGGCGACGCCGTCATCCTCGTCTCTTTCGAAGAAACGGCGCCCCGACGAGCCGACGTCCGGGTCCTAGACCCCGAGACGCTTTTCGCGCATGCGTAATCCACGAGCGTTCATTCGCGTTTTGTGGTGCACGATCACGACGATGGCGGTCGTGCTCACAGGAGATATTCCGTGGTGGGTTGCGGCCGCGGTGCTAACGCTGATACCCGTGTTCGGGCTCGCGGAGCCATCCGCGCGATGGCTTCCTGGAGTCCGGCGTGTCTCAGCGATACTGGCCGTCGCTTATCTGCTGTTTTTCCCTATCGACTGGATCTTTCTTTCGGGGCGCTTGATTTTCGCGACGGTGCACCTGACGTTTTATCTCAAGCTTCACACGCTGCTCCATCAGGAAAGTTCCGGAGAACGCTCCCGGCTCCATTTGATATGTGTCTTCGAGATGCTCGCCGCGGCGTCCATGACGGTCGACGCGATTTTCATTATTCCGCTGACGTTATTCGTCGTCGTGGGAGCGCTCGTGCTGACGCTCGAGCAGAGCCGGCCGGCGCCCGTCGACAAGGTCATGCTGCCAAGAGCGATGCGAACGGCGATGGTTCTCACGATCCCGCTACTCGCCGTGGCCGCCATCGTGTTCGTGACCCTCCCACGTTCGGCCTTCGCCGGGTTCCGCCTCGGAGGGATCACTGGGATCACCGTCACGGGGTTTTCCGAGCGCGTGCGATTGGGGGACTTCGAAGAGATCCGGCGTGACCGCGGCGTCGTGATGCGGATCGTGGCGGACGACGTCAGTGTGAGCCCGCCGCGCTGGCGTGGGCCCGCCTACGATCGCTACGAGAACGCCGAGTGGCGGCAGAGCCTTTCGGGCGTGTCAACTCTTCCACGCGGCCGCGGCGCGTTTCTTCTCGATAGGCCTTCGGACGGCCCCCGCACAACGAGCGAGGTCTTTCTCGAACCCCTCGACACCGATATCTTGTTCTTGCCACCCGCGTCGTCCGAGCTCGTGGCCGCGGTGCGTTTTGTCTACGTTGACCCCTATCTCACGCTGCGAACAGGAAGGTCCGCGCGCGCGGGCCGGCGCTACGCTGTATCGTGGAACCACGCCGCCGAGCCTTCAACCTCTCCGGTCGGGGGCGTCGAGCGTCTGTCAAGAGGCCGTCGTCGGCTCTACACGCAGCTTCCCGAGCTCTCCGAGCGTTTCCATGGATTGGCGGCGGAAGTGACGGTGGGCCAGGATGGACTCGAGGCGGCCCGTCTTGTCGAACGGCATCTTCAAACATCGTACGGCTACACGCTGAGCCCGCCTCCGCGCGTGCATCCCGACCCGGTGGAAGACTTCCTGTTCGAAGCTCGCGCCGGGCATTGCGAATATTTTGCGACCGCGATGGTGATGATGATGCGGTCCCGAGACATCCCGTCGCGTCTGGTGACTGGTTTCACCCGCGGCGAGATCAACGACGTCGGAGAGTTCGAAGTCGTGCGCAAGACCAACGCCCACGCGTGGGTCGAAGTTTTCGACGAGCAGCGCGGTTGGGTGGCGTTCGACCCGACACCCGCCTCGAGCGGCGTCGCGGCTTTCCAGGATGTCAGCATGCTTTCGCAAGGCATCGATTCGCTGCGTATGCTGTGGGATATGTACGTGGTGGCGTTCGACGTCGAGCGGCAGCGAGGTGTGCTGGGAAACGTCATGCGTGTGGGCGTCGCGGCGGCTCGAGCCGTCGCCTTGGTTGCTCGGTACAAGACAGCCATCGGTGGAGTTTTTTTGCTCCTTCTCGTCATCTGGCTTCTTCGCCACACTTCTCTCGCGCGAAGGTTTCGTTTGCGTGTCCCGTTCTGGCCATGGCGTACGAAATTGGCTGGCGGTGAGCCGCCGGTCCGATTCTACGCCAAGCTCCTCGGGCTACTCGCGCAACTCGGCATCGAGAAGCCGCTTGGCGAGACGGCGTTCGAGTTTGCCCGACAGCTCGAAGGGAGCTTGCCGGGCATCACGGAAGTGACGCTTATCTACTACCGGGTTCGCTTCGGCGATGACGTTCTCAGCCGGGAGGACCAGGCGCACGCGGAACGGCTCTGCGCGGCCATCCGCCTTGCCGCGCTCGGCGATGCTAGGAGGCTCGCCTGAGCCTCAACAAACTCTGGGTACTCCTTCTCAACGCGTTCGTCGACATGCTCGGCTACGCGATGGTGTTTCCGCTACTGCCGATCTACGCCGTACGGCTCGACGCGGACGCTTTCACCATCGGACTCATGGTTGCGTCGTTCTCGATGGCCCAATTCGTGGCGTCGCCTCTCTGGGGCCGATTGTCGGACCGCTTCGGGCGACGCCCAGCGCTCATGGTAAGCCTCGCCGGCTCCGTCACTGCGTTTACGATCTTCGCCTTTGCGGATTCCATCGGGATGCTCTTCCTCTCGCGGATCGTCCAAGGCGCGGCGGGAGGAACGACCGGCGTGATGCAAGCCTATATCGGCGATTCCGTGGAGCCCCGCGACCGCACGAAAGCCCTGGGATGGCTTTCGGCGGCGACGAATACCGGCGTGATGATCGGGCCTGTCATCGGCTCGGCGGCTTGGCACTTCGGAGCGCAAGCGCCGGGTCTCCTCGCCGCGAGCTTATGTCTTCTGAATTTGGTGTTCGTCTGGTGGTTACTTCCTGAATCGAAGACGCATCAACCCGTGGCGCACAAAGATCGCCGCTCGATCGGCAACATGATTTGGGAAACGGTACGTCACCCCACGCGCGACGTCTCCCAACTCATCTTGATTTACGCGGTGACCATGACCGGTTTCAGCTCGATGACGGCGGTCTTGTCCATCTACTTGATGGATCGGTTCTCGTTGGACGAGGCGAGCATCGGCTATCCCTTTTTGTTGATGGGGGCCGTGTCGGTCGCCATAAGGGCCGGCGTTCTTGGCCGACTCGTGACGCGCTTCGGCGAGGTCAAGCTGATGAACGCCGGCGCCGTGCTCTTGGCTCTGGGGCTTTTCGCTTTTCCTTTGCCGACCCACATCGCCTTGCTCATGATCGTAATGACTCTGGTGCCCATCGGCACCGCGCTCTTGTTCCCCGCGACGAGCGCTCTATTGAGTCAGCGCTGCGATCCGAAACAGCTCGGGCAAATGATGGGCGTCCAGCAAGCATTCGGAGCCGTCGCCCGCATCCTCGGCCCCATCTGGGCGGGCGCAGCCTACGAGCGCTTAGGCCCCGGCGTCCCGTTTTACGTCGCGGGCATCGTGGTGTTCGTCGTCGCTCTTCTCACGACGCGCGTGCGCGATGATCGCGTGCAGGTCGAGGGTGAGGTCGCGAGCCAACAAGCGCGCAGGTGACGTCGCTTCCGCGCGGGTCGGACAGCGTGGCGTGTGCCTGCTCCATGTTCGAACTTGGTCCAGGTGGAGTTCGGCCTCGTTATCGTCCACGTCTACGTTGCGTGGAGTCACTATTACTTTCACGTTTCCCAAGTCTCTAAATTGATCGAGCTCGCTACTTAGCCGATTTCAAGAAAGGATTCATCAGCGTCACGCCCTCGACTTCTTGCCCGTGCTTGAGGTCCTCGGTGTAAAGAATCGCGCATTCGCTCTTGAGGGCTGCGGCAACGATGAGCGAATCGTAGAAGGAGTACTTCCACCTTGCTGCAAGACCTATAGTGCTTCGATAGAGATCGAGAGTGGGAAGCACTTCGCATAACGGGCCGAGCACGCGGTCGAGATATAGAAGCGCGTCGGATTCGCTCAGAGGGTTTGTGAACTTCTGTGTGGCGACGTGGAGAAACTCCTGAACGACTTGATGACTGATGACGCCGCGTCCGCGCGTCAGGGCGTCGGCAACGAGATCCTGGGCCTTGGCTTGCTTTTTAGGTTCCCGGCTGTCGAACGTGTAAACGAAGATGTTGGTGTCCAGGAAGAATCTATCGCGCATTCATTTCCTTCCGGGTGAAGCGGCGTCCCGATTTCACATGAGAGAGCTGTTTCATGAGTGAGCGATATTCCTTGCGCTCTCCATCTTGGCCGGCATATCTCGCCAACCATTCGCGAAACACGGCGTTGAGGTTGGTGTTTTCTCGCCTTGCCTTTTCACGGGCCTTTTGGATCAGGGCTGCATCTCCACTCAAGGTGATGTTCTTCACGTTTCTGCCTCCGTGCACACTATAATAGTGTACACAGAAACAATAATTACGCCAATGTTCTGATAGAGACCAAAGGGTTGCGACTCGAGAAAATCCGCTCTCTGTCCTTCTCCTCATATGGTGACGTCGTGATGGCGGTCCCGGTCGAAGTCGCGCCTTCGTTTCGCGTAGTCGGCCGTCCGGTGGAGCTGTTCCGCGGATCGTATCGCTCCATGGCGGACCCCGGGAGCGCTGTGTTCAACTACGACGTCACGCCGGACGGGAGCGTTTGAGAAGTGGCAGGTCACTTTGGAGGAGCCGGTTCACCTGTGGGAGCTCGAGGCCATCGCCAAGTCTCAAGGCATCGAGCCCGGACCCGGCGACGCGCTATTGGTCTATAGCGGTCGTGACGCCTTCGAGCGCGAGGGCGGGGACTATCAAATGGCCCCACGGCCTGGGGCCCCACGGCCTGGGCTCCATGCTCAACGGTGAAGTATGTTCGGGACCGCGACATCTCGCTTCTTGGTTGGGACTTCATGGAAGTCACGTCGGACGAGTACAAGCGCGAGTGTCCCGTTCACGGCGTCATCTACAGCTACGGCGTGGCTCTGCTCGATAACGCCGACCTTGGCGGCCTTGCCGTCGCGGCAGCCGAGGAGAAGCGCTACGAGTTCATGCTCTCCGTCCAGCCCTTGCGCGTTGTGTGAGGGAGCGGAAACCCCGTGAACCCCACGGCTCTGTTCTGAAGCTAATTCTGGCGAGCTTTCCGCTTCTTGTTGCGGGTGACTTTCGGGC
>SMYC01000008.1 GCA_004356105.1 Acidobacteriota bacterium | reverse complement strand
ATCTGGCCCGTCAGAGGGTCAAAGACCAACATCATGGTGCGGCGCGCAAGGTTGTCGTAATAGCCGTTGATGACGATCCGCGTGCCTGCCAAATTGTGGGATGACCAGTGAGGCCCGAAGCTTCCGTCAAACGAAATGCGGTCAACCTCCAGCGATGTATGATGGGCGCCCCCCCTCACTTCGCCAGCAGGGACGGTGGTCAATACCTGGCCATAACTGTCAGAGGCAGGCTCCGCATCGATCACCGCCAGGAAATCGGGATCTATGCCATCTGCGTCGTAAAGCCAGACGTAGAGCCGAGCGCCCCCGTCTGTTTGGGCAGATGATGATTGTTCGCTAGGTTCGACCGCTTCTTCATTGCCTCCGCATGCACCCAGACAAAGCAACAACGCCACCGCCGCGATGCCGCGGCAAAATCCATTGACAGTCATAAGGCGCTCCCTTGCGATCTCTATTATGTGGAACCGCCTCCAGCCGATTATCACGCAAATGTGAACAGCTCCAAAGTGCTTGGATTTGCCTGAGTTGAGCCTGACCGGGTCCCCAAACCTCGAGGGAGATGTCAAGGCCATCTGGGAGGAGCAGGTAGCCGTTTCTATCCGGAAGGCCAAGCGTCGGAGCCTAGATTGAGCAAGATTTTCGTATCGAGGTAGTGAGGGTCGGGTTGGGAGGCGCTCTTTGTCGCGAAGCGTTGTTGTTCCGGTGCGCCAGAATCCGTCGTATGGAGGCGGGCTCAGTGACGAAAGCGACGAATTTCATCTGGGCTCCGCACCGGCGGGTCAAAGGGTCGACGTTATAGATTTTATAAAATTAACTCTGCCCATCGTTTTCGCACGGCGCGTTTGGCAGGGGCAGGCTCGCCTTGTCTTTCTCCCTATTTCATCGAGGATCTTCAAAAGCGGAACGGTCATCGAACATCATCCTGTCCGCACTGTGGGAAGGCATTTGAGGCGAGACCAGCGCAACCCGGGCGGAATACCTGTGTCTTCCCCCCGCAAACCCTGACTTTCGAAGTCCCGGCGCGGGCGCTCGACCGTGCGCTCGATTACGTTGGCCCCGGCTCATCAAACGCGTCTATCAAGTCGATCCTTTGATATGTGATTGTGGGGGCACCCTGCGCGTCATTTCCTTCAACAGGTAGCCATTTCTATCCGTGAGGGCCAGCCGCCTGGTTCACAGGTAACAGGTAGCGAAAGCGCGCGGTCGATCTCTTTCAAAGCGCGTTCGTAGTGACCGGTCCCGTAGTCGATGAGCGCGAGGGCCGTGTGGACCGAGGGATGCGTGGGGTCGAGTGCGCGGGCTCGCTCGACCGCCGCCCTGGCCTTGTCCGGAAGGGTCGGATCTCTCGAGTCTCTATAGAGAGTCCAATAAGTCTCGCCGAGACCGGCGTGCGCGAGCGCGAATGCTTCGTCCCGAGCGATCGCGCTCTCGAAGAGTTTCTTCGCGCGCTGGCTGTTCTCGGCTACGTCGTGCCGCTCGAGAAACGCTCGCGCTTGAGAGTATTCGGCGTAGGCATTTGGATCACGTGTCGGCGCCGAGGCCAGCCGGCTCTCCGCTTCCGAGTGAGGTCCACATCGAGTCCTGCCACGACACCTTCGGAAAGCCGCCTCTGTATATCGAATAGATCGCTCGCCGAGCCCTCGAACTCGCCGCCCCACGCGATGGTTCCGTCCGCGCGTAGGACTTCGACGATGAACTTGAGCTTGTCTCCCGCCTTCAACATAGAGCCGGTCACGAACAGCCCGACGCCGAGATCGCGCGCAGCCGCCCGAAGATCCGTGCTCTCGGTGATGTCGAGCGCGATCGAATGCGAGATCGTCGTGAACCCGTTGATGGTTGCCAGGTTCGACGCAAGGGTGTGGGCCGCTCCTCGACCGACATGCCCGAGAGCTTCTTCGCCCGTGAGGTTCTCGAATCCCAGCACCGCGACGACGCGGGTCGGTTCGGGCTCGAATGCTGGCTCGGGCGGCGCGAGCAAAGCGCGTAACAGGAACCCAGCAGCGACGAACGTGGCGGCGGCGGCGACAACTGCGCGCAGGCGACGGCGTGTCGCGCCGGCCGGGAGGGATCGTAGGATCGTCGATGCTTCGGCGCGCTCGCTTTCTTGCGTGTCGCGTGCCCCGGAAAGAGCCGCCGCGAACTCCTCGGCGGACTGATATCGCTCTACCGAATCCTTCGCCAGCGCCCGTTGCACAATGCGTTCGACCTGTGGGCTGAGCTCGGGAACGATCTTCCGGAGAGGCGTGGGCGACTTCGTCATCTGCTGCCGCAGCACCTCAATGACACTGCCGAGGAACGGAGGGGCGCCACTCAACATCTCGTATGTGACGCATGCGAGGCTGTAGACGTCGCTGCGCGGGTCGAGGGGGCGCTCGCCAGCGGCCTGCTCGGGCTCATGTAGAGCGGCGTTCCGGGGACGACGCCGGACTTCGTAATCCTCCCATCGCCTTCGGCCTCGAGAGCGACCGCGAGTCCAAAGTCCGCGACCATCGCGCGGTCCCCAGCGAGGAGAATGTTGCCGGGCTTGATATCGCGGTGGACGATTCCCTTCGCGTGCGCATGTGCGAGCCCGGATGCGATGTCGGCGGTGATGCGCGTTGCCTCGTCGACCTCGAGCCGTTCAACGCGACTTAGCCTCGCCGAGAGGGTCTCAGCGCTCCTGCCGGCGCTCCCGAGGACGAGCGGCATCACGAAGAACAGGTTCCCGTCGACTTCTCCAGCGTCGTAAACGGGGACGATACTCGGATGCGACAGGTGGATCGCGATCTGGATCTCGCGCTTGAATCGCTCGCGGTTCACGGATGCGGCGAGGTCCTCACGGATCACCTTGATCGCGACGTCCCTGTTGAGTTTCGTGTCACGCGCACGATACACCGCCCCCATCCCTCCTTCGGCGATGGGCTCCATCAGCTCGTAGTGTAGAAGCGATCGAAGCATCTTGGCGCTCCTCAGCGCGGCGACGCGGTGTTCGCGTACCCAATCCGGGCGGTCGCTCTGGTTTAAGACGGACACCCGCCGCGCTTTCCGGCACACAGACGCCCAATTCCGAGTGAAAGCATACGAGATCTCAGAGCGCATGGCCAGCGCGCGACCGACTTCGCTTCAGAACGATGGCAGTCTAGATTTCCACACAAACACGCCGTCGGGCTCGTGCGTGCCATGTCCGGTTCACTTCGGCCGAGCCCAGGCCTCCGGTCGACCTTTCTTTTTGAGTCGGGATTCCCGCGTAGGGCTCGTCGGACGGAGGTGCCGACCCAGGGCTCAACTACTTCACGAGCGCCGCGTCCATGAGCCAGAGGTCACCGATTTCCTCTTTCCACCACACGATTTGAAAGATAAACCCCGGAGCGCCGGAATTTTCGGGGATTACAGGGTCCTCCGCCGCGCTCGAAGACGTCGAGCGCCAACATATACTCCAAACGCTCGAGTCTGTGGGCTGGGTCGTCGAAGGAGATGAGGTTGCCGCGGAGCGCTTGGGTCTGAACCCGAGCACGCTGCGCTCGCGCATGGACAAGCTCGGGATCAAGAAGCCGGGTCATTAATAATGATAGCGGCCGCGACATTTCACGGCGGCCGCGAATTCTCGTAGCGGGCTCACCCTCAATCCTCGAAATCCCCAGGTTTTCTGCCGTTTTGCGTTGGCACCGCTCTTGCTCTAGTCGAGGGTAATGACCGAACACAAACTCGAACGGAGGAAACCCATGAAGATACGAAAAACACTTGCCGCATCATTGACAGCCACTATCGTGGCACTCAGCCTCGTTGCCGCCGCACAGCTTCCTGACCCCGGAATGACCATCGACAAAGAGAGAACCGCCATCGTCATCACCGACCCCCAGAACGATTTTCTCAGCCCGGACGGCGTCGCGTGGGGCGTCGTGGGCAAGAGCGTCGAAGCGAATCACACCGTCGAGAACCTCGAGACGCTTTTCAAGCTCGGCAAAGAAAACGGAATTCCTGTCTTCGTGTCGCCGCACTATTACTTTCCGACGGACCACGTTTGGAAGTTCGAAGGCGCGCTGGAAGCTTTGATGCACAAGATCGGCATGTTCGATCGCAAAGGCGCCCTCGATGTCGAAGGCTTTGAGGGATCGGGCGCCGACTGGCTCGAGCGCTACAAGCCCTACATCGAGGACGGCAAGACCATCGTCACGAGCCCTCACAAAGTCTACGGGCCGGAGACCAACGACCTCGTGCTGCAGCTGCGCAAGCGCGGTATCGACAAGATCATCCTGGGCGGCATGTCCGCCAATCTTTGTACCGAGAGCCACATGAGAGAGCTTCTCGAGCAGGGATTCGAAGTGGCCGTGATCAAGGACGCAACCGCCGCGGCGCAAGTGGCCGAAGGTGACGGCTACGAAGCCGCTGTCGTGAACTTCCGCTTCATCGCGAACACGGTATGGACCACCGCGGAGCTCGTCGAACGGCTCGCCACTACAGACGCGACTCAATGAGTCTGGAATAGGAAACAAACATGTCGACTTACGTCAGTGACATCGCTTTTACCCCGGCCGTCAAAGCTGCGCAGGAGAAACTCGGTTCGCGAAAAGCCTACGCGAACGTGGAAAAGCGTGGCAGCTGGACGTCGGTCATCACCCCGGAGCTCGAGGCGTTCATCGCCGAGCGCGACTCGCTCTACTTGGGCACCTCGAGTGCTTCCGGGCAGCCTTACATCCAGCACCGTGGAGGCCCCAAAGGCTTCGTCAAGGTGCTCGACGAGAAGACGCTCGCTTTTGCCGAGTTTTCTGGAAACGCGCAATACATCTCGCTCGGCAACTTGGGTGAGAACCCCAAAGCCTTCATTTTCTTGATGGATTACCCGAATCGGATGCGCATCAAGATCTGGGGTACGGCGCACTTCTCTGACGACCCAGAGCTCGTCGCGCGTCTCACGGACGAAAGTTACGGCGCTCGCGTCGAGCGCGCGCTCGTGTTCCACGTCGAGGCCTGGGATCGCAATTACGATCAGCATATCCAGAGACGTTTCACTCGAGAAGAAAGGGACCAAAATGAAAGTTAAGGGGTTGACCGTTTTGTTGTTGCTCGCCGCGGCGTCGTTGTCGTCGGCACAGTCGCGCCAGGATTTACTGATGGAGCAGAAGCGAGAGAAAGCCGAACGTCTCGTGGAGGAGAGCGTCTCGCGTAGCGAGAAGCGCATACGCGCTCTCGAAAAATCACGTTTTCCGAAGAACATCTTCGTGAAGGGCTTTCACGGCGTGCGGCCACTCATCGGCGGGATGCCGTCGGGGTCGGGCGCCGTCGCCGGGATTGGCTACGTGCGAGGCCTCGATTACGAGCTCGTGAACGTCGAGGCCAACGCGCGCTACTCGACGCGCGACTTCACACAGCTCGATGCGGCGGTGGAGCTACCGACGGCGCGCTACGGCAGCCCCGTGCGCGCGCGATTCGAGACCGAGTATCACGATTACACCTCCCTTCGATTCTTCGGGCTCGGCAACGACTCGAGCGTCGCCAACAAGAGCTTCTACCGCGAGATCGCGAGCTCTTTCAGCGGCGGCCTCGTGGCGGATCTCGGGCGTCGTTTTCGGATGGGTGTCGATGGAGGATGGCTTCGACTGGACGCGGGCGAGTCGGACCGCTCCCCCACGCTGAGCGACCGGCTCGACCCGAGCCGTATCCCCGGGCTCGTCGGGGAGAGAACGGACTTCGCCGTTTATGGCGGCAACGTGACGATCGACCTACTCGATGACGAGATTCCGGCGGCGGGGCTCAGCGTCCGATTCGATGCGAAACGCTATGACGATCGAGCCGACAACCTTTATGGATTCACCCGCTACGTTGCCGACGTCAAAGCCTACATCCCCCTCGGCTATCGAAACCGCTACCTGGCTCTTCGGCTCCGGACGTCGCAAGCGCTGACCGATAGCGGCCAAAGGGTACCTCTTTATTTGATGGAGACGGTGGGAGGGGCGAGGACCATCCGCGGCTTCAGCGAGGAGCGGTTTCGCGACACGCGCAATCTGCTCATGTCCGCCGAATATCGCTGGGAGGCATGGACCCATCTCGATCTCGCCATCTTCATCGACGCGGGGAAGGTCTTTTCCCGCGCCGACGAATTCAATTTCTCGGGCCTGCACACCGGCTACGGCTTCGGAGCGCGGTTCCACACGCCCGGCGGATTCGTTTTGCGTTTCGATCTGGCCAGAAGCCCCGAAGGCACGAAGCTGCACATCGGCGCTGGGCCGAGT
>SMYC01000128.1 GCA_004356105.1 Acidobacteriota bacterium | reverse complement strand
TCGAGTGACGGCGTTCACGATTCTTATTGGATCACCGCGCTTCAGATGGTGACCGACCCCTCGACGGTCCGCTACGAACAGCGCGTGGCGGCGAACAAGGCGATGGTGAACGGTGTGAGCATCGCGGACCTCGACAAGACGGTTGCAGTCGGCAAGAAGCTGATGCAGTGGCGCGTCGACAAAACGGTCGCGCTAATCCGCGAATCGATTGGCGTGGGGCCCTCGTCGCAGCAATAGACATCGCCTGCCGATCCTCGCGTCGGACCGAAAGCGGGTAGCTTTGCGTCGGACGAAGAACGGCTGCTTCGAGGTCTACGCGTGCGCTTGCATTGGAGCGGGTCTCGAGGCCCGCCACCGGGCTCGTACCGCTAGCCGCTCTCGCGCAGCAAGCCTCCCGCGCTCGCGAGCAAGAACTGCGGCTCCGGTTCTTTGACTTCGTCAGCCTGGCAAACGTTTGCCACAAGTTGAAGCTCTGTATCAGCCTCAATGTCAACGTCGCAGTCGTCTGCGTCGCGTGTGCTCGGCCAGCGGCCGACGTCGAGCTCGCCGGCAAAGCGCTTGTTCCGGCTGCGGCGCTCGAGCGCGAGCTCCATCAGCTTGGGCAGCCGCCAGTTGAGCTCCAAGGGGGCTCGCCCGGAAACACCGATGACCTCACCATGAATCATACGGTGGTGAAGAGCGCAGATCGTGACGCGGTTCGAGGGATTGTCCGAGCCGAGGCGACTTCTGAATCGGATGTGGTGACTACAACTTCCAAGGCCCGCTCGCGCGTCGTTGATAAAGTTTTTTCGTTTATTTGGGTTGGCGCCAGCCGGCGCGCGACAGGGGGAGAAAAGAGAATTCTGCTAGTATTCTCGTCTTTAGACCAAATGACGAACCCATGACACTCGCTCCCGGCACCAAGCTCGGCCGCTACGAAATCGTCGGGGCGATCGGCGCCGAGGGATAGGGTGACGTCTATCGCGCGCGCGACACCAAACTAAATCGCGACGTCGCAATCAAAACCCTTCCTGACGCGCTCGTCGACGCACCTGAGCGGCTCGCGCGCTTTCGAAGGGAGGCACAAGTTCTCGCCTCCTTGGTTGCCGTGAGCCCGGACGGGTCGAAGATTGTCTATCGGAACGACTTCGCAGAACGTCCCATGACGGTCGGTGGCTCGCCTACGTCTCCGACGAATCGGGACGACGGGAAGTCTACGTCCGGCCGTTTCCCGAAGGAGAGGGCCGGTGGCTGGTATCGACGGAGGGCGGCGATGAGCCGGTCTGGTCTCCCGTCGGCGGCGAGCTTTTCTATCGAAACGGCAATCGGATGATGGTGGTCTCGGTCTCGGACGGTCCGGATCTCGAGCCCGGAACTCCTTCGGTCCTCTTCGAAGGAGACTATGAGCGAGACCCGTTCAGTAACGACGCCCGTAACTACGATATATCTCCAGATGGAAGCCCGATTTCTCATGATTCGCCGCGAGGGCGCCCACGATCGTCCGCAGCAGCAGTTGAACGTCGTCGTCAACTGGGTCGAGGAACTGAAACAGCTCGACGCGAACCGCTGAGTGATATCGGCGCACGCGTTTACGGAGACCGCGTGCCCGATGATTCGAGTCGTGGTTTCGCTTCTTTGCTAGAATAGACATATCCAACCAGTCAGAAAAATGCCAATGCGACGTAGCCTGTGGGCGGGTTTTCTGCTCCTTTGCGCGACCTATGCCTCTGCCCAATCACTGGGAGACATCGCGCGCAAAGAAAAGAAACGCAGGGAAAAAAATCAACAATCAGGCACCGTCGCCCGAGTGATCACCGAGGCCGAGGTCGGGCCGGGCCCGCCCGTCGTCTTCCGTCCCGGCAGCGAGCCCAACGGAGACGCGGATGTCGGACCCGCTGCTCCCGTCCTGCCACCGGGAGAGGCGGCCCCGGACTTCTCGCTCCCCGACCGCTCCGGTCGCTCCTACTCGCTAGCCAATTTTCGCGGACGGCCGCTCCTGATCGATTTCTGGGCAACGTGGTGTGGCCCCTGCCGCAAAACCATGCCCGAGATCCAGAGATTGCACCAGCGGTACGGGCGCCAGCTGCAGGTCGTAGGGATCAACATCGAGGGCAACAGCCCGGACGTTCTGGGCTATCTCGACGAAGGCGGCTACACCTTCCCTGTGTTGTTCGATTCGGGAAACTGGGACTCCGTCGTCGCGTTGAGCTACGGCGTGAGCTCGATCCCGCGCACTTTTCTCATCGATCGCAATAGTCGAGTCTTGTTCGCAGGTCACCCTAACGGGCTGACCGAGGAGAAAATCCAGGCGGCCATCGCGGCCCGCTAACGTTCCGCCGAACGCTGACAAACACCTGCGTGCCAACGGTCGAGCTCGTAGGAAGATGCTGCTGGCTCAATACCCTCGGGCGCCTCCATGGGTCCTGGGATCCGAACCAGCAAACTTGAGACCTGTCACGGGGCCCACGAGGATAGCCTGCATGAGCGCGAAGCCGCCCGAATACGGTGGGCGCACGACGATCTCGTGGCCCATACGCGTGAGCTCCTGACGGACATCCTCGGGAATGCGCTCTTCCATGAGCACCTCGTAGAGATTGGCTTCGTTATGGATGCGCGGCGCATCGATGGCGGCCTGGATGCCCATCCCGTAGTCGATGACGTTTGTAAGGGTGCGTAGGATCGCCGTGATGATGCGCCGCCCTCCCGGCGCGCTGAGAATCATGTAGGGTTTGCCGTCCTTCACGACGATCACCGGGGGCCACTGTTGCGCAACGTTCGTTTGAAAGGAGCGATCGATTGAGGATGGCCCGGCTTCGGGCTCAGGCTGTACATCGAGCTGTTGAGAGTGATGCCGAGACCCGGTACCGTGACCTTCGACCCGAATCCTCGCAGCAGGCTCGACGTCAGGAGCAACAAGTTTCCGTGGCGATCCGCCGCACAGAGAAACGTCGTGTCCTCCTCGCCGCTCCCGCGGAACGTATCGGAAGGCGACGCCGCCGTTTGGCCCGCACGGTGGAATCCCTCGGTTTCCCGATAGAGTTTGTAGCCGCTCCCTTCGAATTTCCACGGGTCGCCGGGCTCGAAGAGCGAAGCCTTCGCCATGTCGATAGCGTTGGCACGCTTCCGACCGTACGCCCATGACATCATCCCGTCATAGGCGAACGTCTCGAGAAACTCGGCGGGCTGCCAACGCTCCATATAACCTTCGTGCGCGTGAATCGTGACGATCACGTAGTCCGCCTGCTCGCTCGCGTTGCGGACGACGGCCGTGATCTCCTCTAGATCGCCCGGGTGAGGCTCGTTCCGGACGTCGGGTACTTCGCCCACGACGAAACGGTTGCCGAGGACGTTGAGAAGCTCGCCCTCGGCCGGCGGCCATCTGAAGCCGGGTCTGCCGCTCATGCCGAGCTCGTTCATCGTCGCCTTCAGCAGGTCGAATCGCTCGCGAGTCACGACGTAATTCCGCGAATGTCTCAGCGGATTGAGTCCCGGACGAGCGGGGATCCCGTTGCGAGGTTTTCCCGCCCGCTGGTGCGGCGGAAAAGTCGAGGCTAGGGTACCGAAATCAGGGCGACTCGACCCGCCGGCGTATCGAAGTAGCGTGCCTCGCGGGCCTCGGCCAGGCTATCTCCCGTGCCCGCCTCGACGAGGCCGGCGGCCAGGACATGTTTCGACGTCACGCGCATTCCGGTCACGCCGTAGTCCTTGGCATGGTTGTTCGCGCGGGACACCATGTCGATGCCCAACCACACGAGCTACGTTGACGAGCGATGGATCGACCCGCTGATAGGGACCATCCGCTTCCGCGGCCGCGTACCCTTCGTAGTCATGTAGGAGGAGCTCCAGATTGGTAAACGCGACGTCGGCGTTCCTCAAGATGTCGACCATCTTCAGGAACTCGGGCTCCGAATATACCGACAGCTTGCGCGTGATCTCGGTGTCTCCCGTCAATGCCATCGTGAAGCGGTTCGCGTCCTCACCGGCCGCATCCGCCACCACCCACAAGAACGCCGCGAAAAGTGACCACAATCGTTTCATCGGACCCTCTCCCAGAACGTATGCCACGATCCGGGATCTGCGCGCCGTTCACCATACCGCCGAATCGACGTGACGACATGCATGCCCGCGTCAGCTTGACTGTACCGGTCCCGCTCACTAACATCTCCGCAGTTCGGAAATACAGGAGGCGTCTGATGGAAACCTCGAACCAATTTTCGCGTTCGCTCTTTGTCGCAATAGCGATGTTCTGCCTTGGTGTCGGTTTGGCTGGAGCCTCCGAAGTGTGGAAATGGAGCGGCTCCTACGGCGACGATAGTGTGGAGCTGCTGATCATCGGAGACATCCAAGTTCAGCAGCGTTCGGACCCGACAAGCGCTTTCATCCATGTCACCGACACCCTGAACCACGCCGACCTCGTCTACGCGAACCTGGAAGGCATGCTCGTCGAATCCAAAGGTTACGGCGTCGACATCCACGACAAGAAGTGGATCCATCCCGGTCCCCAAGGCGTCGTGGCGCTGAAATCCGCCAACGTCGATGTCGTGGGGGTCGCCAACAACGTCGCTTATGGGCGCGACAACATCCTGGAAACGCTGAGAGTCCTCGACGAGGGTGGGATCGCGCACGTTGGAGCCGGTACCGACATCGAGGAAGCGCACCGTCCCGTGATCCTCGAGCGCAAGGGCGTCACGATTGGATTCCTGCAATACACTGCACGGTGGTATCGACAGGACGAGCAAATCGCGACCGCGACCGAGGCCGGTGTTGCCCGGCTCATGTCCCGGGATGGTGTCACGATCCATCCCGCGGATCTCGAGCGCGTTCAGAACGACATACGAAAGTTGCGACCTCGAGTGGATGTCATCGTCGTGTCGCAGCACAATCGTGACGGAGCTACCCCCATGCAGTTCGGGCCTACACCGGACAAACCACGATCTCAGAGAGACCGAACCCAAGCCGAGGAGTACCAGAAACAGTTCGCGCATATAGCACTCGACACCGGTGCCGATCTGGTCTTCGGCCACGGCACCCACACGCTGCAAGGGGTCGAGCTCTACAAGGGTAAACCGATCCTCTACGCGCTCGGTCACTCGGCCTTCGATCAGCCCGGCTACGAGAAAGCAACGGACGGTCTCTTCGTCAGGGTCGTTATCAGCGGCAAGAAGATTGTGCGCGTGTCGTTCGTGCCCGTGACCCGTGACGAGAACAACAACGTGCTCATGCTCGACCCCGCGAAAGGGGAGGGCGATCGCCTCGTCCAACTCGTGAAGGGCGTCTCCGACCTACCCTTGAAGATTCAAGGACAAGAAGTCGTGCTGCTCGACGAGAGCGCACGACCGACGGAGCAATAGCGAAGGGAAGTATCTCGACCGAAACTTGATGATGAACCCGCCGGCGCGGCGGGTGCGGAGATTAGTGAGGGAACACGGACGCGGGAATTCCGGTGCGCTTGCTGCCCATGTTCTTCCAAGTGTCATAGCGCAGACGGAGCGTCTTCACCGGATTCGCGTTCTCGTGCGGCTCGATGTTCTCGTCGGTCACGCTGATATAAGCGTAAGTAATCGCCGTCATTGTGCGACTGTCCCACCGCGTCGTCCTGGTTTGCGATGGCGATATAGGCGACGTGAGCCGTTTTGCCGTCGCACGCGGCCGCGGGCTTGGGCTCCTCCTCGCAGGTGCAGCGCGCGTCCCCGCCGGCTTCGTCAGCGGCTTCCATCGCGGCCATGACTCGATCGGCGAGCGTTCCTTTTGCGCGGGTGAACGCGAGCGCGGCGTTATAGGCGACGTTGTCGCTGAACAGGATGTTTCCCTGAACTTGAAAGAAGATGTCCTCGCCGACCTCACCCGAAACGTAGAGCGCGGCGGCGCGATTGTTCTCCCCGTTGAACCCTGCCGTGCGGCCTTGCATGTCGACGATGCCGAACTGACGGCGCTCCATCTGAGGCTCGTCCTTCGCGTTCTCGTGCTCCCGAAGAAGCTCGAGGATGCGCTCGGGCGCCGTTCCTTTCTTCAGCTCCGCGTAGACAATCATCTGGTTCGCGCGCGTGTTGTCGACCCCGGCCTGGCACGCGGCGACGCCCATGCCGGGAACGATCACCGCCTGGACGTCCATCAAATCGCGTGATGGCCGGGGAGGGAAGCGTGTCTGGGGCACGCAGGTTGCCGAGGCGATGATCACCTGTCCGGTGCTGCGGTCGACGGCGATGACCGACCACGTCGCGAAGGCGGAACTTTGCAGGCACAAAAGGGTGATGAGCGTCACAACGGCACGTTTCACGATAGCCTCCCTCGAGTTGGACCCTAATTATTGGCCGGGAGTGTTCTGCGACACAATGCCTCGCGTTTTCCCATTAAGCTTAGCGACGCATGACGGATCCAAAACTCGACGAAGCCCGTGAGCTCCTGGAAGAAGGCGCCTTTGAAGAGGGGCTCGAGCTCGTCGACGGGCTCGAGGGTTCTGAAGCGTCCTATCTCACCGCCTTAGCGCGCTTCGAGCTCGGCGAGCTCGATACCGCGCTCACGATGTGCCGGGGTGCGTCCGATCGTGCTGAGACGCGCTATCTCGAAGCCGTCATCCTTCTGTCTCTCGCCCGTGCGGACGAAGCTCTTGCTTCGGCGCGGCGCGCCGTCGAGCTCGAGCCCGATTGGGCCGACAGCCACTACATTCTGGGGGTCGTTCGGACCCAACGTGGTGAGATCGAACGAGCGGATCGGAGCTTCCAGAGAGCGTCGGAGCTCGCGCCGGACGATTTTGAGACGCCGTTTCGCCTCGCCCCTGAAGCGTTCGATCGAGCTGTCGAGGAGGCGCTCGGTCTGCTGCCCGAGGAATTCGCAAAATATCTCGAGAACGTAGAGGTCGGCGTCGAAGAAGTACCGACGCAGGAGTTGTTGCAGTCGGGCTCTAGCTTTGACGATCTGGGACTCTACATAGGTGCGTCCATTCAATGGGGTGACTCGGACTTTCCCGATCGCATCCTTTTGTTCCAGCGAAATCTGGAGAACATCTCACCGGACCGCGAGACGCTCGTCGAGGAGATCCGCGACACGGTGCTGCACGAAGTCGGCCACCACATGGGGCTCGAAGAAGACGAGCTCCCGTTCTGACCTCGTCCGGTTCGACTTCCCTGGTCGTTCCCGGTCGCGCGCGCTCGCCGTCGGACGCGCTACAATATCTGCTTCACGCCGATCAGGAGGTTCCACTTGATTTCGAAACAAGAAGCCCTCGACTACCACTCCAGCGGACGCCGCGGAAAGATCGAGATCCGAGCCACCAAGCCTACGGCCACCCAGCGCGATCTTTCGCTCGCTTACAGCCCCGGCGTCGCGGAGCCATGCCTCGAGATCAAAGCGAACCCGGAGGATGTTTTTACCTATACGACCAAGGGCAACATGGTCGCGGTCGTGACCAACGGCACCGCCGTGCTCGGGCTCGGCAATATCGGGCCGCTCGCGGCGAAGCCTGTGATGGAAGGCAAGGGGGTCCTCTTCAAAACGTTCGCGGATATCGACGTCTTCGACCTCGAGCTCGACACGCCCGACCCGGACGATCTCATCCGGGTCGTCAGAGCGCTCGAGCCGACTTTTGGCGGCATCAACCTCGAGGACATCAAAGCGCCGGATTGTTTCTACATCGAGGAAACGCTCAAGAAGGAGATGGGCATCCCCGTTTTCCACGACGACCAGCACGGGACGGCGATCATCTCTGGGGCCGCGTTCTTGAACTGGCTCGCGATTACGGAAAAAGACGTTTCCAAGGTCAAGCTCGTCATCAACGGCGCTGGCGCCGCGGGCATCGCTTGTGCGGACATCGCCGAGAATCTCGGCGTCTCGCATGACAACATTATTATGTGTGACTCCAAGGGCGTCATCTATAAGGGTCGCGGTATGGGGATGAACCCATACAAGGAGCGTTATGCCCAAGAGACCGCGTCTCGCTCGCTGGCCGACGCGATGGAGGGCTCGGACATCTTCTTGGGGCTCTCGGTCAAGGGTGCGGTCAGCAAAGAGATGGTTGCTTCGATGGCGGATAAGCCGCTCGTTATGGCGATGGCCAATCCCGATCCGGAGATCAGCTGGGAAGACGCCATGTCTGTACGAGACGATGTCATCATGGCGACCGGTCGCTCAGACTTTCCGAATCAGGTCAACAACGTGCTCGGCTTTCCCTCCATCTTTCGCGGGGCGCTCGACGTCCGAGCGCGCTCGATCAATCTGGAGATGAAGATTGCGGCGACCCATGCGCTTGCCGACCTCGCAAAGGAAGACGTCCCCGAGGTCGTCATGAAAGCCTATGGTGTCGACTCGATGCGTTTCGGGCCTAACTACATCATCCCGACGCCGTTCGATCCGCGCGTGCTCACTTGGGAGGCCCCCGCGGTCGCAAGGGCGGCGATGGAGACGGGGGTGGCGCGCGCCGAGATCGACATCGAAGCTTATCCGAGCCAGCTCGAGGCGCGCCTCAGCCGCATGTCCTGACGGTTACGGCGCCGTCCACGCGCTTTCGGAGCTCGACCGTGCCGACTCGTTGCGAAGCTTGCGGTAGTAGGGAGCCAAGGTTCCGGCGGGGACGCCGATCGTGTAGAGCAAGACCATCGACCAGTTCAAGAGCGTTGTTGCGAGCGGACCGAGCTTTTGCCAGTGGCGCCGGCCCGTTGTGATCGGCGCCTTCAGTTGCACGAGCTTGCCGATTTTTCCGAGCTCACGAACAAGGGCGACGTCTTCCATGAAAGGAAGCTCGGGATAGCCACCCACTTGGTCGAACGCACTCTTGCGGACGAACAGTCCTTGGTCGCCGTAGGGTGTCCCCAGATGACGGGCGCGGAAGTTCGACGTCGCAGCGATGAGCTTCAGGCTCCAGCCGGCGTCGCGAATGCGTAAGCTAAAAGCTCCGCCCACGGTCTTTTTATCTTCGAGCGCTAGCACTATGTTATCGCGTGCATCGGGTCCGAGGAGACAGTCCGCATGGACGAATAAGAGGACGTCGCCGGCCGCAGCCTCGGCGCCGCGGTTCATCTGTGGGGCTCGGCCGCGCTCGCCCGTGACCACTCGCGCGCCGTGACGCTCGGCGATGGAGACGGTCTCGTCGGCGCTGCCGCCGTCGGAGACGATGAGCTCTGCTCCTGGCGGCGCGGCTTCGAGGGTCCCGGCGAGCGTCTCCGCTTCGTTCAATGTCGGAACGATTATGGAGAGCTCCATGGGGCTAGCATTTTACAACATGCTATGCTGATTTTACGATGTCACACCGCGTCACACTCATTCCTGGCGACGGTATTGGCCCGGAAATCATGAAAGCCGCGACCTCGATCCTCGAGGCGACGGGCGTCCGCTTCGACTGGGTCGAGCACGAGGCGGGTATCCGCGCTTACGAAAAGACCGGAAACCCGCTCCCGGAGACACTTCTCGACTCCATCAAAGAGAACAAAGTTGCCTTCAAAGGTCCACTCACGACTCTCGTCGGGGAAGGCTTCCCGAGCGCCAACGTCGCGCTCCGTAAAGGGCTGGACCTCTACGCCAATCTGAGGCCGGTGCGCACGGTCGTGGGCGTCGAGTCGCGCTACAAAGACATCAATCTCGTGATCGTGCGGGAGAACACGGAAGACCTCTATTCCGGCATCGAGCACATAATCATGCCGGGCGTGACCCAAGGCATGAAGGTCATCACGGCCTACGCCTCGACCCGCATCGCGCGATTCGCGTTCGACTATGCACAAAGACGCGGCCGGAAGAAAGTCACGGCCGTCCACAAAGCCAACATCATGAAGCTCACCGATGGGCTCTTTCTCGATAGCGCGTGCGGTCGCCGAGGAATATCCCGACATCGAGTTCGACGACAAAATCGTCGACAACCTCTGCATGCAGCTCGTCCTGAACCCGCATCAGTTCGACGTTTTGCTGCTTTCTAATCTATATGGCGACATCGTGTCTGATCTGTGCGCCGGACTCGTGGGTGGTCTCGGCATGGTCCCCGCCGCGAATATCGGGGAAGATTGTGCAGTCTTCGAAGCCGTCCACGGCTCAGCGCCCGATATCACGGGGAAAGGGGTCGCGAACCCGACCGCGCTCACGTTCTCGGGCGTGCTCATGCTCCGCCACTTAGGCGAGAACGAAGCCGCCGACGCGATATTGAAGGCGACCTTCGCCGTGTTAGAGGAAGGCAAGATCCGGACGGCCGATCTCGGCGGAAAAGCCTCGACCCAGGAATATGCCGAAGCTGTGATCCAGAAGCTCGACTAGGTCACGGCTCGACGGCGAAAACTCCGTGTGAGTAGGTTTTCTCGTCCAGGTCGTTGGTCGCTTGCGCCTGAAGAAGCCAAAGATTCCAATAGGCGTGGAGCTCTTCGTCAGTAAGCTCCTTGAGAGCCAGGTCTTCCACGCTGAGAAACTCGTCGCGCATCTCGTTCACGTTGGAAGCGCGCCGTGCGCGTCGAGAACAGAGAGAACGTGTTCGAGACTGCTTTTATCTTCACGGAGAATCCAATCCCCGTCTTTGCTCATAATGGTCAATCGGTGCAAGACGACGGCCTGTCCGCTGCAGATGATCGCGCGCAGCGCGCCTGTGTTGAACGCTTCCGTGAGCTCCAGATAGATGTTCACTGAACAGATGATGTCCTGATTCGGGATCCCTGACAACCTCGCCGACCCTAGGGTATTCAAACTACTGATGTTTTTAGGTTGCCGCCCTCGAGGCCCGTCGTTATAATGTTAGGCTTGTAGGCCTTAGAAGCGGCTTCGCGCTTTGAATTTGTTCAAACCAAAGGACTTTTCCGATTCACTCGCCGGGCTTGGCCAACGTGGTTGCAACTGCCTTGCAAGGTTGGAATAATGAAGGATTGTTGTACCTTGCGAATAACGGGGCCGATGTTTGGTGATTGAACATGCTTGAATACGTTGGAGTCTTGATGTTGCTCGTCGTGGGCGCGCTGTTCGTGGGTGCCGCCATCGGGGCGTCCAGTCTCGTGCGGCCGCACAATCCCACTCGCGAGAAAACGATGCCGTACGAGTGCGGCGAGACCGCAGTCGGCTCGCCTTGGGGTGTTCAATTCAACATCCGCTTCTACGTGTTCGCCCTCGTTTTCCTCGTGTTCGATGTCGAAGCCGTGATGCTCGTGCCCTGGGCCGTGGTGGTGAAGGACCTCGGGATGCCCGCGCTCGTGGCCGGCTTCATCTTCATAGGCATGCTCGTGCTCGGGCTTGCGGACGTCTGGCGCAAAGGCGACCTCGAATGGGTTCGTGAGGAAGAGCGCGAAGCCATCAAGAGCTCGGCTTCTACTGGTATCAAAGCGGCCTGATCCTTCCGAAGGAGCGACATGGACCTCGTCAAAACTCTAAGCAATCAACAGTTCGTCCTGACCAAAGTGGATGCCGTCGTGAACTGGTCGCGCCAGTCGGCGCTCTGGCCGATGGTGTTCGGTCTCGCTTGCTGCGCCATCGAGATGATGGCGGCGGGCGCGACACGTTTCGATTGGGACCGCTTTGGTCTCATCCCGCGGGCGACGCCCCGGCAGTCGGATCTCATGATCGTCGCCGGCACCGTGACCCACAAGATGGCTATTCGCATCAAGCGACTCTACGAGCAGATGGCGGATCCCAAATACGTCATCTCGATGGGCAGTTGCGCCAACAATGGAGGCCCTTACTGGCAGTACGGCTACCACGTGGTCAAGGGCGTGGACGAGATCATTCCGGTGGACGTATATGTTCCAGGTTGTCCGCCCCGGCCGGAAGCGCTTCTTTACGGAGTGATGGCGCTCCAGGACATCATCCGCGAGCGCTCGCTCATGGATGACGTGCGTGAAGGCCGCCAGAAGCCTGCCGCCGTGGAGGTGCCCGTTTGAGCCTCGACGCCGCGGCCGTTCAGCAGAAAGTCGAAGCGAAGTTTCCGGGAAAGATCACTCGAGCGGAGCTCGAGGTCAAAGACCCTTTTTTCGTCATCGACAAAGATGCCATCGTTGAGGTCGCGAAATATCTTCGAGACGAGCCCGAGCTAGCGTTCGAGATGCTTCACTGTCATTCGGCCGTCGATTATCTCGGCGCGAAGGACCAAGAAGACCGCATCGAAGTCGTCCTACATCTAACGTCATTGAAGCACCGGCACTGGATTGTCCTGAAAATCGAGCTTCCCCGAGACAACCCCAAGATGCACACGCTCGAGGGGGTCTGGCCGACGGCCAACTGGCACGAGCGCGAAGCCTATGATCTCTTCGGGATCGTGTTCGAGGGTCATAGTGATTTCCGCCGCATCTTACTCCCGGAAGATTGGGCCGGACACCCGCTTCGCAAAGATTGGGAGTGGCCTGAGGAGTGGCACGGTATCAAGGTGAAGCCGCCTGAGAAGTTTGCCGACAGGGCTCAAGGTGGCGAAGAGATCGGCATCGGGCCGTTTGATTGAGTCTGATTGATTTCTGAGGCTTCTGCAATGAGTACGCCACGACAGTACAAGGATCTGGAACCGGACGAGGCTTACGCATTCAAGCTCGAGGATCTCGAAGAAGACGAGATGATCCTCAACATGGGCCCGCAGCATCCGTCGACTCACGGCGTGTTACGGATCGAGCTCAAGACCGACGGCGAAATCGTCAAGGATGCGCAGCCGCATATCGGTTATCTCCACCGAAACTTCGAAAAGCACGCCGAGAACATCGACTATCAAGGCATCATCCCGTTCACCGATCGACTCGATTACGTGGGCTCGATGGGCAACAGCTTGAGCTTCGCTTTTGCCGGCGAAAAGCTCATGGGGATCGAGGTCAACGAGCGGGTTCAATCGATCCGGGTCCTCACCGCCGAGCTTCAGCGGATCGCTTCCCATCTTCTCGCTCTCGGAACCTACGGGTTGGATATTGGCGCGTTCACGCCGTTTCTGCACGCGTTCCGCGAGCGTGAGAAAGTCCTCGACCTCTTCGAATGGCTTTGCGGCGCCCGGCTACTCTACAACTTCAACTGGATCGGCGGCGTTTCGCACGATTTGCCTGACCAGTGGACGGACAGGGTCAAGGTTTTTCTCGACCAGTTCGAGCCCGTCATCGACGAGCTTCACAATCTTCTGAGCTACAACAAGATTTTCACGAAGCGCACCGCGAGCATTGGCATCATCCCACCGGAGTTGGCCATTGGCTACGCGCTCACGGGGCCGAACTTGAGAGGCTCCGGCATCAAGTGGGACACCCGCAAAGAAGATCCTTATTGCGGCTACGAGAAGTACGCGTTCGACGTGCCTGTCGGGCAAGGCCGTTTCGGGCCGATTGGTTCTTGCTGGGATCGGTATTACGTCCGTGTCGAAGAGATGCGGCAAAGCGTGCGCATCTTGCGCCAGGCGATCGAGAAGCTCCCGCCGGAAGGCGACGTGCACGAGACCGTCCCGAAGCGCGTCAAGCCGAAGCCGGGCGAGGTCTATGCGCGCACGGAAGCGCCGCGCGGCGAGCTCGGCTTCTACATCGTGAGTGACGGTGGGCTCATCCCCATGCGCGTGAAAGCCCGCTCACCGTGTTTTGTGGCCATGAGCATTTTTCGTGAGATCGCGAAAGGCGAGATGATCGCAGACATGGTCGCTATCATTGGAAGTCTCGACATCGTCGTTGGGGAGATCGATCGCTAATGGGTCTGCAACGCCCCGCACTCGAAGCCAAGATCTCGAACCTTCTGTCGATCCCCGTTGTTGCGGGGGCGGCCGGAGCCCTCGTTGTGTTCGCGCTCCTGCCGCAGATTGCGGAGCTCATCCGCGAGCAGCTCTCGGCCAATCTTTCGCCCACGATGGCGAAACTGGCCGCGACCGCCATCGGCGTCGGCGCCGTTGTCTTTCTGATCACGCAGCTACCCATCTTTCTCATTTGGTGGGAGCGTAAGATCGCGGCCCACATCCAGGATCGTCTCGGTCCGATGCGGGTCGGCTGGCACGGCGTCTTGCAGAGCTTTGCCGATGGGATGAAGCTGCTCTTCAAAGAAGACATCATCGCGGACGGGGCCGATCGCTTTCTCTTCAAGCTCGCGCCTTTTCTCGTCGTCATGGGTGTGTTCTCGGCCTTTGCCGTGCTGCCTTGGGCGGACGGGCTGGTCATCTCCGACCTGAATATCGGGGTTTTGTACGTCATCGCGATCACGTCGTTCGGCGCGATCGGCATTCTGATGGCTGGCTGGGCCTCGAACAATAAATACGCGCTCTACGGCGGCATGCGCTCGGCGGCGCAGATGGTGAGCTACGAGATCCCGACGGCCATCATCATCCTCTCCGTCGTGGTCCAGGTGGGAAGCTTGAACCTCCAGGACATCATTGCGGCGCAGCAAGGTGGTTTCGGAGACTTCCAGAACTGGTTCATCTTCCGCGCCTGGGGTTTGAACGTAATCGGATTCGTCTCGTTCTTCATCTGCGGGCTCGCGGAGACGAACCGCAACCCTTTCGATATCCCCGAGGCGGAATCAGAGCTCGTCGCCGGCTATCACACGGAATATAGCGGCATGCGCTTCGCGCTCTTTTTTCTCGCAGAGTACGGCGCCATGTTCTTCGTCGCCGGTGTCGCCGTCGTGCTCTTTCTCGGCGGCTGGTCCGGGCCGGTCTTTAGCGGGCCTCTCGTCTTCTTCCTCAAAATCCTCGCTATCGTCTTCGTTCAGATGTGGATTCGGTGGACGCTCCCGAGGCTTCGCGTGGATCAGATGATGGCGCTTTGTTGGAAATATTTGATCCCTATCGCTTTCGTGGTCTTGATGGGCGCCGCGGTGCTACAGGTTTCTGGAGGCTAGCCGATGAAAGAATATTTCCTGGATTTCTGGGACGCCGTGAGCAGCACGGCTACGGGCATGGCCATTACGCTCAGACATCTGTTCATGAAGAACGAGACCCAGCAATATCTATCTGACGAAAAACCCGAGACCCGCTGGAACTCGGTCATCGTACCCGAAGGGCTGTTACAGGACCGCTCGCGTATGCGGCTCTACGTGAAGATGGAAGACTGCATCGGGTGCCTGCAGTGCGAAAAGGTCTGCCCGGTGGACTGCATCACCATCAGCACGGAAAAGCGACAGAAGACGGAGCTTCCGATCTTTGCCGCCAATGGCCAAGGGATCAAACAGAGGGTCGTGCAGTTCGATATCGACATGTCGCTTTGCTGCTACTGCAACCTATGCGTCTATCCATGTCCCACCGATTGTATCGTCATGACGCCCGAATACGAGTTCGCCGAGAGGGACAAGACCAACTTCCTTTACCGCTTCGCGAAGGATAAGGCCACGCCTCCGGAGCCTCCGGAAGAAAAAAAGGAAGCTGAGCCGGTCGCGGCAGGTTGACGACACTATGGAAGACCTAGCCCCCAAAATCATTTTCTGGGTTTTTGCCGCGCTCATGCTGGGCTCGGCGCTCATCGTGGTCGCGGGGAAGAACCTGGTGCGCTCCGCCTTCGCGCTTCTCGCGACTTTTTTCAGCGTCGCGGCGTTCTACGTGATGCTCGGCGCCGATTTTCTCGCGGGCGCGCAGGTACTCGTCTATGTCGGCGGCATCCTGACGCTCATCCTTTTCGGTGTCATGTTGACCAATCGGATTTACAGCCTGGAGTTGAACACGCCACGGTTTCAAGTCGTGCCGGGCGCGCTCGTTTCCGCGGCGATCTTCATGATTCTCGTGACCGTCGTTCGCGTGACGCCTTGGAAGCAAGCCTCGATCGTCGAGGAGGGACCGACAACGGCTAGGATCGGCCAAGCGCTCATGAACCAATATGTGCTGCCCTTCGAGGTGGCCTCAGTGCTTCTTTTGATTGCGCTTCTCGGCGCGGCCATGCTCGTGCGACGGAGGACGGATCTGTGATTCCTCTCGAATATTACCTCGTCGTGGCGTCGGCTCTTTTTTCGCTGGGCCTGTACGGCATGCTTACGCGCAAGAATGCCGTCAACGTATTGATGGCCATCGAGCTCATCTTTAACTCGGCGAACATCAACCTGGTCGCTTTCTCCCGATTCGTTACGGGCGATACCGAGGGACAGGTCTTTGCGCTTTTCGTCATCGCGATTGCCGCCTGTGAAGCGGCGGTGGCGCTCGCGATCGTGATGTCTCTTTATCGCATCACCAAGGGCGTGAGCCTCGAAGATGCTTCGGTTTTGAAAGGATAGGACGTGGATCGCCTCGATGCCGTCTCCAGTCTAAAATATTTCGTTCCAGAGCTCGTGCTGGTTCTTACTCTGATCGGCGTTCTGCTCTGTGACTTGATCTCGAAGAATCGGGCTCCGATGGAACGGCGACTCTTGATCGTCTTGCCGTCGCTCTTTGGTCTTTTGGTCGCGCTGTTTTTCTCCGTGTCCATCTACTTCTCCGCGAGTGGGCCGGACCCATCGGACGCGCAGGCCTTGTTCAGCAATATGGTCGCTTTCGATGGATTCGGGTCACTTCTGCGCATCCTGTTCATCTTTACAGCCATCATCATCTTGCTCTTCACGATCGAGTCCCGCGAGCTTCGCTCTGTACATCACGGCGAGCTTTTGGTGTTGCTGCTCACGGTCACCGTGGCGCTCATCTGGATGGCGAACTCCATCAACTTGCTGATGATTTACCTGGCGCTCGAGACGGTGTCGGTCGCCTCCTATATCATGGTCGGATATCTGAAGACGGATCGGCTGTCGAACGAAGCGTCGCTCAAATACATTTTGTTCGGAGCGGTGTCGACGGGAACGATGCTCTTCGGGTTGTCGCTCCTCTACGGTCTTACGGGGAGTCTCGACCTCTACGAGATCCGCGCGGCGCTCATGAGCGAGCAAGTGGTTGCGAGCTCGGGACCCGCGCTCATGGTCATCATCGTGCTCGTGCTCGCCGGTATCGGTTTCAAAACGGCGACGGTGCCGTTCCACTTTTGGTGTCCGGACGTCTATACCGGTGCTCCGACGCCTGTGACAGCGTTTCTGTCGGTCGGGCCGAAAGTAGCGGGCTTCGCCGTCCTCGTCCGCTTCTTCTATGGCGGCATGGCTTCGTCGACGGGTGAACAGACTTGGACGATGGTCGGAAGCGTCGACTGGCAGACGATCTTGATGGGCATTTCCATCATCACCATGACGCTCGGGAATATTGCCGCTTTGCTCCAAACCAATCTGAAGAGGCTTTTCGCCTATTCGAGCATCGCTCACGCCGGGTACATCATGATGGGCGCGGTCGCGCTTTCCGATCGGGGCATCAAGGCCATGCTCGCCTATGTGGTAGTTTACTTGTTCATGAATCTCGGCGCCTTCCTTGTTATCATCGTCGTCCATAACAACACCGGTAGCTTCGACATCAAAGACTACGCGGGCATCTGGCGTCGCTCGCCCATGCTGACGATCGTCATGGGAATCTTTCTCTTCTCCTTGATGGGCATTCCCCCCTTCGCCGGTTTCCTCGCGAAATGGTATGTCTTCGCTGCCGTGATCCAGGCCGGTCTCGTGTGGCTGGCCGTCATCGGCGTCCTGAACAGCGCGATTGGCGCCTTCTATTACGTCAAGATATTGAAGACCATGTTCATGGAGGGCTCCGATACCGCGGAGCCCTCGTCGAAACTCGAGCTCCACCCCCTTTACGCGGTTTTACTTTTTGTCCTCGTCGTGCCTAATATTGTTGGGCTGCTGTTGTGGGGCTATTTGGACCGCGTGACAGAGTATTCCCATAAACTTCTCGATGTGATGTGAGCATTGATTTGAAGGAGGAAAGCTAGATGTCTTACTACATCGCCGAACCCTGTATCGGCACTAAAGACACCGCTTGCGTTGAAGTCTGCCCAGTAGATTGTATCCACCCGACGAAGGAGGAAGACAACTTCGAGGAGGCCAAGCAGCTCTACATCGAACCGGAAGTTTGCATCGACTGCGGCGCCTGCGAGCCCGTCTGCCCGGTCACGGCGATTTTTCCCGAGGACGAGCTTCCTGAAAAGTGGAACGAATACATCGCGATCAACACAGACTACTTCGCTTGATCTAAACGTCAAATTTTGTTCGAGGCCGCTGCTCGCTCCCTGGATGCCCAGGGCATTGCGCTTGTCGGCGTCAATAATTTCTGCTGCTCCCCTCGTTTTTCAAGCTCGGCAGTTTGACGAACGCGTGTATCTTCCCGCGACTGCGGTACAATTCACGCGGTACTAGCATGAGGCGAGCCACTTCGACAGCCACTGTTGCAAGCGTCGCAAGCGTCGTGAGCGTCGCGCTCGTCGTCCTCGCTTGCGTCAAAGACCCCGTCACTGGAAAACGCGAGCTCATTCTCATCGGGGAATCCGAAGAGATCGCCATGGGCCAGCAAGGCTCGGCCGATGTCGAAGCAAGCATGGGGCTCTATCAGGATGCGGAGCTCAGCGCCTATGTGGAAGAGCTTGGCCAGAGCATGGCGCAGGCTTCTGAGCGGCCCCATTTGCCGTGGCAGTTTCGCGTCGTCGATTCAGACGTCGTCAACGCTTTCGCGCTTCCGGGCGGCTACGTCTATCTCACGCGCGGAATTCTCGCCTACATGAACAGCGAAGCCGCAATGGCCGGCGTCCTTGGGCACGAGATCGGCCACGTGACCGCGCGCCATCACGTAGAGCAGATGTCAAAGCAACAGCTTGCTGGTCTCGGTCTCAACATGGGGACGGTTTTCTTCCCCGAGGTGCGTCCGTTCGGCGACATCCTTGGCAGCGGCGTCGGGCTTTTGTTTCTCAAATTCGGACGCGACGCGGAAAGGGAATCCGATCGCCTCGGGGTGCGTTACTCGCTCGGGCAGAGCTACGACCCGACCGAGATGGCGCGCTTTTTCGCCGTGCTCGCGCGCCTTGCCGGACCGGAGCGTCAAGTCCCATCTTGGGCCTCCACCCATCCCGATCCTCAGGACCGTGAGGCCACGATCCTCGCTCTTGTCTCGGAGCACAGCGCTGGACGCGAGAATTTGAGGACGGGAGCCGAGCGCTATCGGCGTTTGACGGAAGATCTCATTTTCGGTGCCAACCCTCGTGAAGGCTTCATGCGCGGCTCGCGTTTCTTGCACCCGGAGCTCGAGTTTCAGCTCGAATATCCCGAAGGGTGGAACGTCCAGAACACGCAGAGGGTCGTCTACGCGGCGGCTCCCGACGGGGGAGCTTCGATGCAGTTGACCGTGTCGCGCGTTGCGCCGGGCACGGCTCCGGAGATGCATGCCCGCGACTTTTTCCGCCAGAACAAGCTCGAATACGGCACCGGGGAGCGGCTTCGGGTAGGCCCTTTTTCCGCGTATCGCGCGCCGTTCAGGGCGTTGACGCGAACGGGTGAGCTGTACGGCGAAGCGGGCTTCGTCGCGGACGGGGATCATGTCTATGAGATCCTCGGCCTCACGCGGCGAAACGCCATCCGGTTTTACGCGCCGGTATTCCAAGACGTGATCGAAAGCTTCGATCGGCTGCGCGATCGCTCGGCACTCGAGATTGAGCCGCAGCGCATCCACTGGGTGCAAGCTTCGCGCAACGTGACGCTCCGGGAGGCGCTCCTCGAAGCGGGCGCGGATTCGAACGGGCTGGAAGACCTGGCTGTCCTCAACAACCTCGGGCTCGATGCCGGTCTCAACCAGGGCCAGTGGATCAAAGTGCTCGAGCGAGGCTCGCCTTGATCGGGCGCGGGATCCGTCTCGGCGCGATTCTTGGCATTCCCATCCGCGTTGATTATTCCTGGATCGTCATCGCGGTCTTGCTCACCGCGGGAATGGCGGTTGGCCTCGGGGAGAGCTTTCCTTATCTAGGGCTCTTGTCACGGCTCTTGCTCGGACTGTCGGCCTGCTTGCTTCTATTCGCCTCGGTCCTCGCGCACGAGCTGTCCCACGCGGTCATCGCCTTGAGACACGACGTCGGTATACGGAGCATCACGCTCTTCATCTTCGGTGGCGCAGCCGAGATGCTCGAGGAGCCTCGTAGCGCCCAAGCGGAGTTCTCGATCGCCATTGCGGGGCCCATCATGAGCCTTGCGCTCGCGGGGCTCTTCGGCGCGTTCTACGCGATGGGCCTCGGCCTAGTGCCCCCGCCTTTCATGGACGTGACGTTGCGCCTCGCCATATGGAACGTCATTCTAGTTGCGTTCAACATCGTTCCCGGCTTTCCCCTCGATGGTGGGCGCGTTCTGCGCGCGGCGCTTTGGGGAATCTGGGGCGAGCTCGCTCCAGCCACGAGAGTCGCAACCGCCGTAGGCTCGTTTTTTGGGATGCTCGTGATGTTTCTCGGGCTCATGTACGTCTTCGTTTTCGACAACCTCATCGGCGGCGTTTGGTTCTTTCTCATCGGGATGTTCCTGCGCTATGCGGCGCGCGCGAGCTACCGGCAGATGCTCGTGCGACAAGCGCTCGAAGGGGTAACGGCCCGCGACCTGATGACGAGCGACGTCCCTTGCGTTCCCCCGGAGATGACGCTCGAGGCTGTGGTCGACGAAGTCATCCTGCCACGAGGGATCGTCGAGGTACCCGTGGTGGATCGAGGCCTCCTGGTCGGGATGCTCTCCTTCAAGAGTTTTCGAGGCAAGGGACGCGCGGCTCTCGAGAGCTTGACCGCGAGTGACGTGATGACGCGCGATTTCTTGGAAGAGACGATAAGCCCCGACGAAGACGCGTCCAAGGTCTTGGCGCGGCTGGGCTCAGACGATCACCGTCTTGCAGTCGTGAGCGGCGGGGTTCTGGCCGGGATCGTGAGCCGGGAAGACGCGCTCCGGCGGTTGTCGCTCATCCTGGAGCTTCGCGAGGAACGCCAAAACCGCGCCTAACAGAGAAGCGCCACGGCGACGCCTGAGACGATGGCGACGGGTACGAGAACGGGGAGCAGGGCCAGGACGACGAGACCGACGCACAGAAGAGCCGCGGCCACGGCGAGCTTGGCGGCGCCGCCCAAAATGGCGCCCAGGAGCTTGAGGGGGATGAGCACGAGTGCTAAGAGAAGCTTCAAGACGACCACCAAGACCGTCAAGGTGAACACTAACCCGAGCACAGCAAGTATCAGAATCTCCATGACCGCTCCCATCACACTATACGGGCGCGAGCAGATTCCGGTTCCCTAGCGACCCCAAGCGTCGTGAAAATCGTCTTCGTCACGCCAGAGCTTGCCCCTGTCTCCAAGGTAGGCGGGCTTGCGGACATTGCCGCGTCGCTTCCTCGGGCGCTAAAGCGCCTTGGACACAGGGTTTACGTGATTGTTCCCCGCTACGCGACTGGGACTGGGGTTGAAAGTGTCGGGCCCGTGGCGACCGGCATCGAGCTCGAGCTCGAGATGGACGGTGCGCGTCGGACGGCGCGTCTCTCCCGGGCCCGCCTGAGCGGTGTTACGACCTATTTCGTCGAAAGCGACGACTACTTCGAAGGGCGCGCCATCTACGGAGAAAGCGGCCGTGACTACGACGACAACCCCTTCCGCTTCGCTTTTTTCTCGCGGGCGGCCCTCGCCGCGACCGAGGCGCTAGGGCTTGCCCCTGACATCATTCACGTGAACGACTGGCAGACGTCGCTTCTCCCTGTCTATCAGAGACTCGAGGACCGTGCGTCGCGGATGCCGGTCGTGCTGACGGTCCATAACCTGGCCTATCAGGGGATCTTTCCAAGGGAGCTCTTGCCGCGTCTCGGCCTTCCCGATGCCCTTTTTCACATCGACGGTCTCGAGTTCTACGGGCGTCTCAACTTTCTCAAAGGAGGGCTCGTTAGCGCGGAGAGGCTCACGACGGTCAGCCCGAGCTACGCCCAAGAGATTCAGCGCTCAGAGCTCGGAGCCGGGCTCGAGGGGGTTTTGCGCGCCCGTGCGGATCGGCTCACTGGCATCGTCAACGGCATCGAGCCCAATGATTGGGATCCGGGGAAAGACCCGGCCCTCACGTCTCGATTCGCCTCGACGCGGCTTTCGGGAAAAGCCGCGGGGAAGATCGAGCTGCAGAAAGAGCTCGGTCTGACACTATCGCCTCGAACCCCGCTCCTCGCTGCAATCGGGCGTCTCGATCCGCAAAAAGGTTTGGAGCTCGTGCTCGAAGCCGTGCCGGCGCTCGTCGCCGAGGAAAGGGCGCAGCTAGTGGTGCTCGGCTCTGGGCGCGAGGAATTTCTCGACGCCTTCCGCCCTCTCGTCGCGCGATACCCCAAAGCCATCTCAGTGAATCGCGGCTTTCAGGAGGCGCTCGGCCGGCGCATCTACGCTGGCGCCGATCTTTTCTTGATGCCGTCGCGCTACGAGCCCTGCGGCCTCGGTCAGATGATTGCGCTCCGCTATGGCACCCTTCCCGTTGTGCGCGCGACCGGCGGCCTCGCGGATACCATCCGCGACCTGGACGAGGACCCCGACAGGGGAAACGGATTTTCCTTCGAAGCATTCGACGCATCGGCGCTCCTCGCGACGCTTCGGCGCGCGCTCCGCCACTACGAGAATGAAAAGCTGTGGACGCGGTGGGTACGGCGAGCGATGCGCGAAGATTCTTCGTGGAAAAGCTCAGCAGGCCGCTACCTCGACGTCTACGAGCAGGCCATTCATGACCTCGACTGAGATCGCGGGTCTTGCGCGTATCGTCTGGGACTACCATCAGTTGCACCACGCCCTCGACACGGCCGACATCATTCTCGTCCAAGGCAGTCACGACCTCCGAGTCGCCGAGCGCGGCGCGGCCTTATTTCTCGACGGCTACGCGCCGCGGATCGTTTTCTCGGGCGGACTCGGAAACCTCACGAGCAAGATTTGGGACGAGCCGGAGGCCGAGAAATTCGCGAGGGTAGCGCGCGAGATGGGTGTGCCCGAGACCGCGATGCTCCTCGAGACCCAATCCACCAATACGGGCGAGAACGTCCAGCTCACGCGCCGCCTCCTCGAGCGAGAACATCTCTACCCCGACCGCTTCATTCTCGTGCAAAAGCCTTACATGGAGCGCCGCACCTACGCGACGTTCAGGAAAGTCTGGCCTGAGAAAGATGTGGTCGTGACGTCGCCCCAGTTGGATTTCGACGACTACCCGACCAGCGAGATCTCGAAAGAGCAGGTCATCGCGATCATGGTTGGCGATCTGCAGCGGATTCGGGAATACCCATCGCGCGGCTTTCAGATCGAGCAACACATCCCCGCGGAGGTGTGGGACGCGTTCGAGCGTCTCGTGGCTCTCGGCTTTACGGACAATATGGTCCACTTCGAAGAATGACAACGCCGGTGAGATCGTGAAAGTACTCGTGACCGGGGCGTCTGGATTTGTCGGGATCCATCTCGTTCGAGAGATTGCCGCGCGCGGACTGAACGCTGTCGCGTGCACGTTCGAGCAGCCGAGCGAAGAAGCTCTTGCGCGGATCGAAGGAGTAGAAGCGCGCGTGACCTGGGCCGAGTTGGATGTTCGGAACAAGAGCCTCGTGGAAACCGTGCTTCGCGAGCGCGATGTCGACGCGATCCTTCACGCCGCCGCCGTCACGTCGGCGCCAAGCGCCGTGAACGCTATGGCGGAGGTCAACGTCGAGGGAACCCGCCACATGCTGGAGGCCGCAGTCAGGCACTCGGTTCGGCGCTTTGTTTTTTTGAGCTCGGGTGCCGTCTATGGCGATGTGGACGCTTCGGCCGGGCGCATCGGTGAGGACCACCCACTAAAAGGTGATAACCCCTATGCCCGCTTCAAAATGGCGGCAGAAGCGCTCTCCCGCGACTACGCCGGCGGGCACGATCTTTCCGTCTCGATCGCGAGGCTCGGAACCTTGTACGGCCCCGTGGAGGGGCGAAGCCCTTATCGCCAGAAACCTTCCATTCCGTGGCGCCTCGTGGAGCTCACGCTCGAGAAGCGCTCCGTGCGTGTCTTCGGACTGGCGACGAAGCGGCCCTACAGTTTCGTCGACGACGCGGCCCGTGCGCTCGTCGACCTTGCCCTCATGAGGCCGGAGGGAGGCGACACGTTCCACGTTGGCTCCGAGGAGTCCGTCGCCTTCTCCCGTCTGCTCGACATCGTGGGCCGCCTGCGGCCCGAGGTCCGTTTCGAGCCCGTCGATAGCATCGCGGAGGCCGACCTCTCGATGAAGCCGGAAGACGCGCGCCCAGTTCTCGACGGGGCACGTCTCGAGTCTGTGCTCGGCCCAGTCGCTTGGCGGTCGGTCGAAGCAGGGCTCGAGCAGCTCATGGATTGGTCCGCAGGGTTGGAACGATGATCTCCGGAATCAACCCCCTTGGCTTGATTCGGCGCAAGGACGCGTTCGACGACCCAGATTGGGTCTTCGAGCTCAAACATGACGGCTTCCGCGCCCTCGCTTATGTCGACGCCGAGAGATGCCGCCTCGTCTCCCGCAATCAACATCGCTTCGACGAGTTCGATGCCCTCGCGAAGGCCATCGCCAAGGATCTGGCCGAGCGTCGCGCTGTGATCGACGGAGAGGTCGTTTGCCTCGACGCCGAGGGGCGCTCCCGGTTCTACGAGCTCCTGGCGCGCAAAGGTAGACCTTATTACTATGCGTTCGATTTGCTCTGGCTCGATGGAGAAGACTTGCGAGATCGGCCGCTCCTCGAGCGCAAAGCCAAGCTGAGGGAGCTCGTCCCCGAAAAAGACTCGCGATTGCTCTATGTCGATCACATCGAAGCGAGCGGGATCGCATTTTTGGAGAGAGTTTGTGAGATGGATATCGAGGGCATCATCGCCAAGCGCAAAAAGGGACTCTACCGAGAGGGCACGACCTGGTACAAGATCAAGAACGCTGCTTACTCGCAGGCGGAAGGGAGAGGGGAGTTATTCGACCGCAGGCGATCGAGACCAGGATCCACCCCGGAGGATAGCTGACCCAAATCGACGCCCCACATCCATAAGAACAGTTTCGAACGACGGGTATTGAGACAAGCGTAGCGCGAAAGCACAAAGCCGTAAGACAGGAGTGCCAAGCCGGCGACATGCACTCATAAACGTAATTCGTTCGCGCGGCATGGGAGGTATTTGAGGAAGCGCTTCACCGTCTGGAAGACGGATACGACATCCGAACGGCCCGAGAATTGCTGGGCCACAAAGAAGTGAGCACGACCATGATTGCCACGTCCTGAATCGAGGTGGCCAGGCGCGAGCAGCCCCTTGATACCATTTGACTCCGCGATTTGAAGAGTTTCCCGATTCTGCGGTACCCCGTCTGTCGTTCTTGGCTTACTCGATCAGCCCGTTATCGTGTTATACAGCGCGTGGGCGCGATCTAAAACGGATTGATACGTCGACCGAAAAGCGTATATGATTTTGAACCAATGCAACTTAGACCGATGAACCAGCAAAACCTCAACTTATTTATCTCGCGCCGACCGCGGTGTAAATAAATATGTTGACAACCATATATGCAGAAACTATAGACTTCTACTTATATGCCCTAATCTAGCACTGGATGCGAGTAATCGTATCGCCTACGTCACGCAAGAATCGGACGGAAGTCATGGCAGCGAAGGTAATTTTCGTCATTTTTCGCAGAAGCGATCTGGCACGCGAGGCGTGCCTCGAGCAGTGGAACGGTGAGCGGCACGGCGCGGTCGTAAGGAAAACGCCGGGATTGAGGAAGTGGACGCAGAACCACGTTGTTTCTGAAGAGGGCGAACGTATGCCTGATGGCATCGGTGAGCTATGGTTCGACGACATGGAAGCCTTGCAAGCCGCTATGAATTCCGCGGAGATGGGTGCCGCCGTCGAGGATGCGAAGAATTTTCTCGACATGGACAAGACGTACGCTGTCGTCGTCGACGAAAAAAAATGCCTCCTCCGCAAAATCTGTGGGTTGCATTGGGGAGTAAAC
>SMYC01000127.1 GCA_004356105.1 Acidobacteriota bacterium | reverse complement strand
ACGGGGCCTCCGGCGGGGCTCCGGGCACCCGGGTTTCAGGAAGCGCGAAGTCACACACGAAAGCCAAGCCGCGTGCGCTGGGAAGAAGGTGTTTATTATCAATTGATTAGCCGAGTTTACTCCCCAATGCAACCCACAGATTTTGCGGAGGAGGCAGAAAGAATTTGCTTCAGAACGTGGTACAAAATCCTCGGTTCTGACGAGTTGGAGCCTAAAGGGATGAAGGGCTAGCCTGCTTTCTTTTTCTTGGCGCCAGGCACGGGCTTGCCGTCTTCCGTCTTTCGTTCTGGAATCCGGATATCTGGGTCGACGGCACGGACTTGATCGAACGTCCGCTCGGCGCGCTCGTGTAAGCCCTCCTGATCGTATAGCTGCCCCAGCGAGATCAAGTATCGCGACTCCCACGGCTCGAGCTTGATCGCGATCTTCAGGTTGGCTTCCGCGTCTTTGCGCCACCTGGGGTTCTCAGCGAGGGCCCGCCCAAGAAGGTGATAGCGCGCGGGGAAAGGCTCCTCAGAGAGCTCGATCGACTGGCGAGAGAGCTCGATGGCTTGCCAAAAATCCGCCTCCTTGAACGCGCGCGTCGCCTGGTTGTAGAGACTGGTCGCCATTTCCGAATCCTTCGGCCGCTCCCACCCCGTAGGCTCGACGCTCTCCGAGGCAACGGTTTCCCACCGTTGCTTGCCTTCCTGGTATTGATTCTCGTGCTCATCGAGCTCGCTATAGACGTGGGCCGAGGCCTGCGATGAAAGCGTCAGGTAAGCTTCTTTCGTACGCGTTCTCACGAAAGAGAGCTTTTCTTGAAAAGCTTCGTCGGCAACGTGCTCCCACTGTTCCGGATCGAAACGCTGAAAGAGCTTGCTATAGGCCGCGTCGACGGCTTCGTAGCCCACGTCGCGCGTCAAGCCGAGGACTTGCCAGTGGTTCTGACACTGCAAGTCATTGAAGATAGCGATGAGCTCCTTCTCGAAAGGATCCGAGAGCTCCGAGCTTGGGGTGGGTCGCGGTCCGGCGACGGGCTCTTCCTGCGGTTTGCGCTCCGTGAGGGCCACGACGCCGGCCTGATGAAGCGCGATCAAGACGCGGATCGTCTGATCCTCTTCGAGTGGTGACGCCGAGAGGACGTCGCGCACGGCGTTAGTCCCGTCGACGAGGTCCAGCACCGTCGCCTCACTCGGTGAAAGCTCCATCCCGGATGCCAGGGATAGAGCGCCATCCGTCTGTGCGAGCACGTAGTCGTCGAGCATGACCTCGTCGCGATAGAGCTTTACGTCGGGAAGCCGCTGGACGGCCGTCAGAAATACTGAGCCGATCGAGATCGGCGAGAGCGTCGCCGCTTCGACTTCCATCGCCTCCGAAAAAACGAGGCGCGTGGATGGGGACGTCAGAGCGGCGCAAGCGATGTCGAGAATTTGGATGCGGACATATTTTTCGATCTCGCCAGCCTTCAGGTAGTCGAGCTCGACAAGAATCTCCCCGAGCTTGTGGCCCGAGCGGACGAAGCCAAGAGCCTTGTTGAGCTCGGCTTCGGTGATACGCCCCTCGCGGACGAGGACGGCGCCGAGCCGATCTGAAGGAAGGTTCGACCGCGCACCGACGAGATCGCCGTTCTCGAAGAAGACTAGCCGCTTAGCTTCGGGGCTCTCACAAACAAGGGCCCCTTTCTTGGCGCCATCGAACGCGCTCCGCATGGCGCGTGCGGCTTTCGCATTGAACTCACTCAATAATAGACCTCCCCAGCCCCGACGAATGCAATTAACGGGCCAGCAAGAGAGAACCACCGGGACGAATAACTGATTTGATTTGTGTGAAATAGGATCGCCAAGCGGTGGCGTCGCAAGCCCGGTGGGGCGAGAACCCCACACCTATTCATTCGTGGCGTGCCAGAGCGTAACGCGCTGCGGCGTGATCTTGATGACGGGCCGCTGGTCGATCCGGGAGCTCTTGTATTGTGGGTATCGGGCGCGGAGATGTTGGACCACCTCGGCATGCTCTTTCGCGAAACGGCCCCGGGGAGACACCGTCTCCGCCACTCCCGATACGAGAACATAACCGAGGGAGGTCCAATCGGCCTCGTAGTGATCGATGACGAGCGAAACGGCCGGGTTCTCCTCGAGATTGCGGAGCCGTTTGAGACGTCCCCAAGAGACGCTCTTTCGTTTCTCGTCGATCGGCGAGTAGAAATAACCGTCGACGAGCACGAAGCAAACTGGCACGACGGACGGACGACCACGCGCATCGGCTGTCGCGAGGCGCGCCACGAGCTGTCGTTTCACGAAGGCGGCCACTTCGGGCTCGATAGCGACGGGCATGGACTCGAGTGCCTATAATGGCGAGAGAGGGGCGCGACGTCAACGAGAAGCCCGAGAGAAGAAGGGACGAGCGCTCCCCATAGCTTGTGGCGATCGTTCGTTTAGCAGCCGTAGTACACTTGATCGAGATGAGACGTTCTGGGTCCATGGCCGCTTCTGCACTCGCGGTGGTCATCGGCTGCGCTGGGGGCTGTGGCGGGGGGGGTGGCGGCTCCGGGAGCCCCATACCTACAGGCCCTTCAGGGATCTCAGCTGAAGTAGAGTTCGAGTACGAGGCAACCTCTTCGTCCACGGACGTGCCGTCCACCGAAGGTCTCGGGTGCTCCGGTGTCGCACGCATCTATCCGAGCTGGTGGGGCTTCACCCACGCGACCATGATCCCGGCTGGGCCTGGAAATTGGGTTGCGTTATTCGAGGATGTCCCGGTAGGCAAGCAATCGGTTCGCATCGAGCCGCCCATCGGTTGCACCACCACGGGTGTCGCGGCGAACGCCTTGCCGCTTTCCGTTTTCGAGAACGGCGGGTTCACGTTCACCGTCCACTCCAACGGCAGTGTCACCGACTAACACGACCGCGACCGTCTCGGTCGTGATCCCGACTTGCAATCGCGCTGATCTCGTCCTGCGCGCGCTCGCGTCGGTACGCGCCCAGACCCGGTCCCCATCTGAAATCCTCGTCGTGGATGACGGTTCGACCGACGCGACGGTCGAGCGTATACGCGCCGCGTTCCCCGAGGTTACGCTTCTCGAGCAGAAAAACAAAGGCGTCAGTGCGGCCCGCAATACCGGTATCCGAAAAGCGGGCGGGACTTTCATTGCGCTTCTCGACTCCGACGACGAGTGGCTACCGCAAAAACTAGACCGTCAGCTCGCCGCCATTGAGCATGACAAGGATACGCTACTGTGCCACACGGACGAGATTTGGATCCGCGGTGGCCGCCGCGTCAACCCGATGAAAAAGCACCAAAAATATGGCGGGCGCATCTTCGAGCGCTGTCTCCCACTTTGTGTGATCTCGCCTTCATCGGTACTTCTGCATCGAAGCTTGTTCGAGACGGTCGGCCTGTTCGACGAAGACCTTCCTGTCTGCGAGGATTACGACCTATGGCTGCGGGTGACGGCGCGCTATCCCGTTCTCTATCTCGACGAGCCCCTCATCGTGAAATATGGCGGTCACGCGGACCAGCTGTCGCACAAATATTGGGGTATGGATCGCTTTCGCATCACGGCGATCCAGAAGGTCCTCGCGAGCGGTGAGCTCGGCGAGCCTGAGCAAGCTGCCGCGGAAGCGATGCTTCTGAACAAGATCGCGATTTACGCGCGCGGGGCGCGCAAGCGCGGCAAACACGCCGAAGCCGATGGCTACGAGCAAAGGCTCGCGCGATGATCGCCTTCGTCACAGCGCTCGCATCAGAGGCTCGGCCGCTCATCGAGCACTACCGAATGGAGCGTCTCGAGGGCGCGTTTCCTCTCTTTGGGTCCGACGGCTACAGGCTCGTCATCTCCGGGATCGGCAAAGTCGCCGCAGCCGCGGCGACCGGTTACTTGCACGCGCGCGCAGGCGAAGCGCGCTACGGCATCTTCTTGAACGTCGGGATCGCCGGCCATCGCACCCGGACAGTGGGAGAGCTCGTCCGCGCCCACACGATCCTGGATGCCGCCACGAAGGATTGTTACTACCCGACGCTCCTCGGGTTCAAAGAGCTCGAAAGCGCGGCGGTCACGACCGTCGACACCCCTGAGCTCCAATTTCCAGCAGACACGCTGTACGACATGGAAGCGTCCGCATTCTACGCCACCGCGCTTCGCTTCTCTACTTCAGAGCTCATCCAGTGCCTCAAAGTCGTGAGCGATAACCGCGAGACAGCTACCGGTGCCGGTGGCGGGCTTTCGAAGGAGCACGTGTCGGAGCTCGTGGCCACCCATCTGCCGATCATCGACCAATTTGCGGCACATTCGAGAACACTCGCAGCGGAGCTCGAGCCGCTGCGGCGAGCCCCGGAGCCGCTCGAACGCTTTCAGAATCGATGGCGGTTCACGACGAGCGAGAAGCGTCAGCTCCGAAGGCTCCTGACTCGTTGTCTCGCCCTCGGCGACCGGCCGCGTCCCGAAGACTACGACACCGTGCTCAAAGCGTCGACCGTATTGAGCGAGCTCGATGGACGCGCGCTGGCTCTGGCTCTCGAAGAGCGTAGGTTCTAAACGCGTGCCGCTGGAGCTGATCGCTGCCTGCGCGATCGTCATGGCGGGAGCGATCCTTCAAGGCTCGGTGGGTTTCGGTCTCGGGATGCTCGCCGCTCCACTTCTCGTTTTGATCGATCCCAGTCTCGTGCCGGCGCCACTTCTTCTCGCCGCGTTCGCGCTCACCCTTCTTGTCGCGTTTAGCGAGCGCGCCTCGATCGATCTGAAGGGCATCGGCTGGGCGCTCATTGGGCGGGTCCCTGGAACCTTCATCGGGGCTGCCACGTTGGCGGTGGCTTCACAGGACGCCACGACCGTCCTCGTCGGTATCATCGTGTTTGTCGCCATCGGCCTCATTGGCTCGGGGGTGAACCTTTCCCGAACGCCGCGCGTGCTCTTTTTCGCTGGCACTTTGTCTGGATTCATGGGAACGACGACGTCTATCGGTGGACCGCCGATCGCGGCGCTATATCACAACGCACCAGGCGCCGAGATACGCGGCACGATGGCCAGCTTCTTCGTGGTCGGCCTCGTCGTGACGCTGAGCGCGCTCGCCTTCGTGGGCCGCTTGGGGCTCGACGAGCTCTATGCCGGCGCCTTTCTTCTCCCAGGGGTCTTAGCCGGCTTCGCGATCTCACGACGGATCGCACCCATCCTCGATCGCGGCTATACACGGGCTGCGGTGCTCACCGTTTCGGCGCTCGCGGGCCTTTCCGTCATCGTACAAGTGCTAGTCAAGAGCTCGTGATCGAGACGATTTATGTCGAAGAGGCCGTGCGTGCCCATCCACGGGTGCGCGCCATCCTTGCACGCTTTGCGAAAGCGACGATCGTGCCGATCACGCGCTACGGCGAAGTCTTCAACCGCAACCAACAAAGCTTCCGGCTTCAAAAAAAAATCCCGTCTCTGATCCTCGCCGAGAAGAAGAGCAACCAAGTATTGCCTGCCCCAGAAGGCTACGGCATCGGAAGCGCTTTGAACTTCTACTTTTCGCACGTGCTCAACTGCCTCTACGACTGCCGCTATTGTTTTCTTCAAGGGATGTACCGCTCGGCGCATTACGTTCTCTTCGTGAACTATGAGGACTTTCAGGAAAGCATCGCCGAAACGGTCGAGGCCCATCCCGGGCAAGACGTCTATTTCTTTTCCGGCTATGACGGTGACAGCCTCGCGCTCGAGAGCATCACCGGTTTCGTCGAAGCCTTCCTGCCCTTCATGGCGCGGCACCCGCGCGCGGTTCTCGAGCTGCGCACGAAATCCGCGGCGGTGCAGCCGCTCGTAAACCTAGAGCCCCTCGAAAACGTCGTCGTGGCTTTCAGTTTCACTCCCCACGCCGCTAGTGAATCACTCGAGCACGGCGTGCCTCCAATTAATGTGCGTTTGAAGGCGATGGCCCGCCTCGCCGAAAAAGGCTTCCGACTCGGACTGCGTTTCGATCCGCTGCTCTATGCCAAAGACTACCGGGATCACTATCGTGGTCTTTTCCAGAACGTGTTCGGCGCCATCAAAGTGGACGCGCTCCACTCGGTGAGCTTCGGGCCATTCCGGATGCCGCGCGATTATTTCCGGCGCATGCGAAAGCTCTACCCCGAGGAGAAGCTCTTTGCGGGTCCGCTCGAGGAGTCCGCGATGGTGTCCTATCCGAGCGACCTCGAGGCCGAGATGCGCGCGTTTTGCGAAGACGAGCTGTCGCAGCTCGTGCCCGCGTCTATTCTCTTCCCGTGTCGCGTGT
>SMYC01000126.1 GCA_004356105.1 Acidobacteriota bacterium | reverse complement strand
TTAGTCGCAAACGATCTGGTGGAAAAGGAGGTGTGTGATGTCAACGGTTTTGCTTGCTTTAGCGGTCACGCTCGCGACGGGCGTTAGGACTGCATCCGAGCCCGCGACGTTCTGGCTCGACGCGCATCTCAACGACGTCCAGCAAGCCGAGGTCATCGCCTCCGCGATGGAGCGGATGGCTAGGGACACCGGACGCCTAGAGCGCGCCGCCCGCAAAGAAGATGCAGATGTGCTCGTGACCCTCAGGCTCGGCGCACTCCGGACGGAGCGTGACGGTGGCACACAGAGCACGGGCTTCGGGCCGGAAGAAACGGCGCAAGTTGACGCTACGTCTACGCGCATTCTTCTCGACTTCCAAGTCTTGGACTTGCTTTCCGGAGAGACCGTTTTCGAGCAGCGGGTTCGCTGCGGCTTGCCATTGACCGCGGGTACGCGCCTAGCCGATCCGGCCCTCCGCGCGCGGCTGTCCCACGTCGTTGACGTTATTGACGACTGGGCAAAGGAGAGGCCGGTCGACACCTCGAGCGCCACGACCTTTGCTCCGAAGCTCGACGGTCTGGATGACGCCGAGCGGGCGCGTACTCTTTATCGTGAGGCGGAGCGTGCCTCTTTGGCCGGGTATCAGGATGCGGCGCTGACGATGCTGGCGGAGGCTCAGACCGTATTCAAACAAACAGGCCTCCGCGAGGAAGAGGGACGTGCTTGGGAGTGGCTTGCCGCACTCATGGCGACGACGGGCCGTCCGCTCGACCGATCCGTCACCTATGGCAAGCAGGCGGTCAGAATCGCCCGTCAGGTATCCGATCCTCGCGCACAAGCCCGCACGCTAGGCCTCCTCGCTGCGCTCGAAGCGCGAAACCGCAACTACCCGCGCGCTCTCGAGCTTCTCCAAGCGGTACGGCGACAAGGTCGTGAGGCCGGGGCGACGCTCGTCGAAACGATGGCCATCGCGAACATGGCGGGGCTGACAGCGATGCGCGGGAAGTTCGAAAGCGCCCATATGATGCAGGCACAAGCCCTGGCGCTCGCACAACAGTCGGGCAATCCCAGGGCCGAAGGTCGCGTGCGGCTGGCCATGGCCGTGACAGCCGCCCGCACCGACGAGCGTGATCGCACCGACACGCTGGCCCAGTTGGTCGAGGTGGCTCGACTCGCCGCCGCGTCAGGCGACCGTGCTCTCGCGGAAGATGTCGCCTTCGTGCAGGCGAATGTGCGCCTCGGCACGACGAATCTTGGCCAGCTGCGGGCCGGCGAGATCGATGCCATACGCGCTCTCAAGCTTGCGCGCCGTCTGGAGGACCAGCAAGGTGAGGCCGCCGCTCTGGCTCTGCTCGGCGCGTTTGCGCATCGCCTCGAGCGTCTCGACCATGCGGCCGAATATCTAGCGCTCGCGCAGGAGAAAGCTCGCGAGGCGGGCTATGTCGAGATCATGGCTGACAGCCTGCAGCTTCTCGGCGAAATGGCGCCGAGCTACGAGCGAGGCCTGACCTTTCTCGATAACGTGCTCCTCATACAACGTGAGACCAACGACGTGCGCCGGGAGATCAAAACGTTGTCGGACATGGTCCGACTGCATGCTGGGCTCGGCGAGAACGATGCCGCCTGGGCGCGCTATCAAGGGGCGCTCGGTGCTCTCGATCGCTACGTTGGTGAAAGAAACGCCGACCCGTTCGCGGAAGACATCGAGGAGAGCTTCATCACCGTGCTCAAGTCGTTGGTGGCCACGAGAACGGAGCTTCCGTTTCTGGGAGATTATCTCGAGCTACAGCACCTTCTGGTCATTCCGAATCCGGGCTGGGTTCAAGGAGGCTCTTGATGTTGACCTTGTGCTACGCCAGCCTGTATCTCCTTCTCCTCGGCGCCCCGGGCGAAACATTCGAGGATTCGAAAGCCGAGCGCGCGACCTTCCTGCGCGAGGCCGAGGTCATCGGCCAGGAAACGATGAGTACCGGAATCACGCGGCCGCAACTCGTCGAGCTCCGCCACAACGGCGTGACGCGTCGTGCGGTTTTCAAGGGTTTCGAAGCCGATTTTCTACGCCGCGTGATTACGGTGGGGCTCGAGCAGCAGCAGGGCTTGCGGGATTCGTGGAAGTTCGAGGTGGCCGCCTACGAGCTGGATCAGCTTCTAGGGCTCGGCATGGTGCCGGTCACGGTTGTTCGAGAGGTGGCCGGGCATGAGGGAGCTCTGATGGACTTCGTGGAAGACATCCTGCCGGATTTCGAGACGTCGCCGGACGGCTTCTCCCTCGACGATTGGCAGAAACAAGTCGAAGCCGTATGGGTTTTCGACTACCTGGCCTATAACATCGATCGCACACCCGAGAACCTGCTCGTCACCAAGGGATTCAAAATCCGTCTGATCGATCACACGCGTGCGTTTCAAAGTTTCTTGAGGCCGATGCGGCCGTTGTCTCGATTCCCACAGCTTGCGATCGACCGGCTGCGGACGCTCGAGGAAGATGACTTTGAAGAGGCGCTGGGGTCTTATCTGGATGGTGATGAGATGGAAGCCTTGCTCGAGAGGAGAAAGCGCCTGCTAGAGCACGTGGACCGACTGCTCGAAGAGCACCCAAAAGAAGAGGTGTTTTTCGAGCTCTGAAGGAGAGCAACTATGAAGAAAGTACTTTTTGCCATTCTGACGACGCTGGCGCTTGCCGCCACGGTCACCACGGCCCTGGCCGTCGATGACGTAGCGTGCGAGCACAAATCCTGGTTGTCCGCGGAGAACGAGTTCGAGGCCCTGTTGACCGATGCCGAGATCGTGTCGATGGAGAAAATCGGCATGGGCGTCACCAATCCGTGGCGCGTCGATCTAAAGCAAGGGGAGCAGGTGCTCGCCGGCGCGTTCAAGCCCATCAAGCGCGGCCGGCAAGGTGGCTTCTGGGAAAGCTACCAGGCGGAGATTGCGACCTACGAGATCGACAAGCTCCTCGGCCTCGGCATGACACCGCCCACCGTCGAGCGGCGTATCAAGGGCAACAAGGGCTCTCTCCAGTTCTGGGCGGAGGATTGCGAGCTTTACAAAGACGTTATGGACAAAACGCCCAACACGCCGAGCTGGAGCCACCAGCTATCGCGCATGAAGATGTTGGATGTCCTGATCAACAACGACGACCGGAACGCACAGAACTTTCTCGTCGATCCCGACTTTCACATCATTCTCATCGATCACTCCCGGGCGTTCATCTCCGGCAAGAAGATGATCAAGAACCCCAAGAAGCTTCCGAACCAGTTCGATCGCAAGCTCGTGGAAGCAATGAAGGCACTCGACCGCGACACCCTCGACGCCCATCTCAAGCCCTACTTGAACGGAGGCCAGATCAAAGGCGTTCTCGAGCGACGCGACTTCCTGCTAGAGCATCTCGACAAGCTCATTCAGGAGCGAGGCGAGGCTCGCGTGCTCTTCTAGGCTCTTACAAGTTCGCCCAGCGGCGCACCGTTTCGTGATAGCGCTCCCACGCGCTCCAAACGGCGGCGGCCCATTCCCGGGCGCGCTCTTGGTGCGCCCCCCGCCGTATCCTGGGCGGCATGCACGTGCTCGCTCGTCACCGCGCCTAGGGATTCGGGCGGATCTAGCCACTCGAAACAATTTCAGCTACCAAGCCATGGCCCGCCTGGCCCCGGGCGCAACGCTCGCGCAAGCGAACGCCGATATCGGCAGGATGTTTCCCATCGCGTTCGAAACCTACCCGATGCCGCCGGGCCTCACCGAGGAGATGCTGCGCGAAGCGAAGCTCGGGCCCAACGTCCACCCGCTCAAAAACGACGTCGTCGGCGACGTCGGAAAAGTACTCTGGGTGCTTCTTGGGACCGTGGGGCTCGTGCTTATGATTGCCTGCGCGAATGTCGCGAACCTCTTTCTCGTGCGGGCCGAGTCCTCGCAGCGAGAAGTCGCGGTGCGGACCGCGCTCGGAGCTAGCCGCGGTCGGCTCGCGCTGGAGTCGCTCTCGGAGAGTCTCACGCTTGGACTGCTCGGCGGCGTGCTCGGGCTCGGGCTCGCCAAGCTTGGGATAAAGCTCCTGGTCCAACTCGCTCCCGAGAATCTTCCGCGGCTGAACGAGATCACGCTCGACCCCATCGTTCTCGGCTTTACGCTTCTCGTGTCGGTTCTAGCGGGCGTTGTCTTTGGCGTTTTCCCCATCCTTCATTCCGGAGCACCTCTGCTGGTCGCCGCGCTGAAGCCGGGAGGCCGCGTTGCCGGCGATGGACGTGAGCGTCATCGCGTCCGAAACATGCTCGTCGTCTCCCAGGTAGCACTTGCCGCCGTGCTTCTCATTGGATCCGGCTTGATGGTCCGAAGCTTTCGAGCGCTACAAGAAAGTTCAACCGGGATTCGTGCGTCCGGAGGAAGTGCTCACGTTGCGCGTGTCGATCCCTTCGGAGGAGAACGAGGATGACGAAGCCGCAGCTCGCGCGCACAAGGCGATCCTGGAACGTCTGGCCAAAATCCCGGGCGTGAGCTCCGTTGGTGCCTCTTCGTCCATCACGATGGATGGCTGGGACAGCAACGACCCGATTTTCGTGGAAGAGTTTCCGAGGGCGAACGACCAGCTCCCACCGATTCGGCGTTTCAAGCGCATTGCGGGCGACTATTTCGCGACGATGGGTAACCCCGTCCTTGCGGGAAGGAGCATTTCTTGGAACGACATCGAAAACCGGCGCAACGTGGTCGTCGTGACCGAGAACTTCGCGCGCGAATATTGGAGCGACCCGAGGGAAGCGCTCTCGAAGCGGGTCCGTGAGTCACCGGCGTCGCCATGGCGGGAGATCGTCGGGATTGTAGGGGACATTCATGATGACGGCCCGAGCCAGGAGGCGACCCCCACGGTGTTTTGGCCTTGTGGCGCAAGATGAAACGTCGGTGCGATATGGTCAGGAACCCGGACACGGCTTCTTGACGCGCCGGGACCGAGCCGACTATTTGCGGCAGCGGTAAACAACCGCTGGAGGGAAGTTCTTCCACACGATTTCGCTCGTCTCGACGCTCGTGAAAACGTCGTCGAGACGTCGCTTGAATCGTCTGCCGCTCGTGAGCGGAAGACCGACGAGATAAGCGAACGAAACGAACTGAGCGCCGGGAGGCATCTTCTTCAACATCTCGTCGAGATAACGGTCCTGCTGTTCGTCCGAGAACGTGGCCCAAGGAAGGCCGCTTATGACGCAGTCGATCTTCGTGACCCCGTGCTCCGCGCAGATGCCCGTGATGTTCTCGACGGATTCTTCGTGAAGACGGACGTCCGGGAGCGCTGTGCGAAACGAAGCCGCGAAAGACGCGTTTAGCTCGATGGTGAAAAACGTCGTTCGGCGCCGCAAGCGCTGCAGGATCTCTCTTGTGATGGCCCCCTTTCCTGGGCCATATTCGACAGCCACTTCGACTCGGTCCCACTCGATCCAGTCCACCATGGCTGCCACGAGGCTTTTGGAGCTGGCTATGATGGTCCCGATCTCACGCGGCGTGCGCAGAAACTCGGCGAAATGATCCATGACGGCGCGGCATTGTAGCATGACGACATGTTGCGCCGTCTTCAAGGCGGACGTGCGAAAATTGGAAAAGCTCGGGCTCACGACGAGCCACGCCGTGGGCTATGAGCTCACGGATATCGCGAGAGGACTTCTACGATCTCAATCGATGTTTCTGGAGAGGTAGTCGTTGACGAGATTTTCGAGCGCTTCCTGGCGGCCGCTGACTCGTGGGGGCTCACCGCCCGCGGCCGCGGCCTCTTCGAGCTCTCCGAAGGTCGTCTCGCGAGCGAGGATTTTCCGTCCGAGCTCCGTTTCGCGAAAGCCCGCATAGCGCTTGGCGAGGGGCTTCGAGAGAACGCCGTCCTCTCTCATCTTTTGAGCGACGAGCAGGGCGTGCGCGAACGTGTCCATGCCGCCGATGTGGGCGTGGAAGAGATCGACGGTGTCGAACGACCCGCGGCGGAGCTTGGCGTCGAAGTTGAGCCCGCCATCGCCGAGACCACCTTGTTCCAGAACGATGAGCATCGCCAGGGTGGCGCTCTTAAGGTCGGTGGGAAACTGGTCGGTATCCCAACCCAAGTTGAGGTCGCCCCGATTGATGTCGAGACTTCCGAGCCGTCCCGCAATGGATGCGACCATCAGGTCGTGCTCCCAAGTATGCGCGGCGAGGGTAGCGTGGTTGGACTCGATGTTGAGCTTGAAGCGGTCGAAGAGGTCGAACTCCCGCAGAAAGCCAATCGTTGTCGCGGCATCGTAGTCGTATTGGTGCGTCGTTGGCTCCATGGGTTTTGGCTCGATGAGCAAAGTGCCTTCGAAGCCGATGGACTTGGCGTAGTCTGACGCGAGGTGTAGAAACGCGGCCATTTGCTCTCGCTCTTGCTTCAAGTCGGTGTTGAGAAGCGTCGAATAGCCTTCGCGTCCGCCCCAGAAAACGTAGCCGGTTCCGCCTAGCTCGAGCGTGGCGTCCATTGCCCGGCGCACTTGAGCCGCGGCATGCGAGAAAACGAGAGGGTCGGGGTTCGTCGCTGCCCCGTGGGTGAAGCGCGGATGAGAGAACAGATTGGCCGTTGCCCAGAGAAGACGCACGCCCGTCTCTTTTTGTCGCCGCGCGGCATGCTCCACCATGGCAGAGAGGTTCTGGTGGTTCGCAGAGACTGAGCCGCCCTCCGGAGCGATGTCACGGTCGTGGAAGCAGTAATACTCGACGCCGAGTTTTTCGAACAGCTCGAACGCGGCGTCCATTGTCGAGCGCGCGGCCTTAATCGGGTCGGACTCCCTTCCCCATGGTCGCACGAAGCTTCCGCCTCCAAACACGTCGGCCCCCGTGCCGCGCATCGTGTGCCAGTAACAGACGGCAAATTTCAAATGCTCGGACATGCGCTTTCCCGCTACTTCCCGGTCCTTGTCGTAATAGCGGAACGCGAGAGAATTCTTCGAATCGGGACCTTCGTAAGGGATGGGCTTTTCGACTTCAGGAAAATAACTCATGGCATCCTGTCTTAATGCGCGGTCATCACGCGGTTCGGGCTCAAGAGAAAAGGTGCTAGGTAGGCTGAGATGCTCGAGAACGGGAGCACTTCGGGCTTCAGGCGAATACCCAACGCCTCGGCCATGAACGTGCGGCGTTTTTGAATCCGGTCCCAGGCTTCGATATCTTTGAGCATTACTTACTGATGAGCCCGAGCACCGCACCCACCGGATCCTTCACGACGCAGAAGCGGTTCGAGCCCATTTTTCGAGGGCCGTCGACCAAATGACCGCCGAGCTCGATACACCTCCGAATGCTCGAATCGACATCCTCGACGGCGACGTAGATGAGCCACTGCGCGGGTAGATTGGCGTTCGCGCCGCGCGCGTGACAGATGCCAGCGACCGGGTCGTTGCTTCCTGGTGGGGTCATGTTGTAGTCGTCATAGCCGCCCATATCGCACGGGGAATGTTTCCAACCCACGACCTCGGCGTAGAAGTCGCGAATGACGTCGGCGTTCTCGACAGTGAGGTCTTTCCACACGATGGTGCCAGCCGGTTGAGCTTGACTCATAGCTTCCTCATGATTGCAACCGTTGCATGGTCCGTTGGCTCAACTTTGGGAAGAAGGTTTTGACGGTCTCCTTGCTCCAGGGCTCGCCTTCGGGCTCGACAAGGGTTTCGGGCGTCTCGAGCGGATTGGGAAGCGGCACCACGTTTCTTCGTCCATGCGATTAGACGTCCAGCTTGAACACCTTCTTCGCGTTCTCGGCGTAGATATTCTTTCGATCGTCGTCGCTCAGAAAGTCGATACCGTCGATGAGCGGCTTGATGTTATCGAGCCACCCACCGGTCTCGGGGTCTTTCGAGCTCCCGATACCTGGCTTCTCCGTCCCAAAGAGGCACCGATCCGGGCCTACGATTTTGAAGAGAAGCTCGAGCGATTCCTTGCTGTAGAGGCAGGTATCGAAGTAGAGCTTTCTCAAACACTCGTCGAAGGGGGGCTTCTTTCGCCGGATCCACATCGAACGGTAGCGGCCGATCTGATAAGGGATGGCGCCGCCTCCGTGGGAGATGATGATCTTCAAGTTGGGAAAGTCTTCGAAAACATTCGAGCTCAAGAGCGACACGATCGCGATGGACTCCTCGTTGATAAAATGGAGCGAATAGGGCTCGCGCATCGACCGACATCCGGCCGAGTGTACGAGCGCTGGGACGTCGAGCTCGACGAGTTTTTCGTATATCGGATACCAGTACTCCTCTCCGAGCCCGGGTGGGGGAGGGCCTTCGCCCTCGGTTGGGTCGGGGTTGAGCAAGCAACCGACGAAACCGTGCTCTTTGACGCAGCGCTCGAGCTCGTCGAGCGAGCGTTCGGGAGCGACTCCGATATTTTGCGGCAAGCCGCACACGCCGCGGAAGGTTTCGGGATAGAGCTCGCATTCGCGGGCGATGATGTTGTTCGTTTCTTCGATGAACCAGCGGACGAGCTTTTCGGGCTTCTCGCTGTGCATCATCGTATAGGGGCGCGGCGAAATGAGCTGCATGTCGGTGCCCACTTCTTCGAGCTGCTCGAGGTGCGAGCCTCCGCCGAATACCGGCGACTCGAGTGTCTGTTTCAAAAGCGCGTCCGAGACCTTGACCGCGCCTCGGCCGTGTGCACCACGGTGGGCGAGGATTCCGGCCTTGTAGGCATAGAGCTCTTGCGGCGCGGTGACATGGGCATGGATATCGATGACCATTCGAAGCTTCTCCTTCCAGGGCGCGAAGCATAACCCATTGCAAAAGCACACGGCCAGTCATTAAGATGGGCCCCTGGGAACGCCGGAGGGGAGTCCCGAGAAATGCAGAAACTCGATATCTTCAACCACATTTTCCCAAAACCGTTCTACGAGCTGATGATGAAAATGGCGCCGGGTCACGAGGATATCGGCAAGAGGGTCCGCGGCGTTCCGATGCTCTACGACCTCGATGAGCGCTTTCGCGTCATGGATCGATTCGAGGACTACCAGCAGATCCTCTGTCTCGCGTCGCCGCCGATCGAAGCGCTCGGCGAACCGGATATCGCGGTCCAGCTTGCTAGGGCAGCGAATGACGGGATGGCGGAGCTCATCGATAAATATCCCGATCGCTTTCCGGGATTCGCCGCCTCGCTCCCGATGAACGCACCCGCCGCGCTCCTCGAAGAAACGCGCCGCGCGGTGGACGAGCTCGGAGCGTGCGGGGTTCAAATCTTCACCAACGTGAATGGAAAGCCGCTCGATGCACCTGAGACCCTGCCTCTCTTCGACTTGATGGCGGGCTACGATCGGCCGATTTGGCTCCACCCGGCCAGACGGGCGAGCCACGCGGACTACCCGACCGAGACGAAGTCCAAATACGAGATCTGGTGGACATTCGGTTGGCCTTACGAGACGAGCGCGGCGATGGCGCATATCGTGTTCGCGGGACTTTTCGACAAACACCCGAACCTCAAGATCATCACGCATCACATGGGTGGGATGGTGCCGTACTTCGAAGGGCGGGTGGGCCCAGGCTGGGATCAGCTCGGAAGCCGCACTTCGGATGAAGACTTGACGGGCCTTCTCGAAAAGCTCGAGAAGCGGCCGCTCGACTACTTCAAAATGTTTTACGCCGACACCGCGACCTTCGGCGCCCGCGCGGCGACCGAATGCGGTTTGAGCTTCTTCGGCCCCGAGCGCGTGCTCTTCGCTTCGGACTCACCGTTCGACCCGGAGAAAGGCCCGATGTACATCCGGGAAACAATCAAGGTCCTCGATGGCCTCGAGATGCCCGATCACGTTCGCGCCGATATCTACCGGAACAACGCGCTCAAATTACTGCGCCTCAATCTCAATGGTGCTTGACTGACGGGGCTCTGGTCTTCGAGGCAGCTGCCTCGACGGCCGGTTTCAAAACCTCGCGGGCAAACTGGACGAGGCCGGTAGGTGTCGTTGTTTCGGACGTTCTCGGCTGCTCGGGGGCGATGCGCCCCTCTTTCATCGCGAGAAACATTTCGGAATAGAGGTCGACGACGAAATCAGGAAGGCCGGCTTGCGCCATGGCTTCACGCGATTGCTCGATCGAGATTTCGACGTATTCCACGGGCTTGTCGATGCCTTTGGCGATGAGACTCGCGGACTCCACTCCCGTGAGGTCTCTCGGCCCGCGCAGCTCATGTACCTTCTTCCCCGTCCAATCGGCGCCGAGGAGATAAGTCGCTGCGACATCGGCGATGTCGCATGTCGCGATCGTTGCCATCGCCGCGTTTCGCGGCAGCGGCGAGTAGATGGCACCGGCGCTCGCGATCGTGGGAACGTCGGCAAGGTGATTCTCCATGAACGATCCGGGCCTCAAATGCACCACGTTGGGCGCCGCTTCGCTCAAAATGCTCTCGACGTCTCCCAGCACAGCAATCGGGCCCGTCTCCGGCCCGGCATGAGCGCCGATGCTGGACACGTTGACAACGTGCTCGACGCGTGCGCCATGAAGCGCTGAGGCGGCTTTCGACGCGGTCGCGCGTACCCAGGCGTTGTAGTCCGGACGATAGGCCGGCGGCGTGAGCCAGAAGACGGCTTCGGCTCCTTCGAAAGCTCGTGTCAGCAGCTCTTGGTCGTCGCACGAGCCGACGAGAACACTCGCACCTTGGGCCGAGAGGTCGCGTACTTTGTCTGGATTGCGCGTGATGATGTCGACCGCGATCTCCGAATCGAGCAAGCGTTGTGTCACCCGGCGCCCGATATGGCTGTTGGGGGTATTGATCACGATCGTCATGGCCGCTCGCGTTTTTCGTAGATCTCGGTCGATGGGTAAAAGGCGTACCACCCGAACCAGAACGCGTCATGGCCAGCCACGCGCTCGAGCTCGGACCCATCTTCGGACTCGAGACGATCCTCGTGGACCGTCCACTGGATTCCCGGTGGCTCTTCCCGCAGCTCGGTATCGCTCACGAGGACGAAATGCCGGGCCTTGGTTTTGTAAGCGCGCACCGCGCCGGACTGCGCGTTGGTCAGAAGCACGATGTCCACGCTCCCTAAGGTGTCGTGTGTGATGCGCTCTTCCTTCAATATATCCACCGGGTAGGCTTTCGGTCGTCCGCTCAGCACGAGTGTGAAGACCCGTTGCTTCGTCGCGAGTGCCTCGCTCCGAAGCCATACCGGGAACATCGTTTTGTCGGAGGCAAAATAATCCGCGTAAGGGCTCACTTCGTAGTCGCGCGCAAAGCCCGTGTTCTCGCGATCGAGGACGAGCGTCTCCGGGTGGCGTTTCTTCCACTCGCCCCACGTGCTGACCACGAGTGGTGCGAGCTCGAGCTTGATCCCTGATTCCGCCAGACGGCCGGCGACAGGCTCTCCCGTCAAGTTGTTCCACAAGCTGTTCGTCGGCCGATCATACATGAGCTTGTTGGAGCGATAGAGAAGCCCAGACGAGCCGAACGTGAACGGCTTCCCGCGCTCACGTGAAGAATGTGCGCCGCGGTACAGCACGCCTGAGCCGCAAAGCGTGCAGTAGGAGAGTGACACCGGCTCGCCCCCGACCACGTCGTTACACATCTCGTGCGGATCCATGATGATGTGTGGATAAGCTTTCGCGACCCCGTTCAAATAAACGCCGAAGACGCGGTCGTCGTCGTCGAGATAATCTTGTTCCGCTGCGCCGATGAAGCCCGGCTGATCGAGCGCGGGGATGCCGTCTTTCGGTACGCCACCCCATTCGATCTCTTCGGGCCGGATCCGAAACGTGAAGCGGGGGTTGAAATATCCACGAAACGCGGGGTCGTACCGTTCGAATACCCAGCGCTTGAAGGCGAGGTAGCCCTTCTTTGGCGCGACCTCCTCGTGACGCCCGATCCACTCGACCCAGCCGTCGCGTGGATTGTCGCCGACTTCTTCGCCCGTGAGCGACTCCATCAGCGTTGAAAGCTTGCTCGCGCCCAGAGTATTTCGGGTGACGAAGTTGTAGTACATGAGGTCGTTGATGCCAGCGACGAGCGATGGGTCGCCGCTCGCTTCCAAGACGTCCATCGCTTCTTCGCGCGTCTCTTTGTCGTCGGAAAGAAGCGCCTTGACGTTGTCCCAGCCGACCTCGGTTTGGCCGAGGGTGACGACGGCAACCATGAACCCGACACCCGCAAACCCCATGTTTCACATCCCGGAGAGTCTTGCACCATACCACGAAAGTAGAGCGCTTCTGCTAGGATCGGCGCTCGAAACGGGAGGTTATGAATGAATAAGCGAGTGTGGGTTGGCTTACTCTTTCTTCTCACGATTCTTTCGCCGGCCTGCGCGCCGCCGAGCGAGGATGCGGGAACCGTCACGGTCGAATTCAGCGCCGATCTTCTGAGGGAGCACATCGAAACGCTCTCCTCCGATGAGTTCGGCGGCCGAGCGCCGGGCTCTCCCGGGGAAGAAAAAACGGTGGCTTATCTGCGCGACCGTTTTGGCGCCTACGGGCTCGCACCTGGGAACCCTGACGGGACGTTCATTCAAAACGTCCCGCTCGTGGGGATCACCTCCGAAAGCTACGTATCGCTCGGGCGCGACGGCGAAGAGGAAGAGCTCGAGGGGGGCGTCGGCTATGTGGCGTGGACGAAGCGCGTCGTCGAAGAAGTCTCTCTCGATGAGGAGCTCGTCTTCGTCGGCTATGGTGTCGTCGCTCCTGAATATGACTGGGATGACTACAAAGATGTGGACGTCCGCGGCAAGGTGCTCGTCATGCTCGTCAACGATCCACCCGTCGAAGGTATTTTCGGCGACGAAGCGATGACCTATTACGGACGCTGGACCTACAAATACGAGATCGCCGCCGAGAAGGGCGCCGCGGGTGCTTTCGTCGTGCACGAGACCGTGCCCGCCGGCTATCCGTGGGAAGTGGTCTCGGGAAGCTGGACCGGCGAGCAGTTCGATCTCGAGACCGAAGACAAGAACATGGGCCGCGTCGCCGTCGAAGGCTGGTTCTCGCTGGAAGTGGCGCAATCGCTTTTCGAGAAAGCCGGGTTGGACTTCGACGCGCAGAAGCAAGCCGCTCGAGACCGCGCGTTTCGTCCCGTGGCGCTCGGTACTCGGGTGACGGCGACGATCGAGAACACGATGCGCAACGTCGACTCAGCCAACGTGGTCGCGCGGCTCGAAGGCAGCGAGGCCCCCGACGAGGTTGTCCTATACGTCGCCCACTGGGACCATCTCGGGACGATCGAGTCCATGGAAGGCGACAACATCTTCAATGGCGCCTACGACAATGCGACCGGCGTCGCAGGCCTCTTGGAGCTCGCGCGCGTTCTCGGTGCGCTCGACCCCGCGCCTCGGCGAAGTGTCGTCTTCGTCGCGGTGACCGCGGAAGAGCAAGGCCTTCTCGGCTCACGCTATTACGCGGAGCACCCGCTCTATCCCGCCAATAAGACGGTGGCGGCCATCAACATGGACGGGCTCAACATTTGGGGCCGGACGAGCGACATCACCGTCGTGGGTCTCGGTCAGTCCGAGCTCGACGATCTCGCCCGCGAGGTCGCGACCGGGCAGGGCCGCATCGTGCGTCCTGACCCCGAGCCCGAGAAAGGCTTCTACTACCGCTCGGATCACTTCGAGCTGGCGAAAGTCGGCATCCCGTCTTTCTATGCTGATGTCGGCATCAGCTTCGAAGGTAAGCCCGAGGGGTGGGGGGAAGAACAACGCGCGATCTACACAGCCGAGGACTATCACAAGCCATCCGATGAGATTAAGGACTGGTACGAGTTTTCCGGCATGATTCAAGACCTCGAGCTCTTTCTCGAGATGGGCAAAAGGCTTGCGGGGGGCGACGGCTGGCCGGAGTGGAGCGAGACGAGCGAGTTCCGCGCGCGCCGCGAGGCGTCAAGAGAGTAGGTGTTGTGCGCAATGACGCCTGACGAGTATCTCTACGCAGAGAAACGAGGAGAAATCCGTCACGAGTTCGTGCGCGGGCAGCTGTTCGACAACGTGGGCGGAACGGATACGCACAACCTCATTTCCTTGAACATTGCGTCCGGTCTCCGCGAGCACCTCCGCCGTCAGCCTTGTCGTGTCTTCATGGCGGACATGAAGGTCCGTGTCGCAGCGGCCGATGTCTTCTACTACCCGGACGTATTCGTTACTTGCGACTCTAGTGATCGGGAGGCGTATTTCAAGGAGAAACCTTGTCTGATTGTCGAGGTTCTTTCGGAATCGGCCGACGGCACGGATCCGCGGGAGAAATTCCTCGCGTACGAGCTTTTGGAGAGCCTGAAGGACTACCTCCTTGTTCAACAGAAGAGCCGGGAGGTCGAACTGTTTCGGCGAAATTCGCCGGACGGTGCGTGGACCAGGTCAGTTCATACGGGTGCGGAAGAAGTCGTGTTCGAGTCATTGAACGTCTCGCTGACTTTGTCACAGATCTACGAAGGTCTCGACCTCGCTTAGAGCTCCCTCGTAGCGGTGGATGGTTGCTCCGCTGCAGCCGTCTGCCTTACGATGCCTTCGGCTGAACGAGACTTCCAATGCCCGTAGGGTCAAGATATTCATGCGGCTTCCCGATGGTAGAAACGGAGCAACCCGCCAAGCCGTTCACGGCACTGAATGGCGCCCCCTAGACCGTTAGTCTGAGCGCTCGCGTCTTCGAGCTCATCCCACTCGCTGAGCGCACCGGCAAACGCCGCTAAACCACGCGGAGGCCCTTGCCGCGACCTGCCGGAAACTGCTTCCGGCGCCACTACTGCAACCGCGGGCTTGCCTCGTCGACAGATGACGAAGCGCTCTCCCTTCGCAACGCGGTCAACTAACTCCGAAAACCTTCTCTTAGCTTCGGCGACTCCGAGAACTGTATCTGACACGAGAATATTACGACAGCTAGTACTCTATCGGTCAACATGACATATAAGTACTTGGGAATCGTTGCATGCTTGGACCGCGCTCTCAACGCTGAGCGACGACGTCGTACTTTTTTTCGCCCGCACGCAACTTTCGTACCCGCTCTTGCGTCTTATTATTGATTTTGTCAATAATATCTATCATGGGACGCGAAACGCTTGGAGAGCTCGAACAACTACTCATGCTGGCGGTAGCCCGCTCGGGCGAGCAGGCCTATGGTGCGGAAATCCAACGAGATCTCGAGGATTCGGCCGGCCGGAGTCTAACCATCAGCACGATCTACGTGACGCTCGTGCGGCTCGAGAAAAAAGGCTTGGTCCGCTCGCGCCGCGCCGACCCGACCCCGGTGCGGGGCGGCAAAGCGAAGCGGCTATTCGTGCTCACCGCGGAAGGCGTCGCTGCGCTCAAAGAATCGCACACCGTTCTCGAGCGCATGTGGAAGGGGGTCTCGACCCTTCCCGAGTTCCGATCGCCCTGACGTCATGGTGAACCCTCCTCGTTTGGCACGCCGGATTTTGGAGCTTCTCGCTCCCGAGCCGCTCGTTGCCGATATGCTCGCCGACCTCGACGAGGGGTTCGCCATCCGAGAACGTGAGCTCGGGCCGCGGCGGGCGCGCCGCTGGTATTGGCGTCAGCTGTTCTCGCTCGATTGGTTGCGCTTGCATCGCGAGCTTCTGTCCCTTTCTCCCGCCCCGCCACCGCGGCGGCGCGGCCGCTTCGAGGAGCTCATGACTTCCATCGTGAACGACATCCGCTACGCCATCCGTTCTTTCGCCCGCACGCCCGGATTCACCGCCGTCGTCGTTTTGACGCTCGCGCTCGGCATCGGCGCGAACGTCGCTCTCGTGAGCGTCGTCCGCTCGGTCTTGCTGCGCCCTCTGCCTTATGCTGCGCCCGATCGAGTCGTCAGCATCTGGAGCCAATGGGCCGGCTTTCCCAAGACCTGGGTCTCGATGGGGGAGTATCGCGTCTATCGCGACAGCTTCGAGAGCTTCGAGAGTGTTGGCCTCTACTACGACACGAGCGCCAACTTGACCGATGGTGACGATCCCGAGCGGCTCGGTCTAGCGGGCGTGACACCGAACGTCTTCGGCACCCTTGGTGTCACCCCTATTCTCGGGCGGGGTTTCACGGCCGAAGAAGCCAAACCGGACAAGAGTGAGGTCGTGGTCCTTTCCTATCGTCTTTGGAATCGTCGCTATGGTGCGGACGAAGAACTTCTGGGCCGCCGAATCGAGGTCAACGGATTCCCGCGCACGGTGATCGGGATATTGCCGCCGCGTTTCCGTCTTCCGATCGACTTCTCGCGCGAAACGCCCATCGAGGTCTATTTGCCGCTCGACGTGCCGGAAGGAATCAGTGACTTGCCGCAAAACGGCGGCAATCATTCTTACTACGGCGTTGCGCGGCTCGCTGAGGGTGTGCTCGTCGAAGAGGCTGTGGCCGAAGCGCGGGCGTGGAATGGGCGCGCGGTCACCGACGGTGTTTATCCCGAGGAGATGTTGTTCCGCACGCTCGTTATCCCTGTTTCTGATGACATCGTTGGCGCGGCGCGGACCGCCCTGTGGGTCTTGCTCGTGGCGGTTGGCTTCGTGCTGTTGATCGCTTGTGTGAACGTGGCCAATCTCGTTTTGTCCCGCGGGGAGGAGCGGCGTCGTGAGATCGCTCTCCGGACGGCGATGGGCGCGAATTGGCGGCGCATCTTCCGGCAGCTCTTGACCGAGAGCCTCGTGCTTGCGGCGCTCGGTGGAGCGGCGGCGCTTCTCGTCGCCGAGCTCGCGCTCCGCGCCCTCACAGCCCTCGAGCCGGGAAGCATTCCGAGGCTCACCGAGGCGAGCCTCGACGGAGGTGTTTTAGCTTTTGCAGCCTTGGCCACGTTCGTGACGGCGATCCTGTTCGGAGTCATCCCGGCCTTCACCGCGTCCCGCCCGAAGTTCTCGGCCACATTGACCCAAGGCGGGCGCGGCTCGAGCTCGGGTCTCTCGAGCCAGCGCTTTCGCGGTGGGCTCGTCGCGTTTCAGCTCGCCGTCGCTGTCGTGCTCGTCATGGCTGCGGGGCTGATGATCCGGACTTTCACGCATCTTCTTGCGATCGATCCCGGCTTCAATGCGGAGAACGTTTTGACGATGCGGCTTTCGACGCCGGCGGCGACTTATCCGGAAGATGCCGACGTCATCGCGTTCTTCGAACAGCTCCTCGAAGGGGTCCGAGCGCTTCCCGGCGTGGAGAACGCGGGCGCGGTCCGCGTGTTACCTCTTGCAACGCAAATCGGCGATTGGGGAACTCGGATCGAAGGCTACGAGCCGGCGAAGAACGAAAGCACGGCGGCCGATTGGCAGGTCGCGACCGCGGGCTATCTCGAAGTGATGGGGATCCCGCTTGTCGAGGGCCGCACGTTCACACAGGCGGATCGCGCCGACAGCGAGCCCGTCGTGGTGGTCAACGAGTCCTTCGCGAATCGGTACTGGCCAGGCGAAAGTGCTCTTGGACACCGCATCATGATGCGCGGCGCGGACGAGCCGCCTTGGGTTCGCATCGTCGGCGTCGTTTCTGATATCCGGCACAACGGTCTGACCGCCGAGGTCAAAGGAAAGTGGTATCGACCGCACAGCCAGTTTCATCAATCGTCCGGGTTTGCCCCGTCGGCGATGACGCTGACTATCGGCACTTCAATGTCAGTGCCCGCGCAAACGCTTGCCGGTCCGGTCCGAGCCGTCATTCACGGAATCGATCCAAAGCTTCCCATCGCCGAGGTGCGTAGCCTCGAGGAGGTCCTGTCGAGCTCGGTAGCCCAGTCCCGATTCACCATGGCGCTTCTCGTGCTGCTCTCTAGTCTCGCTCTCGTTCTCGCGGCGGTTGGTGTTTACGGTGTCATCTCCTACGTCGTCAGTCAACGGACGAAAGAGATCGGGATCCGCCTCGCACTCGGCTCGAGCCCATCGGGCGTTCTCACTATGGTCCTCCGGCAAGGCCTTTTCATTAGCGTGACCGGTGTCGCCGTGGGAGCCGTCGTCGCGGTGCTCGTGACCGACTTTATGGACTCCGTGCTCTACGGCGTGGATCCGCGCGACCCTGGAACCTTCGCTCTCGTCCCGATGGTCCTCTTGGCCGCGGCGCTCCTCGGCTGCATCGTTCCTGCGCTCCGCGCCTCACGGGTCGATCCGGTTATCGCCTTGCGTTCGGACTGACCCCCGACCGCACTTGAGTTCTCTGCTCCCTTCTTTCAGAATGCGTGCGGAAGGAGGGTTACCATGCGGCTGTCACTGGCCATCGGGTTTTGTACTTTCGGTATCGCCGCCTACGCTCAAGCGCAGGCGGTGCATGGGGAATGGCGCTATTTCGGTAGCGACAAAGCCTTCACCCGTTACTCGCCTCTCGAGCAGATCGATCGCGACAACGTTTCCGAGCTTCGCATCTTGTGGCGCCGCCCGGCGGTCGACCCCACCTTGAAAGAGACTTACTCCGAGCTGAGGGTCGCGCCCAACTTTCGCTCGACGCCGCTCATGATCGGCGGTGTGCTCTATGCGCCGAACGGGGTCGGACTGATGCGGGCGCTAAACCCCGGCACCGGAGAGACGATGTGGGAGCAAAGCCCTTTTGCGCCGACGATCGACGAAGCGGCTGGGCAGAGCCCGCGCGGCGTCGATTATTGGCGCGATGGCGATGAGGAACGTTTGTTCCTGACGCGCGGTGAGTTTCTCTACTCCGTCGATGCGAAGAGCGGTGAGCTCGACGCTGATTTCGGCGACCAAGGTCGCGTGAGCTTGCACCGCTATGAGGAGAAGGCCGGGCGCTACAACTGGACGGCCGGGGCGATCGTCGTCGGCGATGTCGTCGTCACCGCGGGCATTACCGGCGGCGCCGGCGACGGCGGCGTCATCCGCGAAGCCGTGCCCGAGGACGTGCGCGCCTATGACGCTCGAACCGGCCGGCGGCTCTGGACGTTCCATGTCGTTCCCAAACCGGGAGAAGAAGGTCATGAGAGCTGGGGCGAGGATTCGTGGCGCTATTCAGGGGATCTCGGCTCGTGGTGCTGCCTGACGGCGGACGAGGAGCTCGGCTATGTCTACATCCCGCTAACCGCTCCGACGGCGGCGTATTACGGCGGCCATCGTCCGGGCGACAACCTCTACTCGAACACGCTCGTCGCCATCGACGTCGCGACCGGCGAGAAAGTCTGGCACTTCCAGATGGTCCACCACGATGTCTGGGAGTACGACACGGTCGGGCCCGCGACCCTCGGGGACATCACGGTGGACGGAAAGCGGATCAAGGCGGTGATGCAACCGAGCAAGACGGGTTTCCTCTATGTCTTCGACCGCGAGACGGGCGAGCCCGTGTGGCCTATCGAAGAACGCCCTGTCCCCGCGTCGACCGTCGGGAGCGAGAGCTTGTCCCCGACGCAGCCTTTCCCGACCAAACCGGCGCCCTTCGACCGACAGGGATTTACGGAAGACGATTTGATCGACTTCACGCCGGCGCTCCGCGCGAAAGCACTCGAGCTCGTGAAGCCGTTCGTTCTCGGGCCGATGTTCACGCCGCCATCGCTCCGCAGCGATACGCCGGACGGCAAGAAAGGCACGCTCACCAATCCGGGTTGGTGGGGCTCGGGAAATTGGCACACGGGCGCTTTCGACCCGGAGACCGCTATCTACTACGCTGTGTCGCATACTTGGCCCTCGGTCTATCACATCGAGAGACCGACCGAGGAAGGGGCGACGCTCGACTACGTTGTCGACGATGAAGGACCCAACGTGCCGACGATCGACGGGCTTCCGATCGTGAAGCCGCCCTACGGTCGCATCACCGCCATCGACATGAATCGCGGCGAGCATGTTTGGATGGCGGCAAACGGCGACGGGCCGCGCGATCATCCACTACTCGAAGGCCTCGACTTGCCTCCACTCGGGATTGCTGGCCGCGCCGCGCCGCTCGTCACGAAAACGCTTCTCTTCATTGGCGAGGGAAGCGACTCGATCCCGGGCATTCGCGGCCGGGAGGGACGATGGGGCAAGAACTTCCGTGCCTATGACAAGCTGACGGGCGAGGTCCTTTGGAAGATGGAGCTCGATGCAGGAACCACCGGCGCGCCCATCACCTACCTGTTTGAGGGCAAGCAATACATCGTGGTCGCAATTGGAGGGAAGGACCACCCTGCCGAGTGGGTGGCGCTCGGCCTACCCTGAGAGGCTCAAGCCTCGACGAACTTTCGCACGTGCTCGCCGTCCATGGGCGCCGTCAGCTTCGAGACCACGACGAGAACGACGATGTGGACGCCGATGCCGAAAATCCCGGGATGCATCTGCTGCCACTGAAGCGAGGGAACGAGATTCCACACGATCACGACGGCGCAGCCCGCGAGGAGCCCGGCGATGACGCCGGCCGGCGTCGACCGCTTCCAGTAGAAGAGGGCGATGAGGGTCGGAAAGATCTGGGCGATGAACCCGTAGGATAAAAGGAGCAGGTACACGAGCGAATATTCCGACACCGCGGCGAAGAAATAAGCGATGGCGCCGATCACGATGACGGAGAAGCGGATGAGGCGTATCTCCCGAGGGCCGTCTAGCTTTTCCGCGCGCACCGCGCCGTAGAAGTCTTTGATCATGATGGAGGCTGCGGCGTGCACGATGGCGTCTCCCGAGGACATCGATGCAGCGAGGGCGCCCGCGCAGAACAGCCCAACCGCGAGCGGAGGGATGTTCATCGAAGTCACGATGTGCGGGAGGATCGTGTCGACGGGCGTAACGCCCGGAAAGGCGGTGATGGCGGCGAAGCCGATGAACATGATCGGCACGAGAAAGATCTGAAACGTCGGGTAGAAGACGATCATGCGCTTCAACGTCGCGATGTTGCGCGCCGTGTAGATCTTCATGAAATAGTGCGGCCACACGCTAAAGCCGAGGACGGAGATGACGATGGAGCTCGAATAGCCGGCCCATGTCCACGGATTGCCGGCCGCATCGAGTCCGGGCGCTTGCAACAGCTCGGGTGCGACGCGGGCGAGCTCCTCGAACATCGCGCCCACGCCGCCGTGAAGCTTGTAGGGGAGATAGAGGCCGAGCACCCACGCGAGCCCCATCATCAAGATCCCTTGGAACGTGTTCGTCCACGCGACCCCCATGACGCCGCTCTTGAAAACGTAGATCAGCACGACCCCATAGGCGATAGCCGCGCCGCCCCATTCCGGAATGCGCCCTTCGGTCACGATCGAGAAGACGTAGCCCGCGCCTTTCATCTGGATCACGAGATAAGGCACGAAAGCGACGAGGCTGATGGTCGCGAGGATGCAGGAGATGAAGCGGCTCTCGTAGCGGTGCGCGAAGAGCTCGGCTTGGGTGACGTAACCGAACTTGCGCCCGAGGCGCGCGATGCGGGGGCCGAGGAAATACCAGGGGAGAAGGCCCACGGTTCCGTAAGAGATGATGTAAAAGGCTGCCGCGCCGCGCGAATAGGCCCAGCCCGGACCACCGAGAAACGCGAAAGCGCTGTAGATCGACGCGCCGAGAATGAAGTAGAGCACGACAAAACCGAGATTGCGGTCTCCCGCGACATAGCCTTCGGTGCTCGCAGAAGCTTTCCGGCCGGAGTAGAGACCGACCGCGAGCGACAGGATCAAGTAGCCGATCGTGACGAGAAAAACGATGAGCCAGCTCTCCATCAGCCGAGCCTGTCGTTCTTACTTTCCCAGAGGAAGAGCGTGAGCATCACAAGAAACACCGTGACGATAACCGCGACGATATAGAACAAGGACAGCGGCATGCCCAGAATCATCGGGCGAATGCCGCCGAACAGGGGATAGATGGGCCAGATCAGGGCGAGGAGTGCGAAGACACTGAACACCATCGCATAGCGCCCCGGACGCGAGACCTCCGGTCTTTCAGAGCTCATGGCAGCGTGGATTCTACTTCATAGCTGCTCAGTAGGTAATCGCTTCATGCCTGTCATTCTCGTCGGGGCCGGCTAAGCAGAGCTTTCTGACGTCTTCCTCGTGAAGGCGCTTTTATCGATCACCTCGGCGATTTCGATGTCGTAGGAAGTGTACCAGCGCTCGCGCCCGCTCTTTTTGGCCTCGCGATGTCGAGCATTTCGTCTCCACGCCTCGAGCGTTTCCCGATCGCTCCATTTCACGACGGAGAGTCGCTCGCCGTCTTCGGCCTGGTACTGTTTGAAATCAACGTAGCCAGGCTGCGTCTTCGCATAGGCGAACATCTCCGCCGCCATGTCTTGATAGTCCTCACCCACCTCGGCTTCCTCAGTCAGCCGCGAACGAAACAGAATCACGAGCATCGAGACCTCCTTCTATAGCAAGGCTCGCGCAGCGCGTCCAGAGAACCGCAATGTCTGCGTACAAACGTGAGCGCTTCGCCGAGGATCAGTAAGGGATCGTCTCTCCGGGGAGCGGTGGTGTGTGGACCGGCAGACGACGCGCTTTTGTCGCCTGCTCGAAAGCATAGCCGAGCGCGAGCAGGCGTGGCTCCGTGAAAGCGGCGCCGAGAAAAGAAAGCGTGACCGGAAGACCGTTTCCGGTGAAGCCCGCGGGCACGATGAGATCGGGAAAGCCCGTGAGGTTCGCGAATCGCGTCGCGGACCCGCCACCTCCCCCTCCACCCGGGCGCCGATCTATATCCGTTCGTCGCGTGCGGCGTGGTGACGTCGGGTAGAGGATCGCGTCCAGATTCTCTTTGCGGAAGATGCCCTCCACATAGGCGCGAACGAGCGGCAGGCCGTGCTCCTGCATGGCGATATATTCGAAATCCTCGAGTGAGCCACTTTCTTCTTCGCGCTTTAGAAGGCTCCAGCGAGACGGGTTCGGCCGGCCACTGCCGTCCGGCGCCGTCAATTTCTTCGAGCGCTCCAAAAGCTCAGCGAGCGTCTTGGGGTAGCTCGGGCCGAGGGTCGCGAGATATTCCGCGATCTGCGCGCGAAACTCGCGGTGGCGGATCGTGTTGTAGAACTCGCCGCGCACCTCGAGGAGCCATTCCGGGAGCTCGATATCCACGATGGTGGCACCGGCGTCCCGAAGGGTGTCGAGCGAGGCCTCGATGATCCAATCGACATCGCCGTCTTGGCCCATGAAGTCGCGGGCGATCCCGAGGCGGGCGCCGTCGAGCGCTGAAGCGTCCAGAAACTGCGTGTAGTCGGTCTCGAACTTCCCTTTGCTCTTTGAGGTCGCCGTGTCGGCGGGGTCGACCCCCGTCATGACGCCGAGCACGACCGCGACATCATAGACGTGGCGCGCCATCGGGCCGGCGGTATCGAACGACAAGGCGAGAGGCACGATACCGTCTCGGCTCAGGAGCCCATGGGTCGGTTTGAGACCGACGATGCCATTGGCTGAGGACGGACCGCGCACCGACCCGCCGGTATCCGTGCCGAGGCCGATCGGCGCATAGGCCGCCGCGATGGCCGCGCCCGTACCGCCCGAAGATCCCGAAGGGGATCGCGTTGGGTCATGCGGGTTGCGGATCGGACCGCCAAAAGAGCTCATGGGCCCGCCCGATGCGAACTCGCTCATGTTCAACTTGGCGAGCACGATCGCCCCCGCTTCGCGAAGCTTTCGAACGAGAAAGGCGTCATCGGGCGGCATCGATCCCCCGAGCAAGAACGAGCCCGCCGTCGTCGGCATGTCGGCCGTGTCGAAGTTGTCTTTCAAAACGACGGGGATGCCGTGTAGGGGAGAACGCGGTCCCTGGGATCGGCGCTCCGCGTCGAGAGCGCGTGCACGTTCCATCGCATTCGGGTTCACCGTGATGACGGCGCCGAGCTGCGGCCCAGCGTCGTCATAGGCTTCGATGCGGGCGAGACAGAGTGCTACGAGTTTCTCCGAGCTCAGAGCGCCAGCATCGAAAGCGGCGTTGATGTCGGCGATCGAGGCTTCCGTGAGCTCGAACGTCTCTGCGCTCCCGAGCGCGGCGAAACCCGCGAAAGCGAGAACGAGGTGGAAACGTGTTGGAACAACGGGCATGGCAGGACCTCCAAGAAAATCGCTGCCGATTCTACTTCGGAACGAGCTCGATCTCGAAGAGCTTCGGCCAGAGCTTGCCCGTCACGAAGAGGCGCTCTTTTTCTTCGTCATAGGCGATGCCGTTCAAAACGTCGACATTCGCGCGACGATCGGCCAGCGGGAGGATGCCGGTGAGGTCGATCCAGGAAAGGACCTTTCCCGTCTCCGGCGAGATACGCGCGATGCGGTCCTGCATCCACACATTGGCGTAGATTTCCCCGTCGATGTACTCGAGCTCATTGAGATTGGCGATCCGCCTCCCGCCGTCGCGCACCGTCAGCTTGTTCGTTTCCTGCAGCGTCTCGGGATCCCAAAAGTAAAGATGCTCCGAGCCGTCGCTGACGATGAGGCGCTCGCCGTCATGCGTCATCCCCCAGCCTTCGATGCCGTAGCGAAACTCACGAACGAGCTCCATCGACTCGCGGTCATAGACGAAGCCGACACCCGACGTCCACGTGAGCTGGTAGATCCGGTCGCGCAGCACGGCGAGACCTTCCCCGAAGAACAGCGGTAGAAGCGTGCGTCGCGCGAGAACGCGGCCCGATTCGAGCTCGACCCGGCGGACGTCCGAACGCCCTCGAAGCCCCGTGCTCTCGTAAAGTACTCCGTCGCGGAACACGAGCCCTTGCGTGAACGCATTGGGATCGTGCGGGTAGGTGTTGACGATTCTGTACGAGTAAACCGGTGCACTGGTTGGGGGTGGGCTCGAGGCGCCGAAACCTATGGGTGCCATCGCGAGTATGCCGACGAGGATAATGCGATTGAGCATGTCTGGCTTTCCCTATTTTAGCGCGGATTTAAGGGTTGCGGCAGGGGAAGTCATTGGCGCACCGAGGTTTACAACTTCGGGCATTCAAAATACACCGCTTGTGCTTCAATGTACCTCTTCAAGCCAACGATGCCGGCATCACGCACCGGGACCTCAAGCCGAACAACGTGATGGTGACCGAAGACGGGCACATCAAAGTGCTCGACTTCGGTCTCGCGAAAGGGGCGGCAGGCTTCGCCGCAGAGAGCGCATCCAGCGAGCTACCCACGGTCGAGCAAACCGCGGCCGGGGCGATCGTCGGGACGCTACATTACATGTCGCCGGAGCAGGCGCAGGGGCAACCCGTGGATGCGCGCTCGGATATTTTCTCGATAGGGACCATGCCGATAATGCGCGCCGCCCGATGTGGTCCGCCAACGGCAAAGAAATCGCGATGGTGCATGGGAGTGGAGAGAATGTTTCCATGAGGATTTTCTCCATCGAGACCCAGAACGTCAGAGATCTTCGGATCGACAAGAGATGCGCGGGCCCGAGCTGGTCTCCTGACGGCCGCTTCGTTGCCTGCATAGACGGAGATATTTCCAGTGGGAACCTTTGGCTGTTTCCACTCTCCGGCGAGGGGCCCATTGCGGTGACGGGAAACGCCCGAGAGCCCAAGTGGTCCGCCGAGGGACGCCGGCTGTTCTTCGTGACGGAACGATCAGGGAGTCGGGATCTGTGGCTGCAAGAGCTGGAATCCGACGGCTCTCCTTCGGGTGCTCCCGTGTCCATCACGTCGGGGCTTGTCATGCGCCGGTTCGCGTTTTCACCGGACGGCGCTCTTATCGCGTTCACGTCCGGTCGATCCGGCAATCGGGCGTCTGGACGATTCCCTCTGAGGGTGGCCCTGCCCGCGCGATCACCACCCATCCAGCGAGGGATTATCAGCCTGACTGGTCTCCCGACGGCCAGGAGATCGCGTTCGTCTCCCGTCGAGAAGGCACGGACATATGGATCGTCGGGGTCGAAGGTGGGGAGCCACGACGACTGACAACGGATCCCGCTCCTGATCAAACTCCCACGTGGTCACCGGACGGCAAGTGGGTGGCCTTTCATTCCCAACGCGGTGGCGTCCGGCGACATTGGCGCATACCGGCAGAAGGAGGTGAGGCGAAGCCCATCAACGAAAGCGGTGAGGGGAGGGCGGTCTGGTCTCATGATGGTACCGAGCTCTTTTATGGGTGCTACTCATTGAAGAAGATTTGCGCGATCGACATCGAAACGGGACGGGAACGTGTCCTGGCGGATCTCGAGGACAAAAGAGGCCGCCTTCATACCTACGCTCGCGACGCGGATCGCAGCTACGTCTATTTCCCCTGGCGGCAAGGGGAAGGGGGTATTTGGGTCATGGACGTCGATCAACAGAAAGACTAATTCGACGCACCCAGCTGTCCCGCGTGGGAAGCTCGCTCGTGGTCTCCGTTCGTACCGCCGTCACGCCAGCGGGTCGACCTGCGCACCCCGTCGCGCCCAGTTCGTCAAGGATTCTCCTGGTACACCATTGGCTCGCCAGGCTCGCGCCGTCGCCTAGCCGTCGCCAGCACGGCCGCAGGCGGAAATGCATTAGCGTGATCGTCGTGCTGCCCTTTCGGGTGGTCCACTGGTGTCCGCCCGCCGGGCCGCGGACGAGCCTCGAGCATGCATAGCTCGCCCGTCTGCATTGTGTCGTCCATCGGTCAGGGGCGTAACGAGCTCCTCGCGCACAAAAAAGCAAAGCATACTCATCTTGTTCGTGAGTCGAATTTCGTTGGCGAGCACCACTTTCATCCGGGAAAGGCCGCAGGGTATCCGTGTCATGTCCGGCCTCCGATCGGGCCTGGCTGAAACGGCCACCTAGGATCCGAGTCGAACTAAGTTCTGTTCAAAAGATACCATTCACCGACGAGGTCTGGCAGAATCCCTTCATGACATTGGAGAAGCTCTATCAAGACCACATCGCGCTGCGCCAAGAAAAGCTCGCCGAGGCCCTGCAGTCGGCGGCTTTCGACGGGCTCGTACTGTCGAGCGGTGAGCCGTTCACCTACTTCGCCGACGATCGCGAGGCGCCTTTCTACTCTTCCGGGCAGTTCGGGCATTGGTGCCCGCTCAAAGGCCCGCATCACCTCCTCGAGCTCCGGCCGGGCCAGAAGCCTAAGCTCATCCGCTACGCACCAGAAGATTATTGGTACGAGCCGATTGCCCTCGGCACGCCTTTTTGGCTTGCCGAATTCGAGCTCGTCGAGGTCGCCGCGGCGGACGCGGTCTGGGAAGCACTCGGTCGGCCGGCCAAAACGGCCTATGTCGGGAGTGAGACTGCGCGCGCCGAGAGCGCTGGTCTCACCGTCCAGCCCGAGCAGCTCGTCGCCCGGCTCGACTGGGATCGCGCCTATAAGACGGATTACGAGCTTCGTTGTCTCGACGAGGCGAGCGAGCTCGGCGCCAAAGGGCACCAAGCGGCAAAAGCCGCCTTCGAGTCAGGCGCCTCGGAGCTCGAGATCCACTATGCTTTCGTCGAAGCCGTGGGCGTACCGGAAGAAGATCTTCCTTACACGACCATCGTGGCGTTGAACGAGAAGTCCGCGTTCCTTCACTACCACGCGAAACGCGGCGCACGGGACGGCCATGTGCTGCTCATCGACGCGGGAGCTGCCTGCGACGGCTACGCGTCCGATATCACCCGGACGCATGTGCGCGCCGGGTGTGACCCGCGATTCGGGGCGATTCGCGACGGCATGGACACGCTACAAAAAGAGCTTTGTAGCGCCGTCAAGCCAGGCCTCCCTTATGGCGATCTTCACCAAGAGGCACATCTGAAGATAGCGGCGCTCTTGAAAGCTTCGGAGATTCTCGACGTCGAGGCCGAGGAAGCCGTCGCCCGGGGTCTCAGCCGTCCGTTCTTCCCGCACGGGCTCGGTCATCACCTTGGTCTTCAGGTGCACGACGTCGGCGGACATCTTGCGGACGCGACCGGCCGCGTGGCGCCGCCGCCCGAGGAACACCCTCACCTGCGCAACACCCGGACTATCGAAGCCCGTCATGTGTTCACCATCGAGCCCGGCCTCTATTTCATCGAGATGTTGCTGCGTCCGTTCCGCGAGGGTGAGGCGTCGAGCCATTTCAACTGGAGCCTCATCGACGAGCTCGCCCCTTTCGGTGGTGTGCGCGTCGAGGACAACGTTGTCGTGACGGAAGACGGGCACCGGAACCTCACGCGGGCTTTTCTGGCGAGTTAATTGCGCTCGAACAGCACCTTGCCGTCCACCACCGTCATCTCGACTTGGACGTCGAGAATCTTCTCGGGGTCGATCGTAAGCAAGTCCTCCGACAACACGATCATGTCGGCGAGCATTCCGGGCGCTAGCGTCCCCTTGGTGTCCTCTTCCCAAGTGAAGTAGGCGCCATAGGCGGTGTAGCCCCGAATGGCTTCCTCCATCGTGAGCTTTTCCTCCGCTCCGTAGACTTTGCCGGACATGCCCTTGCGGGTGACCGCCGCGTAGATCCCGACCATGGGACCGATGGGCAAGATGTCACTTCCGAGTGCTACGAAGACCCCGTGATCCATCGGCGAGCGCAGCGCGTTGTTGTGCGCGAGCCGTGCGTCTTCGAGGTTGGCCGCGTAGCGACCCTCGAGCGTGTAGGTGAAGTTCGGTTGTTGGGCGATGAAGATGTCGTACTCCGCCATTTGCTGCATGGTCTCGTCGGGCGGCATCACCGTGAAGTGGTTCAAGAAATGGCGGTGGTCGTCCCGCGGCTGGGCGTCGATCGCATCGGTGAACGCGGCTACGGTAAGTACGATGGCGGCATCGCCGATGGCGTGAAAACCGAGCTGCCAACCGAGCCCGTGCGCCGTCGTCACGATATCGCGCAGCTCTTCTTCGGAGAGGTTGAGCGTGCCGCGATAGGACTCCTCGCCCTTGTAAGGGTCGAGCGTGTAGGCAGCGGGACCGGTAAATCCGCCGTCGACGGAGACTTTCACGGCACCGACTCGCAAGCGCGCATCGCCATCGCCTGTCTTCTTTGGAAAAGCGCGCACCGATTCGGCGTCGGGGAAGCGAACCTGGACCGCGGCGCGCGGGAGCTCCTCACCGAACTCTTCGTAGACGCTTTCCCATTCGCCGAAAGCGTCGGGGCGGACACCGGCTTGGATGATGCTCGTGATGCCGAGCGGCAATAGATCTCTTAGAGACTGGACGAAGGTCTCGCGAAGCTCCTCTGGTGTGGCATCAGGGACGAGGCGGCTCACGATGCGTTGACGCTCACGGATCACGCCGTTGAGCTCGCCGTTGTTGTCGTGCTCGATGACACCGCCTTCGGGCTGCGGGGTTTCCGCCGTCACGTCGGCGAGCTCGAGCGCCATGCTGTTGGCCACGGCGCTGTGCCCTCCGGCGCGCGTCAGAATAACCGGGTTGTCGGGCGCGGCTTCATCGAGGTCCCAGCGAAGTGGACGCCGGCCTTCATCGAGCTCGTCTTCGGACCACCCGTAGCCTGTGATCCACTCGCCGGCGCCAAGCTCCTCGGCTTTGGCGCGAACGCGACGCTTGATCTCTTCGATGGATTCGAGGTCCGTCAACACCACGGCGCGGCGCGCCCGTCCGCGGATGTGGATATGCGTGTCGTTGAACCCGGGCATGAGCAGCTTCCCGCCGAGGTCGACGACGCGTGTAGCATCATAGCTGTTCACGAGCTCGGCCCCCCCGACCGCAAGAACTTTACCGTCGCGCACGGCGATGGCCTCGTGGATCGAAAAATCGTCGTCCACCGTCACGATTTTGCCGTTGTGGAAAAGAAGATCGACGGGCTCTCCCTGCGTGCAAGCGAGATTCGTGAGTGATAGCAGGGCCAGTATTTTCAATAATCGCATGGCGGACCTCCCGCGGAAGCGCATCATATCGCGCAGGAGGCTATACTGTCTGCAGGGGAGGGAGGTGGCCGTGGCCGAGGAGATCTCACCGGCTTTTCCGTTCGAGTCCAAGTTCGTCAACGTGCGTGGCTCGAAGATGCATTATGTCGAGCAAGGCGAAGGCGATCCGATTCTGTTCCTGCACGGCAACCCGACCTCGTCCTACCTTTGGCGCAACGTCATCCCGCATGTGAGTGCCCACGGGCGCTGCATCGCGCTCGATTTGATCGGCATGGGCCGCTCCGACAAGCCCGACCTCGAATATCGCTTCTTCGAGCATATGAATTATGTCGAGGGTTTCATCGAGGAGCTCGAGCTCGTGAACATCACGCTCGTCATCCACGACTGGGGCTCTGGACTCGGTTTTCATTACGCAACGCAACACCAAGACAACGTCAAGGCCATCGCCTTCATGGAGGCGATCTTGAAGCCCATCCCTAGCTGGGATGTGTTTTCGGACAGTTTCAAGGACATCTTCCAGGCTTTCCGCACCGAAGGCGTCGGCTGGGACTTGATCGTCAACAAGAACATCTTCGTCGAAAAGATTCTTCCGGGCGGTATCGTGCGCGAGCTCAGCGAAGAAGAAATGAACGTCTATCGCACTCCCTATACAGAGCCGTCGGCCCGCAAACCGCTTTGGCGGTGGCCCAACGAGATCCCGATTGAAGGTGAGCCGTCGGACATCGCGGAGCTCGTCGGCAATTACAACGAGAAGCTCGTCGAGTGGGATGTGCCAAAGTTGCTCCTCCACGCCGAGCCCGGCGCGCTCCTCCAGCGGCCGGCCGTGGAGTGGTGCGAAGTCAACTTGAAGAACTTGACGAGCATCAACCTCGGCAAAGGAATCCACTTCCTTCAGGAAGACCACCCGCACGCCATCGGAGAAGCGCTCGCTGAGTGGTATCAGGCGCTCTGATCGGTTTTCGGTACCGGACGCGGCTTCCGCTGCTCGTCGATGGCGACGAAAGTAAATTGGCCTTCGGTGACTTTTATCCTCTGGCCCATCCGGTCGCGCAGCGCCCACGCCTCGACATGGATCGCCATCGAGGATGTGCCGATGCGCTCGATGTCGGTATAGACGCACAGGATATCGCCCACATAGACGGGAAGCTTGAAGGTCATCGCGTCGATGGCCACCGTGGCGACGCGGCCGCGCGCCCGCTGGCTCGCGGACATGCCGGCGGCGATATCCATCTGGGAGAGCACCCAGCCGCCGAAAATATCGCCGTTCGGGTTCGCGTCGCGGGGCATCGCGAGCGTGCGCAGCGAGAGCTCTCCGCGCGGGCTCATCCGTTCTTCCTCCGTGGGCGGATGCCGCGAAACTTCCAGCCCCAGCCTTCTGCCGTCGTCAGCACTTCCCGCTCCATCTCACAAGTATTACCGTCCAGTTTGACCTCATCATACTCCCAGAACTGCGCCTTGGATTCAGCGACGTCTTCGAGATGAACAGGTCTCGCTACCATCATCAACCCAGCTCGTCGAGCGTCAAGCGGAAGCTCGGCACGAAGGTCTCCACGAAGTACGTGACTTCGGGCAAATCGATCCCGTCGACGGTCTCGCGGAGCGACTGCTCGGCTTGGGCGAACTCTTTGTTGCCCGCCGCGGTCTCCTCGAGACACTTGATGTAGGCGCAGAGCTTGTCCGCCGCCTTGACGATAGCGAGGTGGTCATCGTTCTCCGGTAGCAACACCGCGCGGTAGTCCTCCGCGATCGCCTCCGGCACCATCGCCACGAGCTTCTCCGACGCGGAGGCCTCGATCGTCTTGTAGGCCTTCTGGATCTCGGGGTTGAAATATTTGATCGGAGCCGGGAGGTCTCCGGTCAGCACCTCGCTCGCATCGTGATAGAGCGCGAGGACCGTGACGCGGTTCGGATCGACCGTACCCCCAAAGAGCCGATTGCGGATGAGCGCGAGCGCATGCGCGATCTGCGCGACGCGCAAGCTGTGCTCTTGAACGTTCTCGGCGTAGGTGTTGTGCATCAACCCCCAGCGTTTGATGAACTTCATCCGGGCGAGGTAAGCGAAGAAATGACTCACGGCGTCTCCGCCTGCACGCCAAGGCGTTCGAGCCGCCTGCGAAACACTCCGTCGACGGCTTCGGCGAGCTTGTCGAGCCCGCTGGGATAGTAGCCGCCAACGGTATAGGTCAGCGTGATTTGAGTGACGTCTCCAGAGGCTTCGACCGCTTCACCGGCGGCCGCGAGGAGAACGAGCAGCGCAATCATGGGCTAATTATAGTGCGCTTCTTTGAGCTGGTTCTAACTGGTCAACCGTCGGCGAGCCTGGAGTAGTCCGTCCTGCGTACCGGGCGTCTTGCTTCCTTCGACCATCTTCGATGGTTTCCTGATGGCGAACGTGTCCTCTACAGTGCGATGGGAGAAGACGGAACTCGGCGCGTCTACGAACACGAAGTTCCAGACGGCGACCCGCAACGTCTCGATCTACCGTCCGAGCTCGTAAACCTGGCCGTCTCGCCGGACGGAAGCGAAATCGTCTTGGAGAATTAGGATGGGTGAGACAAACCTTTTCTCGGATCTTGTCGTCGCGGATGACTTGCGTTGACATCGTCGGGTAGCTGACGAAGTCGACACGCTAGCGACTCGGCCCATATGATGCGGACACTGTGAGCGATGCCTACGCAGATATTACCGACCACGATACCTACCTGAACGACGTCCCGCATGCGACGTTCGAGCGTTTGCGGCGTGACGAGCCTGTCGCTTGGATCGAAGAAAAAGACGGGTCCGGTTTTTGGGGTGTGATGCGATACGACGACGTGTGTGCCGTAAGCAAAGATTACGGCCGCTTTACCGCGGCGCGCGGGATTCGTCTCGAGGAAATGGATGAGGAGGAGCTCGAAGCGCGCCGCTCGATGATGGAATACGACCCGCCCGAGCACAGCCGCCTCCGCCGCATCGTCCAGCCGTCTTTTTCGCGGAAGACCGTTTTGACTTATGAAGCGGCGTTTCGCGAGATCACGCGCAAGCGACTCGACGCCATCCTCGAGCGCCGGGAGTTCGATCTCGTTACCGAGATCGCGCGCGAGCTTCCCATTCGCATCCTGTGCCGCCTTCTCGGTGTTCCCGGTGACGACGCCGACAAGCTCGTCGACTGGGGCGATCAGATGATCGCGAACGCCGACCCCGAATATTCGCGCGCGGTAGTCGATCAGGTGGATACCGATGAGTATCGTCTCCTGCCGTTTCGAAGCCCAGCGGGCCTCGAGGTATGTCGCTACGCGGAGAAAGTCGCGCTCGATCGGCGCGAGCACCCTCACGACGACGTTTTGACGCAGCTATTGCCTTTGACCGATCTCGAGTTCCAGAATTTCTTCGCGCTCTTGATGGTTGCGGGGAACGAAACGACGAGGCATACGATCTCGCACGGGCTCTTGACCCTGCTAGAGCATCGCGATCAGCTGCGCGAGCTCACCGAACATCCCGAGCTCATGGAGACAGCCACGGAAGAGATCCTTCGCTGGTCGACGGTGACGATGCACTTTCGCCGTACGGCGACGCACGACACGGAGCTCCGCGGCGTCCCCATCCGGGCCGGCGACAAAGTCGTTCTCTTCTACATCTCGGCGAATTACGACGAGGAGGCCTTCCCCGAGCCGAAACGCTTCGATATCCGGCGCCATCCGAACGAGCACGTCGCTTTCGGCGTCGGTCACCATTTCTGTCTTGGCGCCTGGCTTGCGCGGCTCGAAGTGCGGGTCACGCTCGAAGAGCTTCTTCCGCGGCTCGCGGATATCGAGCTCATCGGGCCGGTCGAGCGGCTGCGCTCGAACTTCATCCGCGGCATCAAGCACATGCCGGTGCGGGTGCGCTTGCGCTAGTGCCGGATGCGGAGAAGCGACACGACGTGCGAGATGCGGTTCGCGATCGTCACGCCGGCCCCGCCGGCGAAGAGTAGGCCGCCGACGAAGCCGTCTTCGGCTACGAGAACCGAGCCGGAATCGCCGCCTTGGGAGAAATCGCGGCGGTCAGTGTCGGAGTCACCGTCAGCGCGCACGACGAATTGGTCGGAGAACGTCGCGAGCCCTTTCTCCGGGCCGTAGTTGATGCGGCTCGTGGCTGCTATCGTTTCGACGAGACCCTCGGTCGTCTCCGTGGTACGGCCCGTTTTGCGGACGCGGTCACCGAGCTCGAAGTCGCGGAATCCGCAGATGCGCCCGATGACGGGGATCTCGAGCTCCACGAGCTCCGCCGAAAGCGCTTCGGCCACCGCCGCGTCGACCTTGTTGATATCGGCACCGAAGTGAATCCGGACGAACGCGGTCAATCGCGCTAGTGCGTCGTCTTCCGTTCCGCCATCGGCACGTCCTGGCTGGCGGATCGCGTCGCCCATCTCTGCGTCGTTCGAGCTTGCCAGGATGTGGTTGTTCGACAAGATGAAGTACGCTTCGCTCTCGCCGCGATGCACCCACGCACCCAGGGTTCCGGCCGTCACGTCGGGGTGGCCTATCGAAAAGCCAGGAGGGCAGGGGCGCCGTTTTTGCGTGAGCGCCCGGGTCGCGGCGTCGAGGATGTCTGCCTGTGCGTGGAGCTCACCGTACTCGATGATGTCTGTGCGCACGCCGGCGATCTCGTCCGCGACGAGTTGGGCTTTCGATAGCTCTTCTTTTGGGAGCTTCTTTTGGACGCCGATGACGATGCACACCTCGTCCGTGCGCTCTCCGCTCTTGTATTTGAACCCAATCCCGACGGAGACGACGTTTGGGTCCGGCAGGTAGGTTCTCTCTGCTTCCGTGCAAGCGGCTCGTTGAGCGTCCGTGATCTTGGCCATATGAGATCCATGATAACAGCGCTGATGCGCGCGCATTACGCGGCGATGTACAATCGCCGCCGTCATGGGGCGCACGACGACACCGATCGAAGAGTACAAACGCATCCGCCTTCTGTGGCCGGACCATCTCGGACTCGCCCGCGGAAAATATCTGCCGACGCGCACGAAGGCGACGAGCACCGGACACAGCATCGCGGTCTTCGCACTTGGCTTCGACCGCAGCTTGACGGCTCACGAAGGGGCTTATTTTTACGAGGGCACCCCGGATCTCGAAGTGCGCTTCGAGCCGGAAGAGGTTCGGCCGGGATGGGAGCCCGCCACCGGTCTGGTCATTCCGGACGTTTTCAAAGACGGAGAACCCTTGATGATGGCGCCGCGCAACGTGCTCAAGAAAGCCATCGAGGATTGGGACAAGCTCGGCTACGAGCCCAAGGTCGGGCTCGAGCTCGAAGCCTTCCTCATGAAGCGGCGTGAAGACGGTGGCTACGGCCCCATCGACACGCCGGGCGCCTATGTGTACGGGACGGGAAGCGCGGTCGATCCCGACGGCGTGCTCGACGAGCTCATGGAGACGTGCGAGACGATCGGCCTGAAGCTCGAGTCGGTCCATAGCGAATATGACAACGGCCAGTTCGAGCTCACCCTGAATATGACGACGCGCTCGCGGCGTGCGATGACGCGTTCTTGCTCAAAGTCCTCGCCAAGGAGGTCGCGGCGCGCCGCGGCCTCTTGTGCACGTTCATCGGGAAACCCATCACCGAGCGCGGCGGGAGCGGCACCCATGTCAATCTCAGCCTCGAGAAGGCCGGCAAGAACGCGTTCCACGACGAAACAGCCGATGACGGTCTCGCGCCCATCACTCGTCACGTCCTCGGCGGGATGATGAATCATCTTCGCAGCATGACGGCGGTGTGCGCGCCCACCGTGAACGCTTACAAACGGCTCTGTCCAGGACAAATGAGTGGTTACTGGGTGAATTGGGGCTACGACCATCGCGGGGTCGCGGTGCGCGTGCCGCCTGCGCGCGGCTCGAGGACGCGTCTAGAACATCGTTTGTCGGACGGCGCGGTCAATCCTCATATCGCGACGGCGGCCGTGCTTCAAGCGGCGCGTCTCGGAGTGGTGCATCAAATGGCGCCGCCTCCGGCGGAGACGAAGGATTGCTGGGACAATGTGGGTACGGATAAGCACGTTCCGACGAGCCTTGCCGCGGCGCTTGATGCTCTCGAGTCCGACCAGGAATTTATCGATGCGCTCAGCCGCCCCTATGTGAACGCCTTCGTCGTCGTCAAGCGCGCCGAGTGGGAGCGCTACGCGGCCCATACGACCGATTGGGAGCTGAACGAGTACCTCCACTTTCTGTGATGAGCTTCGAAAATCAACTCACGCCTCTACTCGCCCGTCGGTACGATTACGCGCCAGGCGACGCAGGATGTCGAGCTCGCGGGAGAGAGGATCCCAAAAGGCGACCTGGTCGCCGGCGTTTTGCGCTCGGCGAATCTCGATGAGCGGCGATGGACGGATCCGACGAAGCTCGACATCCGCCGCGCCGAAGGAGGCCACGCCGCTTTCGCGCTCGGACAGCACCGCTGTCTCGGCGAGTGGCTTGGCCGGCAGGAAGTGGCGATCGGAACCGCCCGCCTGTTCGCGCGGCTACCGAGCTTGAGGCTCCAACCGGACGAGCATGTCGAGCTCTACGGATTCGAGTTTCGAGGGCCGAGATCGCTCAAGGTTCAATGGGATGTCTGATCTTCCAAAGGGTTTGATTGGGAGCAGCTCGTCTCGAAGGTTGCCGTGACGCTATGGGGGTGATGGTGGTTCGTTGGCTGGTTTTTTTTCTCGCCTTTCCTATCGTCGCAGCGGGGCAAGAAACGCTCGACATCACGCTTTTGGGGACGGGGAACCCGAGACCGTCCATGGAGCGGTTCGGACCGTCGATTCTCGTCGAAGCCGGCGACACTTCGATCTTGATCGATGTCGGTCGGGGCGCCATCCAGCGACTCTTTCAAATTGGTCAAGCTGAGCAGGTCCGCGCCGTGGACATGGTGCTCTTCACCCATTTGCACTCCGATCACGTCGTGGGATTTCCGGATTTCTGGCTGTCGGGCTGGATATTCGGCCGCTCGCGCCCGCTCCCCGTGATCGGTCCGCCGGGTACGGAGGACATGTGCGCTCATTTGGAGCGGGCGTTTGCCTTTGACAAGAAGGTACGTGGCCGCGATCAGCGCTTTTCCGCGGCCGGCATCGTGCTCGAGGTGCGCGACGTGGAGCCGAGCGTGATTTACGAAGCGGATGGCGTGCGCGTTACCGCTTTTGCGGTCGACCATGGTGTCGGGATCGAGCCTGCTTACGGCTACCGCGTCGACTTCGGCGACTACTCGGCAGCCTTCTCGGGAGACACCCGGTATTACGAGCCGATTGTCGAACATGCCAAAGGTGTCGATGTGCTCGTACACGAGGTCGTAAGCGCCGAGATCGAGCGGCGCCGCGCGGAGGTCCAGGGACCGGCAGCGGTCGAGCGGGTTATCGCGCATCATGCTAGCGAGGAGCAAGCGGGGACGATCTTCTCACGGGTAAAGCCGCGCCTCGCGGTCTATTCGCATATCGTTCCCTCTCCGGCGACCGCCGAAGATCTCATCCCGCCGACGCGCAGAACCTATGACGGACCGCTCGTCGTCGGCTACGACCTGATGAAGATTACGATTGGCGAGACCATCGAAGTGCACCGCCGTCGCATCGTGAGCGACCGGTAGCCAGGGGGAGTAAAGTGTTGCGCTAGTATGTTGAGCAGTACGATGCTTTCGAAGCGCTTCCGGATCTAAACGTCAACGGCCGGATCACGATCGGCTAGCGCGCCTATGTGAAATCTCTCGGAGGCGTCGAGCCGCCCGTCATTGGTCCGTTGAGGCCGTTGAGGAACTCCCCCGATTTCTACGAGACCTTCGGCGTACAATAGGGCGATGCCATGTGGCTCGAGCCCGAGCAGCGCGTGAAGATCTGGTAATCAAGGCTCGACGGTCGTGCTGTAATAACTGATGAGGATTCTCCACCTGAGCGACCGCCTGACCGATCGGGGCGGTGCGTATTGGCACTTGCTCGGAGTGATTGCGCATCAAGTAGGCGAGCACGACGTGAGGCTTGCGGTGGGGTTGGACGACGGCCGCGTCGCCGCGCCGTGCGAAACGCTGCAGATCGAGGGGCTCGACACGCGGGATCGAGCCCCTGTTGCGTTGTCGGCTGTCGTCCGCTCTTTCGCGCCCGACGTCATCCATGTCCACACCGTGATGAACCCCGAGGCTCTGGAGCAGGTGGGCGCCTTGGGCTCCGTAAGGAAGGTGCTCACCGTTCAGGACCATCGCTACTTTTGCCCGGGGAAAGGGAAGTGGACCGAGGGCGGCGAAGTCTGCGCGGAGCCGATGACGGAGACGCTCTGCCAGAAATGCTTTCACGACGATCGCTACTTCCACGAGATCCTCGCCTTGACGCGTGTCCGGCTCGAGGCGCTCGGCGCGTTCGAGCTCGTCGTGCTCTCGCGCTACATGAAGCGCGAGCTCGAAGCGGTCGGCTTGTCGTCGATGACAGCGATCCATCTCATCCCTCCTTTCGTGCACCGTCTCGACCGTCTCGATAACGATACCTTGAGCCATGACGGCCCGCCCTGCATCCTTTTCGTTGGGCGGCTCGTCGAGGCGAAAGGTGCTCTCGAGGCCGTTGAAGTGTGGAAGCGCGCGCGGCTCGATCTGCCGCTCGTGATGGCCGGGGCAGGAAGTCTGCGCGGCGCGATCGATGGCTGCGAGTTGCTCGGCTGGGTTCCGCACGATCGTCTGGGCGCACTCTACCGTCGCGCCGCCGCCGTTGTCATGCCGTCCCGGTGGCAAGAACCTTTCGGCATCGTCGGGCTCGAAGCCATGACGATGGGGACCCCGGTCGCCGCGTGGGACAGCGGCGGTGTGCGCGACTGGCATCCCGATCCCGTAGCGTGGGGTGATTTGGACGCCCTCGCTGACAGGCTCCACGAGATTGCGGGGCGAAACACGAGCGCGCCCGCGGGCTTTACGCCCGAGCGACTGATGTCGCGTTTGCTCGACGTCTATCAAGGAGCGGGAACACTGCAGGGCGAGGGTCCGTAGACAGGTACATGGAATCGGTTTGGTACGACGTCAAGCTCGCCGTCCGGAGCTTTCTCAAAAAGCCCGGCTTTCTCGCAATTACGATCCTGACATTCGCGCTTGGCATCGGGGCGAACACGGCGATCTTCAGCGTCGTGCACGGCGTGATCCTCGCGCCGCTCGGCTACAAAGACGAGGCGCGCCTACAAGCGATCTCGTCTGTAAACCCGTCCGAAGACCTCGAGTTCCGCGGTAACTTCCTCCCGGATTTCTGGTATTGGCGCGAGAACAGCCGCACTTTCGACGAGATGGCCTTCCATGGCTGGCGCTCATGGACGCTCCAAGAGCCCGGTCACGTGGAGCGCGTCGAATCGGTGGCGGTGTCGGCAAACTTGTTCGGAATGCTCGGTATCCAGCCCGCGCTTGGCCGCGGCTTCGAGCCGGAAGACGAGATCCCGGGTCCCGGTCGCGTTGTGCTGTTGAGCTTCAGCCTATGGCAGCGCGTCTTCGGAGGCGACCCATCGGTGCTCGGTCGGTCCGTGAACCTCGATGACGGGCCGGTCACGATTATCGGGGTCATGCCCGCGGATACGGACGTGCCGTCGCGGCGCGCCGAGCTGTGGCGACCCGTCGGCTATCTCGAGCAGTACGAGCAATCGGCCTTTGGCCGAGAGGAGCGTGACTTTCGTGTCATCGGACACCTGGCGGAAGGCGTCGGGCTCGGCACGTCTCAGGCCGAGATGGGTCGCTTCGCCGAAGCACTTGCGGAGTCTTTTCCCGCGACGAATAGCGGTTGGGAGGCGAAAGTCCAGCCGCTGCGAGAGCACATCGTCGGCGATGCGGAGGTTCCGCTCTTCATCGCCTTTGCGGCCGTCGGGCTCGTGCTGCTCATTGCGTGCACCAACATCGCCAACCTCTTGCTCGTTAGGGCCATGGGGCGCGAGCGCGAAATGGCGGTGCGGCAGGCACTCGGGGCCGGCCGGCGGCGCTTGCTCCAGCAACAAATAGTGGAGAGTCTGGTTCTTACAGCGGTGGGAGGCTTCGCGGGACTGTTGTTCGCCGCTTGGCTCTCGCAGCTCTTGCTTGCCTACGAGCCCGGCATTCTTCCGAGAAAAGAAGGTATCGGCTTCGACGTGCCCGTTTTGCTCTTCGCTTTCGCCGCGAGCCTCGTGATCGGGATCGTGTTTGGGCTCGTCTCGGCCCTCCACCGTGTGCCAAGCCTTTCGGGGGCTCTCAAGCAGGGGGGGGCGCAAATCGGCGGGAGCCGTCGACAAAATCGACTGCGCATGGGACTCGTCGGAGCTCAGATCGCTGTCGCGCTCACGCTCCTCGTGGGTGCTGGACTCCTTGTGAAGGGGCTTCATAAGCTCTCTCGCGTCGACCCCGGTTTCCGTCCCGACGGTGTCTACGCGTCGCACATCATTCTCGGCGGCCGCTATCGGCGTGACCTCGAAGCCCGGCGGGTGTACTTCAAACAACTCGTCGAGAACGTGCGCGCTTTGCCGGGAGTGAGCGACGCTGCCCTCAGCACCACGCCGCCGATACCAGGTATGGGCATCAAGATAGAGGTTCCTTACCGAGGTGCTGAGGGGCCGCTGGCGACGGAAGCTGGCGCGCCTAGCGCCGCTTTCCGTGTCATCGGGCCCGGCTATTTCGAGACCATCGGGACCCCGCTTCTTCGAGGACGCGACTTCACCGATCGCGACACCCAGGATGCACCGCCCGTCGTCATCATTAACAACACACTCGCCGAGCGTGCCTTTCCAGGAGAAGCTCCGATCGGGCGCCAGCTAGAGTTGTTTCTCTATGGCGAAACAATGGAGCTCGAGGTGATCGGGGTTTCTGCCGACACCCGCTTCGCGGGGCTCGACCAGGCGACACGCCCGGCGTTCTTTCTAGTGCACCCGCAAATGCCGTTTCTCGGCATCGCGGTCGTGGCCAGGACGAGCCTCGGGCCCGCCACCTATGGCGCAACGCTTCGGCGTACGGCGACAGCGCTCGATCCTTCGCAGTTGGTTCTCCGCGTCGAGTCCCTCGAGGAGGCGCTCTCGGGAACGCTCGCGATGGAGCGCTTCTACTCGATCTTGCTTGGCCTGTTTGCCGCGGTCGCGCTAACGCTCGCCGCTTCGGGCATCTACGGCGTCTTCGCCTACTGGGTCCGCCAGCGTCAGCGCGAGATGGGGCTTCGTATCGCACTCGGCGCTAGCCCGTCGGAAATCCGCCGCCTCGTATTGTCGCGCGGCGTCGCGGTGACTTTTCCGTCCCTTGTCGCGGGGCTCGCCACCGCCCTTGCTCTCTCGAAAGCGCTCTCCAGCACGTTTCGTGGGATCGACGCGGTCGACCCTGCCGTGTTGGCCGCCGCGGCGGTCGCGCTCGGGTGTGTGGCGATGGCGGCTTGTATCGTCCCCGCGCGCCAAGCCGCGAAAGTCCAGCCCACGCGGGCTCTACGCTCCGAATAGCGCCGCGCCCATTCCGGTGCCACTAGT
>SMYC01000125.1 GCA_004356105.1 Acidobacteriota bacterium | reverse complement strand
GCAAGATCGAGCCGCTTGCCAAAGACGTCGAAGCGCAGTTCGAGCGCTTCATGGTGGACCCCATCAAGCTCGACAAAGGCTGTATCGCGAAAACTGCGATTGCGACCTGCCTCGCCTCCCTGGAGCAAGGAAGCGCTGAAATCTTTCTCAAAGGTCTCCGCCACATCCAGCTCGAGCCATCCTTTGGCGGACCCGTCGACACCGCGGTAGAGCTCAGAAGCCAAAGTGCTTTCGGCCTCCCGAGCACGGGATATCCCGACACGGTGCTCGAGCTCACGACCGCGCTCGCCGACGAGGCCTACCCGGTCCGGCAGGCCGCGGTGCGAGCGCTCTCTGCTTTCGGCCGGCTCGAGGTCGAGCCGCTCCTGCGCTTGAAAGCGCTCCACGGCGATCCCGAGCCGCAGGTCCTCTCCGAGACTCTAGAAGCCCTGCTCGTGCTCTCACCCGAGCGGTCCGTCGCCTTCGTCGAGCGCTATCTCGACGCGAGCGACGACGCCGTTGCGGAGGCCGCGGTGCTCGCGCTCGGCGCGTCCCGCTGCGAGGGCGCCTTCGAGCTTCTCACGTCGCGGCTCGACGGCAGCTTCACCCGGTCGTCCTTGACGCGCACGGTGTTTCTTGCGATAGGAATGCTGCGCCGAGAAGACGCGATCGCGTTCTTGATGAATGTCGTTACCGTCGGGCCGCGACGGCGCGCCGCGGATGCGCTTCGCGCGCTCGCCATCCACCGCTATGACGAAGCGCTCTCGGAACGTGTAGCCTCGGCTGTCGCGGCGCGCGCGGAAGACGACCTGCGGGAGCTCTATGAAAAAGAGTTCTCAGTCGAGCGCTAAGGGTCCGCGCAAGAATAAGTTCGCATTTTCGGGCCCCGTTTAAATTAAGGGCGCCCGGCTGGCAAGGCGCGAGAGCGAGTAATATCCAGATCTATGAACGACGAAGAACGCAGCCAGGCGGGATGTCATCGGCGTCCTAAAATGTGAAGTTATTCTTGCACGGGCCCTGAGATCGACGCGTTATAGAAGACCGTGGAGCGCGCGCCCAAGAGCTAGCCCGAGCTTTTCCACCAATTCGTCGAGGTGGCTCTCTTCGAGGTTGTACGGCGGCGCCAGGAGGACGTGGTCTCCGCTTTCGCCGTCTGCGGTCCCGCCTCCTGGGTAGCAGAGTAGACCCGCGCGTAGCGCCTCGCGCCGGACGCGGGCATGCAGCTGGTGGGTCCGATCGAACGGCGCTTTCGTCGCACGATCGCGAACGAGCTCGAGCGCCCAGAGCAAACCGCGTCCGCGTATCTCTCCGACTTGCGGATGGTCGCCGAAAGCGTTCGTCAAGCGCTCCTCGAGCGCATCTCCCATGCGCCCTACCTTCGCGAGCAAGTCTTCGTCGAGTATGGCGCGCACGACCGCCAATCCCGTGGCGCAAGCGACCATGTGTCCCATATAGGTCTGGCCGTGACGAAGCTTGCCTGAGCCGCGGCGCACCGCTTCGACGATGTGATCGGAAACAACGATGGCACTGATGGGTTGATAGCCAGCGCCTAGTCCTTTGGCGATGGTAACGATGTCCGGTGCTACGCCTTCTTGCTCGAACGCGAAGAACGTGCCTGTTCGTCCCATCCCGCACAGCACTTCGTCGAGGATGAGAAGAATCCCATAGCGATCGCAAATGCTACGTATCGAGCGAAAGTATCCAGGCGCGGGCACGACGGCGCCCGAGGTCGCGCCGCCGATGGTCTCGGCGATGAACGCCGCCACCGTGTGTGGGCCCGCGCTTACGACGGCATGCTCGAGCTCCTCCGCCGCCCGAGCTCCGTATTGCTCCGGCGTTTCGTCTTTGCGCTGTCCTCGATACGGATAACAAGACGGGATGAAAATTGTTGCGGCGAGCAGTGGTGCGTAGGGGTCGCGGCGCATCGTGTGGCCACTGACTCCGAGCGCTCCGAGGGTGTTTCCGTGATAGCTCGACCGCCGCGAGATGAACCGCGTGCGTGCGGGCTCGCCTCGTTCGACAAAGTACTGGCGTGACAGTTTCAACGCGGCCTCGACCGCTTCGGAGCCGCTCGAAACGAACAAAGCGTGGGTCATGGACGCGGGGGCGAGCTCGACCAGGAGATCCGCGAGCGACTCCATCGGCTCGTTCGTGAAGAAACCCGTCCACGCATAGGCGAGCGTCTCCGCTTGTGTTTTCAGCGCTCTTATGACGGTTGGGTGCGAGTGTCCGAGACACGAAACTCCGGGCCCCCCGGAGCCGTCGAGATAACGTTTGCCTTCGCTATCGATGAGATACGGGCCGTCGCCGCCCACGGCGCGTGGAAGAGTGTCCCCGAGGTCGCGATGGAATACGTGGCTCACGTCGTCAAAGGCGAGGCCGAGACGTTCGCAGCGAGCGTGACTTTACGATCTACGGCTCCGCGGGCCCCGCGGATTTGAGCTCTTCGTTTCGTCGAAAGAAAAGCAAGTAGAAGAAGGGTGGTAAGCCCATCCCTGTGAGCGCGGGCTCGATGTAGAACCAAAGCTCTGCAGAATGCCTTGCTCGAACGCCAGTAAAGATTCAAGGAGCGACCAGGTATGGTCGGCTAGGTCCCAAGGGCTTTCAACCAGCTGTCGAACGCCAGAAGAATTTCGTATTGATTCTCTTCCTGACTGCGGTTGAGCAACTCGGTGAGACGGCTAGCGGTCAACATGGGGAACGCAACGCTCGCGTCACTTCCAACATATTCGGCCTTCTCGAGGTGATAGATGCCGAGCGTCTGCCCATCGTAGCGCCAAATTTCCTGTACACCGAGGGCTGCATAGATCGGGAATTTGGCGATCGATTCGTGATGCAGGTCGACTTCGACCACTATATCGGGAGGTGGGTCGCTACTGAAATCGATCTGTTTTCGATTCCCGATCGCATCGGCGCTCTGAACGTAGAAGCAGGCATCTGCCTCTGCTCCTTTGCTTTGGCCCTTCTTCCTCATCGTCGCCGAACCGAAGTGCAGGACTTTGATGCGAAGGCGAAGGCTCAGCGTACCGACGAGCTGCTTGATCAGCTCGGCGTAGTTCTCGTGCTCGGCCGAAAGGACCATGATCTCGAGTCTCCCCTCGTCGTAGCTCAGGCGCAGACCCTTGGCCTCCACGAACGTTTGGAGCAGAGCTTCGTACTCCTCCCAACTTAGACCGCGCAACACGAGATGGCTGTCGGGGGGCAACTGCTCAACCATGTCGCGGTAGCTCAATGTTTCGGTGCTCATTGACTAGGCTCCTCGACGCCGCTGATATACCGGCATCTTACCTCACACCCTCGCTCGGAGGGCAGGCGAAGATTGTTGGTTCGCGGGCTCCTGGCGAAGCGCCGGCACTTCCTGGAAAGCGGTCAGATTAGACGTCCTCGGCGCCGTCCCCGTCGAAGTCGGCAACGCAGGCCAAAACCCATGCGAGCCGGTTCAAAGGAGCCACCCAGTCAGGCCTCGAGCGGACGGCTTCTTGAAAGTGTGGGAGCCCCTCATTGCGGCGCCCCTACAAGCGGCGTCTATTTCCTGCTCGAGGATGACGGCAGGGTCCATCTAGCCGCCGTCTCGGTCGATGACGGCAGCGTGAGCCGGCCGATCGCCGGACAGCGCCGGGTCGACGCGGCCGCCGTGGGACCCGACGGCACCGTCGTCGCCCTCGTCAGCGAGCCCCGGCTGCCGGCCGAGTTGTTTGTCATCGATGCCTCCGCCTCTTCCGGGCTACGCCGCCTCACGCACGTCAACGAGGAGCTGCTGAAGACGATCGCGCTTTCGGACGCGTGGTCCTAGCCCAGATCTTCTCATACCTGCTTCCCGCCCGGTCGTTCGAGCGGGTGGAGAATGCCGCCGGCCGACTCCAGGTGGTGCCCGGCAGCTTCCGTTTCACCCCCGACGCTCCGGCGTTGTCGCCCCTGGCCAGCCTGACGGCCATTCCCAAAGGTTTCAGCGGAGCGCACGAAATCATCCCAAAGCGGGTGTCTTCCTGATCGGGTTTTACATACTCGCTTCGCGATTGACGCCTGCCTTGTCTCCGTTCGAAGAAACGGCATTGGCTGGTGACGCCTGGGAAGTTACCTTCTTGGACAAACGACTGCTCGGACGAAGGTATAAAGGCCTATCAATGCTGGGACGAGCTCAATAAGGACAGGGAGAAGAAGCGATGGCTTGGTACGGATCACCTGGGGCGCGATCTCCTTACCCGGCTGTTATACGGCGGCAGAAACACTATCTCGATTGCCTTGGTAAGATGTCTAAAATGAGAACAACAGTCACCCTTGACGCCGACGTTGAGCAACTGCTCCGTGAGGCGATGCAGCGGGGTCGGAAGAGCTTCAAAGAGGCTTTGAACGAGGCCGTTCGGCGGGGATTAAGGGGGACCGAGGGCGATAGGGATCCGGCCTTCGTGGTCAACGCGCGCCCAATGAGACTCCGTCCTGGTATTGATCCAGCAGAGGTTCGTGATCTTGACGACGAGTTGGAACTCGAAGAATTCCTTCGCAAGACCCGAGCGTTCGACACCAGACAATGATCGTTCCGGACGCCAATCTCCTGCTGTATGCGTACGATTCGGCGAGTCCGTTCCACGAGCGCGCTGCCGGCTGGTGGCAGGACTGCCTGTCCGGTCGCGAGACGGTAGGCCTCTGCGGCGTCGTTCTCTTCGCCTTCCTGCGCATCGGCACCAATCGAAGGGCGTTCGTAAATCCGATGCAGGTTGAAGAAGCAACGGAACACATCCGTGAATGGCTCACCCGATCAGTCACCGACTTTCTCGTCGCCCAAGAATCGGATGTCGTTCAGGTCCTGCAGTGGCTGGAGGCCGCGGGATCCGGAGGGAACCTAACCACCGATGCCCAGATCGCAGCCATCGCGAGTCGGCACCGCGACACCGTCCACACCGCGGATACTGATTTCGGGCGCTTCTCCGGCGTTCGCTGGGTGAACCCGCTTCTCTAGCTCGTCATCGGTAAGCCTGTCGGGGACTCGCCGATTCTCTTCATCAAATGGGACGTGGTTCGGGTCGACACGGAG
>SMYC01000124.1 GCA_004356105.1 Acidobacteriota bacterium | reverse complement strand
GCTCTCGTGCAAAGCAATCGCTTCGAGCGAGCCTGGACTCTGCTCGCACATACCTACAAGGCGGAGGTTACGACTCTCGACAATGTCGTACCGATACGCAGTTGGCAATGACCTTGCGGTGTCAGTATGAGAGTTACACCCTATGGAATGCACTTTACGGGCAACGTTTTCACTGAACTGGTGATCGCGCCAACGCTTTAAATATCGCACGAGCCGCTGGAACTGGTTGTGTTTTGTACTCGCCGAATCGCCATGGACGCTACTGTCGTTCACCCAATCGATAAGTCCTCTGGGATCAGCCGCGGACCACTCTCGGTTGTTTTCGTCAGAGTTCTTTTTTCCAACCGCTAGATAGTGTTGGCCGCCAGATTTCTTGTAGACGGGGAAGTCAATATGCAGGTTCTCACTGGCGTAGTCCGCGGTCACGCAAGGCCTCTTGATCTTAGCGTTCTTGAAGCCCCGCTTCTCAAGCACGCCAAGGGCCTCCTTCTTGGGGTCAACGGGATTTTGGGGTGCGCTCTCGCCATCAATAACCAAAGCTCGGTCAATGTCGTAGTCGCCAGAGATTGGAACAATGGAGGTGCTAGTTCCCAGGGATCCTTGTATGAAATCTGCAATGACGGGATAGCCTGCATCGCTGAAGGAGAGCTTGACGGCATCCGTGATGCTGTTATCCCGTTCGCGAGCCTTTTTGTAGGCATCGTCCTGACGACCGAGTTTGATCTTCGCGTGAAACTTGTCGAAATGCGTCTGTATGCTCATGTTCTATCGACCTTTCATGCAGCCGCGACCGAGCGCGAAGTGAACGCCGAAATGACCAACCGCCCTTGGATTGTCTTTGTTTCGAGGGTCGAACCTTCAGCTGGCCCGTCGAAAGGCTACTAACATTCAATATCCTTCGATCGGCCACCGGTGTCAAACTCCCTAGGTACCCGCAGTAGCAAGGCTGCGTGCGCCTAGCGTAGCGTCCGATAAGATACATTATGTTAAATACGATAAGGAGAACTCACCTTAGTCTTGGGGCTGGCGGGCAATCCGAAGAATCGCGGCTATTCGGCACTCTCCAAATGAAGCGTCGGGACGCCGGCGAAGTCTCTGGTGTTGCGAGTAAGCAGTATTGCGTTCATTGATGCGGCAGTAACGCCGATGGCGATGTCGGCTCCGCGCTTGCGTGGTGAGCCTAAGCCCCGGAAGACCTCCGACGCTATGGAAGCCAATTCTTCAGAGAACGGCACGATGCCATCGTCAAAAAAAAAGGACCGCGCGACAGCGAGTTGCTCCGCGGGCCGCGACGGAACTCATACAACGGGCTGTCGCTCAGGTCCCGCTACCGATAACGCATAAACCAGAACGTTGGTGTCAAGGTGGACCCGCATCAGAAACCCTCGTCCTCAGCTTTTAGGCGCCGAATCTCCTCCTCGGGGTCGTTCCCCTGAAACAGCTCAAAGAGACGCTCAAGAACCTTAACGCGCTCTTTGCTCGTCTCCAATGGCACGCCAAACGCGGCATCCCGCTGCCGTACGACCGCACGCCGAATCGCCTCCGACATGGAGCAGCCGTACTGCAACGCCAGCTGCCGCGCCGCGTGTCGCGTCTCTTCGTCGAGCATCAGAGTTGTTCGCGAGCTCGCCATACAATGAAATGTACGCTCAATGCATAACTTATGCAATTGATTTGAGACTAGGGTGGCGTCCAGCTTGGCCTCAGAGGGTGTCTTCAGCGTTGAGCTGTCGGATCTCCTCATCGGGATCGTTGCCCGCGACAGCTCGAATAGCCGCTCTTATGATCTGACGCCGCTCCTGGCGTCTGTCCGCGGGCACACCGATCGCAGCATTCCGTTGATGTACGACCGCGCTCCGGATGGACTCAGGCATCGAGCATCCGTATCGCAAGGCGAGTTGCTGCGCTGCCTGCCGCGTCTCATCTTCGAGCACGAGGGCTGTTCTGGAAGACGTCATGGGATCTAAAGAGAGTATTCTTAGTCCGGCTTGTTCTGTGCGACGTAGTCTTTGGCGCGTCCTTCGAGGACTTCGGAGCGCAAGCCGGCTTTCTTGGCTTCTTCGAGCGCAGAGCTTTCGCTCTCGCCGTTTGTGATCACCTGGTGGATGTACCACATCGCTCCGACGCGGTTCGAGGAGGCGCAGTGGATCAGGATGGGACGGTTCGCCGAGTCCTCTAGGATGTCGCGGAACTTCGAGACGATCTCCGGTGAGAAACCCTCGCGTCCAATCGGGATGTTGAAATACTCCATCCCAAGCGCTTCGACTTTGGGCTTTTCGTCGAGGCTCCCCTCTTGCTCCGTACGTAGGTTCAGCACAGCTTTGAACCCGGCCTTCTGAACGGCTTCGAGTGCCTCGTCGCTCGGCTGTCCCGCGGTGGCGATGTCGGGACGCAGCCGATAGTAGTTCGGGAGGCCTTCGAGAGGGTCGGATGGTTGCGCGGCGAGGAGGCTGGCCGCGAGGAGCGTCACGAGTGCGAGGAAGCGTCTCTTCATTACAATTTACCCAAAAAAGATTGCACGTTCTTGTGGAAGAGAAACAGCGCGTCGGCGTCGCCGCTTTGCGCCGTGAAGTTGTAGTTCCGGCCTTTTTGGACCTTCAAATTCATATTCGTCTTGATGTAGTCCACTTCGAAGCGCTCGAGCGACCCGTATGGAATGGCAAACGAGTCTTTGTGATCCGTTACGTACCGAAGGCCGTTCGCGTCGGCCATCAATACTCCCTGGCACTTGCCGAAGCTGTGCTTGTGGATCACGGGGATGGATTCGTTGAAATCGGCGACCGATTGCTTGAAGTCGATACGCACATTGCGATGGCCAGTGGTGATCGTCACTTTTTCCGCGTACATCTCATACCCGTCGACGGAAACCGTCAACTGATGCTCCCCTGCCATGACGTCTTTGATGGTGACAGGCGTCGTTCCTTTGTATCGCCTGTCGAGAAACACTGTCGCGCCAGGGATATCGCTTTGAACGCTCAAGCTCGGCGGCGTCAGGTGGAGCGACGCTCGCATCTCGGCTTTGCGCCCGGGACGCACACGCACGTCCTTGACGGAATCTTCGTAGCCTTCCTTCGTCACGCGGACGCGGTACATGCCGATATGGATCTCGCTGTTCTCGAAAGGTGCGGAGCCGACGAGCTCATCGTCGACATACACGGAGGCGGAATCGACATTCGCAGTCACGACGAGCGAACCGAAGGCTGGGAGATCCGCTTTGCTCGCCTTTGGCCGCCGCGGCGGCGGCGGGGCTTCATCCTCGACGACAGGTGGCGGCGCCTCCACGACTTCGGTCTCGGGGGCCGGCTCAGAGCTATCGTACAGGAACCAATAGGCTCCCCCAATGGCTATCAGGATCACCACCGCGAGGGCGAGGAACTTCCCTGCGCTCGACGTCGCCTCGCTATCGTCTGAATCGTCTGAATGTAAAAAACTCACGGACCGATTCTAGCACGCGTAAATAGGCCGTTTGAGCTCAGCCCGGACGTCCGCTGACGACGAAACGGCAGCAGTCGTCGCCTTTCGCCATACACTGTACTTCCATACCGTCCGTCTCTTTGTTGAATAGTGCCATGGCGGCTCCCTGGAGAAATCCGAGAACGGTGTAACAGATGGGCCGCGTGGACGGACCGTAGGCTTCCGCGAAAGGCGAGCCGACAATCTTGAACACGAGCTCCTGGTTCTCGAGGTTGACCATCTCCGTCGACGTTGCCCCCCAGCCGGACTGGCTCAGCATGTAGGCGACCGCGCGCGCGACTTCTTCCGCCGAGTAGCTGAACGTGTCGCGGTAACGACTCGCTAGAAAAGCACCGTCACCGGACGCCGTTTGAGTCATGATCTCGGCGACTTCCTGGGGCAGATGACCTTCGATATTTTTTTGGAGCTCGACCAAGAGTGCTGGCGACATCATCACATAGCGGGCGGCCTGAAGCGATAGCGATCCCTGCTCGGGATCGAATGTAAGATTGCCTAGAAGCTGGTTCACTCGGACTCACCTCTTGTGAACAGCCTCGCCAAGCGCCCAATATTCGCGAGCCCAAAAGACCAAGGGTTTTCCTTCATCTCCCATCTCCGCGCGTTCGACTTCTCCGAAAAAGACGGTGTGATCCCCCTGCTCCGTTTCCCCTACGACTCTGCAATGCAAGTAGCCAAGACAGCCGTCGAGCTTGGCCGACGTGTACTCGGCGAACTGCTCCTCGGAGCTGAGCTTAGGGCTCGCGAAATGATCGGAGACGGTGCATTGTGTCTCGGAGAGGACGTTCACGACGAACGGCCCCTTGGCGATGGCGCTGTGGGCGCGGGATTCTTTCATGATGCAGACCAGGATGCGAGGCGGCGTCAAACTGACCGACGTAAACGAGCTCACGGTGACTCCCCGCGGCCCTTCGTCCCCCTCGGCCGTGACGACCACAACACCTTGCGGGAATCCGCGCATCACGTCCCGAAGCGAAATTGCAGTCATTTGACCATTTTCCCCAGCCTTCACTCTTCTTCGAAATCTGCTGACCACTCGATGCCGATGCAACCTTTCACGCTCATCGCCGCGGGACACCCCCGCTCGTGTACGTCGAGAGCACGCTCTGCCTCTGCCTTTTTCCCACGCGGAAGCCGGATTCGATAATGTACACGGATACGGGTGATCTTGATGACGCCGTCGAAGTCCTCGATATCGCCCTCGACGTCCGCGGACAGCTTGTCCGGGTAGCTTGGAATACCGCGCACTTCCAGCGCGCGCCCTAGGGTTCCCGTCAGTCACCCGCCGACGGCGCCCACAATGTAGTCGAGGGTAGCCGGAAACTCTTCCTCGGGCTCAATCCCGTAGAACTCTTTGATCCCCGAATGGACCCCGAAATGTATCGGGGCATCGAACCCTTCGATATAAGCCCGGCGATGGGGTCCTTTATCTTTCTCGATCCGCACGCGCGAAGTATGAACGATCTTGGGCATGGCTCAGCTACTCACGTAAACGTAGTCCCTCATGGTATTGGTTTCATCGAAATAGATGAAATAGATCATGTCCCCCGCAGCGTAGAGCCGCAATTGGGGCCATTGGTGCGCCTTGTCTATAATCTCTTCCACGTGCTCGGACGCCCAGGTCGAGACGACGCGCTCGAGATCTTCGTCCGATTCCACGATGGCGACCAACGGAGCCTTTTCCTTCAGCCCTTCGGTGACTTGGTAGACGGTCGGGGTTTGGACGAGAATCCGCCGCAGCCGCGTATCGTGTAGCTTCTTGCGTCGGACATCGTAGCCGAGTTTCCCGAGATATAACGCTGTGCCAAGCCCTGCGATCGCCACGGCAGCCGCGACGCCAAGAGCAATGGCAACACGTTTTGTCGGCGTTGATTCCCGCTTTTCGAAGGCAGGTAACCGAAAGTCCGGATGGGCCATTTTAACGCTTTAGGCCGAATTTAGATGAAGTGATACTTGAGGTACTTTGAGCAATCGCTTGAAAGGCGAGGCGTAATACCCTATTTAGTCTCGAAAATTCCAGGGTAAAGCATTTCCACCTCGGACCCTGGTGGCGCCGCCGTCACCGAGAGCTCGAGCTCTTCCGACGCGGGAGCACTGCAAGCGAAGTCTGTGCAGATTTGATAGCGCACGTCCGCCCGTATAGACTGCTCCCCAGTCACCGCATCCGTCGAAAGCGTTACGGGAATGCGTATCGCCACACTACCTTCGTACAGGGCGTAAGTTCCTAGGCCCGACAAGTCGCGCGTGACCGCGAGTGGAAAGGACGGCTCCCCTACCTTGATGTTGTCTCCCGAAACGACCACCTCAGTGCGGCTTGGTTCCGGTTCTTCAGGACCGTAGAGGTGGTAGCCTTCTTCAATATCCACGACGACGGCAACTTCGAACGTGTCACCGGGTCGAATCGGGTCCTGGGACGCGAGGAGCTCGAACTTGACGGAGCCATCCCAATCCGGAATCTCAAACTGCTGCGCTGCAACGCTTGAGCCGAGCGCCAGGACTATTGAGACAACGGTGGCGAACGTGTGTCGTTTATTCATTGGAGTTTCTTCAGCTCCTCGATAATGATTGCGGGCGGCGTACGCTCTCGATAGTTCACCCAAACGCTGACGAAGCGCACGATGCCCTCTTTGTCCACGATGATCGTAGCGGGATGTGGGATGCCCTGCATCGACTCGCGGGTGACATCCGGGTTCACAAGCCCGTAGGCGTCGATGGCTTCAGCCCCGTCACACAGGATGGGATAGGACCAATCCTGTTCCTCGAGCCAGCTTGCCGTCTCCGCCGCATCATATTTCGAAACACCGAGAATGATCGCGCCAGCGTTTTCGATCGCTGTTTTGGACTCTTGCAGCTCACCGAGCTGCTTTTTGCAAAACGGTCACCAGTCGCCGCTGCGGAAGAACTCGAGGACGACAGCTTTCTCACCGCGATAGCTCGAAAGCGTGTACGTTTTGCCAGTAGAGTCCTCGAGCGTGAAATCCGGAGCAGAGTCCCCGACCGCGACAATCGTTTGTGCGCCGGCAACCGGCACGACACACAACAACAATAGTAGAGTTGATTTGCAGAGGATTTTCATGATTCTCTGCACACTATAGCACAGCGAACATTAGGTTTGTGTGAAGCGTTACACTTCCTGGGCGCCACGCAAGTAGCCAGCGATGCGACTCAGGAGACCATCCTCGGCGCCCTCCGCCGAGGAACTCGAAACGGGTCCGCTCGAGGGGGCGCGCGATTGTTCATACGAGGCTTTGAGGTCGGTGATCACTTCCTGAGGATTCAGCCCAAGAGAACGTGCATACTCTTTAGTGAAACTTTGGAAGTAGAACTCCCCGGGAAAACGGTCAAAGCGCTCCTCCTCTAGAGCCTCTAGGTACGCAATGCCAATGCGGGTTTCGTTCGCGATGCACCGGAGTCTGATGTGTTTGGATTCTCGGAGTGCTTTGAGAGACTTGCCCCGGTAGGCCATCTAGGAGTCCCCTTTCCCCCGATCCAGAGGAAACAACACTGCCCAGCTTCAGGGCGTGGCTCCCCGGGTTCGAGTTCAACTTATTTCGAATTTGTAAATGAAGTCGTGGGATGACGATGTAATCTCGACCTCGTCCAGCGTTGCCCTCAAAGTATCAAAGAGGGCAAATGGATGTCAACAGGAAATCCACAGCCTAAGTCATAGAAGACATTTTTTTTACGGAGATTCACGTCCCGACGGTTCCAGTCTCAGAACTCCTGACGTGGGCGGAAAATAAAATGGGTCGCATTTCAGCCGGTGCGGCCGCCGACGAGACGGTAAACGAGCCATCGGATGGACTGCGACGCGCAACTCGCCCGCCTTGGGGTCGGGGGATAGATCCGCCTCGGAGCGGAAGAGGTCCCGTATCAAGCGAGCGGGCATCGTCTTCGCGGGCCAACACTTCTCGCACGATCTTCATTAACACCGTTTCTGCTCGGTAACCGATCAGCTTCACCGTGTCCATCAGGCGCTTGCGGCTGGGTGCCAGACGTTCGCACTTGTCCTCCGTCGGCAACTCCTCCCACTTCAAATGGTGTGGTATCGCTTTGCGCTGCTGCTTCATTTCCTCCAGTTCGTGTTCGAGTTGCTCGACCACTTCTACCCATTCACTTTTGCGTTGTTCTCATTTCGGCACGTCCTTGATGTCGGTTTCCGGGTGAAGCGTGTGGGCAGCGAACTCGGCCTGCCGACGTTGCAGCTTGCCCTTGAGCGAACGAAAGCGACCGTCCAGGTCCCGCCAGCGGGGGTTGACCACCGGGCGGTTGGTGCCATGAATCTCTTCCGTCTGATATTCGCTAAGTAAGGTCAATCGCATAGTGTTCCATCATGTAGCGGAAGAAGTTTTCCTGAGACCATCGACTGAAGATCCCGGCCGCGTCCTCCAGGGCCAACTGGCCGTAGGCGCTGCTGATCAAGCTAGTTTGATGGCTGCTGGAGTTGAGCTTGCGAACTTAACTTATGCTCAAACAACCCGTTGACCGCCAAAGCGGGCAACGCCAGAGCACGCCGCCGAAAGAAACGTCTTGGCAGTCTTCAAACCGAGTCGGCGCACCACGCACCATGCCCACCGCGGCCAACACACGTTCAGACCTCCTGATCTCCGGGATTCTGCGATGAGACCAAGTCGTAGACGAGGCGCAGGTTTGTTCCTGGAAATAGGGTTTCTGTCTCGTTGAGTTCTGCGCACAAGTGTCGAAGCGTTTCATCGTCGCGATGGTTTGCGAGGTGGTGCAGACGAACGGTAAGGGTGGCGGTGTCCTCATCTGGGAGCAGGTCGGCGTCTGCGTTGTAGATGGCCCGCATTAGACTTCGTGCATCGTCGTCACGAGACATGTGTTCTCGGAGTATATGGACCATGCTGGTCTCGGCGCGGTAGGCGATCATCTTGATGGTGTCGATGAGGTGCTTCGTCTGTGTACTGAGTGAGCTGAATCGCTGGTCTTCGGTTAATTGTGAGACTGTAATATGCCTGTTGATAGCCTTACGTTTCGCTTTGAGGCGTTCGAGTTCGGCCTGCAGGTTCGCGATTTCCTCCTGTAGCTCGGCTTTTTTGAACAGGTATTGCTCGACCTTTTTGGGCGCAATTTCCTCGTTGAGGTTCATACCGCCGAACTGAGCCAGCTTGCGACCGAGGATCCCAGCGGTACGGCGAACCTGTCCGTCCAGCTGGCGGTAATCGGGGTTGACGACCCGTACGGTCTCAGGAATCTCCTCGGTCCCGTAGTCCGTAAGTCTATC
>SMYC01000123.1 GCA_004356105.1 Acidobacteriota bacterium | reverse complement strand
CTCCGCCGCGTCGAGGCGCCCGTCGGCGTTCAAGTCAACGAAGCCAAACCACGACCGCACATGTCCCGTGGCCTCCTCTTGAGTAAGGAATCCATCACCGTTCGGGTCGACCTCCGTAAACGGAGCGGCCACGACGTCGCGCCCTGGTTGGTTCTCCGGCGCACCATAGCCGTTGATGTAGAGCATGTCGCCGGCGAGAACGGGCGTTGATTTCATCTCGAACGAAAGACCGCTCACCCACCAAAGCTTCTCACCGGTCTTGGCGGCGTAGGAGGTCAGAAGAAACGAACCGGGGACCAGGATCTCGAGTGATCCGTCCTTGGTCTCGTGGAGCACGGGCGTCGAGTGACCGCTCTTGGCTTCGGGGCGGCGCTTTCGCCAGACGACTTTCCCCCGCCTCTTGTCGAGCGCGATGATGTAGGAGTTCGTGGCCTGGTCGCAGACGAGGACGACGTGGTCGCCCGCGAGGATGGGCGAGGCGCCCATCCCGTAAATGTTGTCGAAGCCTTCGACGGCGAATCGCCAGAGCTCCTTGCCTTCGAAGTCATAGGCAAGAAGTCCAAAGTCGGGAAAAAAGACAAAAACGCTTTCGTCATCGACCACAGGGCTCGGCGATGCAGAGTTGTTGCGGGCGTCGAAATCCGTGACGCGTGTGCGGGGTGCTTCTCGTCGCCACAAGATCTCGCCGGTTTCGCGATCGAGGCAATAGGTGAAGAGAGTCTCGTCTTCGAACGCCGTCAGGAAGATCCGGTCTTCGGTGAGGATTGGAGACGAATGGCCCGGAGGAAGCGGCGTCTTCCACACAACGTTTTGGGACGGACCGAAGTGAAGCGGAAGTTTGTCGGTGTCGACGACACCGGTTCCGTTCGGCCCGCGAAAACGCGACCATTCGGAGGCGAGCAGCGTCGAGGGAAGGACAAGGATGAGAACAGCGAAGACGAAACGCATGAAGTGGCAGCCGAGCGCCTCACGAGCACTCCCTTTCTGTGACTACGCAATCGTACTCCAGAAGGGGCTACTCCAGAAGCCTCGTCTCCGGTTTGTTGAGGCTAAGTTCCAGGCGCCCGGCCATTTCTTTGACGACGCACACCCAGAAAAAGATAATAGGGCCCTCTAGGACGGATTCAGGCATCGGTTCACGAAAGCATAAACAAGACATGTTCAGAAAAACTCTCTTCACGATCTTCGTGACGTTCATAGGAGCAGGATCTTTCGCGGGCTCATCCAGTGAAGACTGGACGGATTGGCGAGGCCCAGGCCGAGACGGCCGTTCCGCGGAGACCGGCCTTCCCACGAGCTGGTCTCGCGATGGCGAGAATCTCGCTTGGCGGGCTCCCTATGGCGGCCGCTCGACGCCCATCATTCTCGGCGACCACCTCTATCTGCAAAACGCTGCTGGAGAAGGCGCGAGCCTGCAGGAGCGCATCATGTGTCTCGATGTCGAGACGGGCGAGCTCTTGTGGGAGCATCGCATGAACATCTACTTGAGCGACGTACCGCCTCACCGCGTAGGCTGGGCCTCCCCGGTCGCGGACCCGACAACGGGCAACATCTTTGTTTATACCGTCGGAGGCTCTGTTTACGCGTTCAGCGCCGACGGCGCCGTTTTGTGGGAGCGCTCGCTTACCGAAGACTTCGGCCTCATCACGACCCATGGCGGCCGCACCGCCTCACCTATCATCGACGGCAACCTGCTCATCGTGAGCGGTCTGAGCTCCGGTTGGGGCGAGCAAGCCCGCGGCGGCCAACGTTTCTTCGCTTTCGACAAAGCCACGGGGGAAACACAATGGGTCAGCTCTCCCGGTGGGCGCCCTTATGACACGACCTACGCACCGCCTGTCATCGCCGACGTCGGCGGTGTGCGACTTCTCATCACGGGGGGCGGCGATGGCGCGATGCACGCGATCATGCCTCAGACGGGCGAGTCGGTGTGGCGCTTCGAATATTCCAAGCGCGGCATCAACACCGGCGCTATCCTCAAGGGCAACATCGCCATCGTGAGCCAGGGCGAGGAGAACCTTCGCACGAGCCAGATGGGTCTCGTGGCCGCCATCGATGCGACCACGCGCGGCTCCATCGACGTCGACAGCGCGAAATGGACCGTGGGCGGCTTTCTTGGCGGCTATTCGTCCCCCGTCCTCGACGGCGACCGCTTCTACCAGCTCGACAACAGCGCCAACCTCAAAGCGTTCGATGTAGCGAGTGGCGCCGTAGAATGGACCTTGAACCTCGGCACCATCCAGCGCGCGTCCCCGGTTCTCGCCGACGGCAAGCTCTATGTCGGCACCGTCAACGGCACGTTCTACATTTTGGAGCTTCAGGCCGATGGCGCCAAGATCCTTGACCGAGAGGAGCTGACCGCCGGTGATGACTTCGAAGAGATTTACGCCTCGGTCGCGATTGCAAACGGCCGCGTCTATCTGGCCTCGGCGCAGGCGCTCTACGCGATCGGGTCGGCGCGCAAGGAATCAGTGGCGCCGCCGCCATCCACCGGTCCGAGCGGTACACCCGGCGCGCCGGCTTGGATTCAAGTCGCGCCCACAGACGTAACACTCGAGCCGGGTGGCACCGTCGAGCTCGAAGCGCGTCTGTTCGACGCGGCCGGACGTTTCGTGCGGGTCGCGCGGATCGGCGAAGCCACATGGTCGCTCGAAGGTCTGGATGGCACGGTTGAGGGCGGGCGCTTCACCGCGGCCCGAGGCTCGACGCCCCAAGGTGGAAAAATCCACGCCAGCTTGGGCGAGCTATCGGGCTCGGCCCGCGCGCGCGTGATCCCGCCTCTTCCGTGGAGCGAGAATTTCGACGCGCTCGATCGTGTCCCGCGGCCGTGGATCAATGCTACGGGAAAGTTCGAGATCCGCGAGGTCGACGGCGAAAAGGTGCTCGTGAAGAAGGCCGACAATCCTTTTCTCCACCGAGCGCGCGTGTTCCTGGGACCTTCGGACTGGTCCGACTACACGGTGCAAGCGGACGTCCTTGCCACGAGGCAGCGCCGTCAAATGGGACATGCCGGCCTTATTGCGCAGCGATATCTATTGATGCTTCTCGGAAGCCATCAGCGGCTCGAGCTCCAGTCGTGGCAGCCCGAGACCGAGCGCACCGCAAGAGTCTCGTTCAAGTGGGAGCCGGACACGTGGTACCGAATGAAGCTCGAAGTCGCGACGCTAGAGGACGGCTCTGTGCGGGCCCGCGGCAAAGTGTGGCTGCGCAGCGAGGCCGAGCCGTCCGAGTGGCAAGTCGAGCGGCGCGACGAGAACCCGAGCCGTCAAGGGAGTCCCGGCATCTTCGCCGACGCCTTGCCGACCGAAGTGTTGATCGACAATCTCGAAGTACGAGCCAACGAATGAAAGGCAGGATGATGAAAAAGCTCGTTTGGGCAACCGCACTTTCCTTCTTAGCGATCATGGCCACCCTCGACGTCCACGCTGACGATTCCAAGGACGGTGATTGGACCATGTGGGGCGGCAGCGCCGATCGCAACATGGTGTCCTCAATGACCGGCCTTCCCCTCGAGTGGGATGTCAATACCGGCACCAACGTGAAATGGGTCGCCGCGCTCGGCTCCCAGACCTATGGGAACCCCGTTGTGGCGAACGGCAAAGTCTTTGTCGGAACGAACAACGAGGCGCTCTATGACAAAGAGATGCCGGGAGACAAAGGCGTTCTCGTCGCGATCAACGCGGCCGACGGTAAATTCCTGTGGCAAATGGTCACCGACAAGCACCCCGCAGGCCGCGTCAACGATTGGCCGTTCCAAGGCGTTTGCTCCTCGCCGCTCGTCGACGGCGACGTGCTCTACTACGTCACCAACAGAGGCGAAGTGCTCGCGCTCGACACCGAGGGCTTTCTCGACGGCGAGAACGACGGACCCTATCAGGACGAGCAGTACAAGAGTCCGCAGGACGGTGACATCATCTGGAAGTTCGACATGATGGAAGAGCTCGGCGCCTTCCCGCACAACATGTCCAACTCGTCGCCGGTGATGTATGGCGACTTGATTTTCGTGAACACTTCGAACGGACATGACGAAAGCCACGTCAATATCCCATCTCCGCTGAGCCCCGACCTGGTAGCCATCAACAAGAACACGGGCGAGCTCGTGTGGGAGAACAACCCCGTAGGAGAGAAAATCCTTCACGGGCAGTGGTCCTCCGCGGCTGTCGGCGAGATCGGAGGCGTCGCTCAAGTCGTGATGGGCGAAGGCGACGGCTGGGTGCGCGGCTACGTAGCCGAGACGGGTGAAAAGCTGTGGGAGTTCGACACCAACCCGCCCGGTACTACCTGGCCGAAAACACGCAACAACATCATCAGTACACCCGTGATCTACAACGACAAGGTCTATATCGCGAACGGTCAGGACCCGGAGCACGGTGAGGGTGTGGGGCACTTCTACGCTATCGACGCGACCAAACGCGGCGACATCACCCAAACCGGCCGCGTCTGGCATTACGACAAGATCCGCCGCTCGATCTCGACGCCGGCGATCCATGAGGGCATCATCTATATGCCGGACTTCAGCGGTTTCTTCCATGCGCTGAACGTCGAGACAGGAGAGCCGTATTGGGTGCACGACACCTTCGCGGCCGTCTGGTCGTCGCCCATGGTCGTCGACGGCAAGATCTATCTCGGGGACGAAGACGGCGATGTCGTCGTGCTCGCCCCAGGCAAAGAAGAAAAAGTTCTCGTCGAGATGAACCTCGGGAGCTCCGTCTACGGGACAGCGGTTCCCGCGCACGGCGTCTTATACATCGCGAGCCGGAATCAGCTGTTCGCGCTCGCCATCGAATAGAGCGTGGAATCTTTCGAGTACCGGCCCGAGCCGCGGGTTGTGTTCGGCCGCGGCGCTCTCGACCGCCTAGGCGAGCTCGCGAAAGAGCTCGGCTTTGAGCGCACGGTGTTGACGGCCGATTCCGGACTTCTCGCGACGTCACACGTCGATCGCGCCCTTGGCGTGCTTTCGCGCGCCGGGATCGAAGTCTTCGTCTTCAGCGATTTTGCAGAGAACCCCGACACCGACATGGTCGAGCGCGGACGCGCGTTCGCAGCCTCGAAGAACATCGATTCGTTAATCGGCTTCGGTGGTGGAAGCTCGATGGATTGCGCCAAGGCCGTCAACTTCGTCCTCACCAATGGTGGTGTCATCAGCGACTATGTCGGCTTCGCAAAGAACAAAGAGCCGCTTCTGCCTATGATTGGCGTCCCAACGACATCGGGGACCGGGAGCGAGGCGCAATCCTACGCGCTCATCTCGGACGCGAAAACACATGTGAAGATGGCCTGCTCGGACCTCACCTCGCGCTTTCGCCTAGCTCTTCTCGACCCCGAGCTCACCGTAAGCCAGCCGACGGCGGTCACTGCAATCACGGGCTACGATGCCCTTGCCCATGCTGTCGAGACTGCCGTGACGACGAAGAGAAACGCCATGTCCGACCTTTACTCCCGAGAGGCTTTTCGATTGCTCAACGGAAACTACGCCCGTGTTCTCGAAGAGCCCGAAGACCTCGAAGCGCGGAGCGCGATGCAGCTCGGTGCTTTCTATGCAGGGGTCGCCATCGAGAACTCGATGCTCGGTGCCACCCATGCGTGCGCGAACCCCCTCACCCAGCGCTACGGTACCGCGCATGGGCGCGCCATCGCGATGTGCTTGCCGAGCGTGGTGCGCTTCAACACGGATAGGGTGGCGCAGGATTACGCAGCGCTCCACCAAGATGGCGCGTCGCTCGCGAGCCGTCTCGAAGAGCTTGCCGAGCTCGGAGGCCTTCCGCGGCGACTCCGTGATGACGGCATCCCGGAAGAAGACCTTCCGAGCCTCGCCCGTGCCGCCACGAAGCAGTGGACGGGAAACTTCAACCCGCGGCCCTTCGACGAAGCGGCCGCTCTGGAGATTTATCGATGCGCCTACTGAGTGTCCTTGCTTTGTTGGCGGTCGCGTCGCAAGAGACCGTCGCCCCGAAAGACACGTGGAATCAGTTTCGCGGAAGCCCGATGCGGACGGGACGCTCTGCCGCCGAGATCCCCGACGAGCTGACGCTTCTCTGGAGCTTCGAGGCCGGCTTTTCCATCGACTCCTCCGCCGCCATCGTCGACAACGTCGTCTATATGACCGCGCTGCCGGGGCTAGTCGCCGCGCTCGCCCTCGACGACGGCTCGGTCCTCTGGAAGCGCGATTTCGGTGAAGAGGAGGACCGCTTCGGCGAATCCTCGCCAATGGTGTTCGACGGCATCGTCTATGTCGGCGACTTGCTCGGCGTCGTGCACGCTTTCGACGCCTCGAACGGCGAGACCCGCTGGACCTTCGAGACCGGCGCGGAGATCAAAGCTTCTCCCGTCGTCATCGGCGACCGCGTGCTCATCGCGTCCTATGACGAGCACCTATACTCGCTCGACCGCAAGACGGGCGAGCTTCAGTGGACGTTCGAAAGCCTCGGGCCTCTTCATAGCACGCCCGGATATGACGGCGAGCTCGTTTACGTGACAGGATGCGACGCCTTGCTGCGCGGCATCGACCTCGAAGACGGCACCGAAAAGCTACAGATGGACTCGGGCGCCTATACGGCCTCCTCCCCGGCTCTCGTCGACGGCATCGCTTATTACGGGACGTTCAACAACGACGTGCTTGCCGTCGACCTGAAGAACAAGGAGTACCTCTGGCGCTATGAGCACCCGGTCCGCCATTTCCCTTTCTATTCCTCCCCGGCGGTGGCGAATGGCGTCGTCGTCATCGGCGGGCGTGACAAGATCGTGCACGCGATCGATCAAGAGACGGGCGCCTCGCTCTGGACCTACCGTACGGGCGCGCGTGTAGAGTCCTCCCCCGTCATCGCGGGCAACCGCGTCTATATCGGCTCGGGCGACGGCCGCTTCTACGTTTTCGATCTCGCGACCGGTGAGAAGTTGTGGCAGTTCGACGCGGGCGCTCCGTTCGTCGCCTCCCCTGCGCTCGCCGGTGGACGGGTCGTCATCGGCTCCCAGGACGGCATTCTGTACGCCTTCGGGGCTCAGAACTGACAGCGTCCTCGTTTGTTTTCACGCCACCGTAATCCGTAATCCCCGAAAATTCCGGTGCTCCGGGGTTTAGCCTTTATCCTTAGCCTTAGTCGTTTTCCGACGTTTTTGTGCCAAGCGACCTGTAAACTCCGCACGATCCGACGACTGTAAAACACAGCTGCAGCCGATAGAGTTATCAACTCGTCAACTTGCGGGTCGCAGCGTCGCTGACCGAGCTGTCGCGGGTCATGCTCGAGCTTCACGCTGCGCGTCGGTAGTCGCCTTGAACGCCGCCGAGGACTGGAAGTCGAATGACACTTCCGTTGCTCGGAGAATGCTGCGCGAATTCTAAATCCGAACATGGATCTGGGATCCCACACAATCCTTGATGCGGTCGAGCTCCATGAAAAAATCGGATGTATTCCGAAACCACACGATGAACGTGGGCTTCACCGAAGAAGACAAAATGATTGAGAGCTTCCTCGCGTAGAGTCCGGTTGAAGCGTTCGATATGCGGCGTCTCCTGTGGACAGCCTGGCGTGATGGGAATACCCCGGATGCCTATGGTTTCCTTCAGCCAATAATCAAGGTGTGAGCGATAGCCAAGGTGCGACCGGCGGTCTTTACCAAACTGGCCGTAGATCCCGTCGTTGTCGTGAATCAAGATCCTT
>SMYC01000122.1 GCA_004356105.1 Acidobacteriota bacterium | reverse complement strand
TGGCGTCGGCGTCCCGACTGAGCTCCGCGGCAAAGGCGTAGGTCTCGACGTGCACGGAAGTAATCGGCACCGTGATCGGTAGAAGTTTCTCGAGGGCCGTCAAAGTGGCGTGCACGGAGCGACAGGCGGACCATGGCTTGAGCTCGACGTGCATGACTTCGTCGAGATCGAGCTCGAATGCAGGCGTCGCCGCGTGTCCCAGGAAAGCTCCGACGCCGTCACGCTTGGACTCGAAGAGCTCGTCCGGACCGTGCACGCCGCTTCGTGATAAGAGCGCGGCCTGGACACCGATATAAGCGGGGTAGCCGCCGTAGAGATCTTTCACGCTGGCGCCTCGGGTGAAGCTCTCGAAAGGCCCGAGCGGCATGAGCGTTCCCGCGAGCGCGAGAGCGCCCGTCATTATGTCTTCGTCGGCGTCGAAAAGACGGGCGGCCGCCGCGGCGGCGCCGAAACATCCGACCATGCTCGGCGCGTGGAGCCGGTGAGTCTCGATGCCGTTCTTGAGCGGGCGGCCGCAAGCGACCGCTGCGCTGTAACCGCTTGCGATAGCTGCGAGGAGCGCTTCGCCTGTGGCGCCGGTTGTCTCGGCGACGGCGAGCGCCGCGGGGATGATGGTGACGCCGCCGTGAAGGCTTGCGCGCGGGTTCCCGTCATCGAGCTCGGCGTGATGCGCGAGCGTGCCGTTCACGAGCGCCGCGTGCGACGGGTCCCGTGTCGTGTCGGCAAACCATAGCGAAGCGTCACCGTCGGAGCCGGGTATGAAGTCCGGGTACGGGTCAGCGCGCCGGCCCTCCGCGGCGCAAGCGAAGACGTCGAGGAGAAGCTCGGCAACGCGCGCGCGGGCGGATCCGCTGAAATCTCGCCACGTCAGTGACGCGAGGGTCGCGGCGATCTTACGGAGAGAGGATTTCACGGTTGAAACGATCCGTCCATGCGCCGCGCTCGCGGCCAATGGTCTCGAAGTCCAAATAGATAATATTGTCGAGGGGTACCAGCGCGCTAGTCTCCGGCGACAGCGTGACGTTCTTGTTGGTGACGACGAGAAGGAGCTCTTCCGCGAGGCGGGTTTGTGTCTCGACGTCGAGCGTGTAATTGACAAAAGCGCGCGCGAGCTCGGGCTCCTTCGCACCCGCGGCGATTTGGAAACCTTGGGGCAGCGCGATGGCGCCTTCTTCGGGAACGTGCCACGCGACCGGCGCGCCTTTAGACGCGAGGTCGAGGGTTTGGCTCGCCAGGCCGAAGGTGAGGCCGGCTTCACCCTGCGCCACCATGAGGTTGTTTGCGGGCCCGCTCGACTGGAATATGACCGCGTGCTCGGACAGCTCTCTGAGCTTCTCGAAGCCAGGCTCGATGTTGGATTCACCGCCGCCGGCGATGCGGGCGGCCATCACGAGAAAGACGGGTCCGATCGTGCTGCCAAAGTCGAAGAGTGCGAGCTCTCCGCGCAAGTGCGGCGCCCAAAGCTCGGCCCACGAGCTTGGCGGCTCCGGGAGACGCTCTTCGTTGTAGAGAAAGCCGAGCGCGGAGGAGAACGTGATCGGCGCGATGCCCGCGGGGCTCCGCGCTTCGTCACGAACTTCGCGAAGATTTGGAAGGTCGCTCTCATCGACTTTCGCCAGTAGGTTTTCTCTTGCAAGAAGCTGCGCTTCGCCGAAGTCGATCCAAAGGACGTCCATCGAGGCGTTGTCTTTCTCGATACGCAGCCGCGCGACTTGGTCCGACGAGCGCATGCCGAGCGTCTCGATGATGGCGCCCGTGGCCTCTTCGAAATCCGGGGCGAGGACGCGCTCGAAATCGGCGATGCGCCCCGGAGGCATCGCGACCCGGAGCACTTTCCGATGGCTCGGCTCGGAGCCGCAAGCAGTGAGGAAGGCGAGTAGCAGAGTCCATTTCTTCATGGAAGCTCCATCTTTCTGGGCGGCGCGGTCAGCCCTACGAGGACGGCCGTACCCACGATCACGAGTGTGCTCGCGGCGGCGACAGTTGGATCCTGAAACTGGTCGATATATTCGAAGATCGCCACGGGAAGCGTCGTTACCGTGCCGCTGGTAAAGAACATCGAGAGGGCAAAGTTGCCAAACGACACGATGAAGGCGAAGGCTGCGGCCGCGGTGACGCCCGGTCGAATCGCGGGAAGAGTGACGAGAAAAAACGCTGCGAGGGGCGTGGCGCCGAGACCCCGGGCCGCATCTTCGAGGTGCGGATCCGCTGTCTCGAGACTTGCGGAAACGGCACGGATGACCCACGGGAGCGTAATGAGCCCGTGGGCGCCTAAAAGCGGCCAAACGGTGCCGACGAGGCCTGGAGCGAGAGTGCTCATTGCCATCAAGAGGCCGAGCGCCAGGACGAGACCGGGAAGTACGAGCGGCGAAAGAAAAAGCGCCGCCAGGGCGTGACGGCCGACGAAACGACCGCGCGTGAGTGCATAGGCAGCGGGGACACCGGCGATGAGCGCGACCGCGGTCGCGAAGGTCGCAACGAACACGCTCACCCCGATGGCTTGGACTAGCCTCTGCCGCTCGAAGAGATTTTCATACCATGTGAGCGTGAACTCCTTTGGGGGAAACTCCAGAACGACCCCAGGGCTGAAGGAGTAATAGACGACGATGAGGGGCGCGGCGAGCAGAAAGCCGTAGAGAGGAGCGACGAGTGCCCGCATCATGATTAGAGCCCTCGAGCTTCGAGCCTCCGGGCGAGCTGGGCCACGACCAGAGCGAGTGCGAGGAGTGTCAACGAGAGCGAGGCCGCGAGCGGCCAATTGAAGACGGCCATCACTTGCGTGTAGATCTCGGTGACGACAACGCGGATCCGGGCGCCGCCGATGAGCGCTGGAGTCGCGTAGCTTCCCATGCTGACCATGAAGACTAGGAGCGCGCCCGAGAGAGCGCCCGGTAGCGAGAGTGGAAGCGTGACGTGCCGGAAGGTCTCGAACTTCGAGGCTCCGAGCCCGCGCGCGGCCTCTTCGAGCTCGGGTGCGAGCCGGTCGAGGATCGCGAGGATCGAGATGGCCATGAATGGAAGCAGCGCTTCGACGAGCGCCAGGACGACGGCCCCTTCGCTGTACAACAGGCGGATCGGAGCATCGATGACGCCGATCGATAGCAGCGCCGAGTTCACCAAACCTCGATTCCCCAGAAGAAGCATCCAGCCATAGGCGCGCACGACGACCGAGACGAAAAGAGGGGAGACGAGGAGTAGAAGCTGCAGCCTACGCCACGTTCCCCGCGACCGTGAAACGGATAGGGCCAGCGGATAGCCGAGAAGGAGACAAAACAACGTCGTGAGCGCTGCGATGCGCAGAGTGCGAACAAAGATCGCCCCGTAATAGGGGTCGGCGAGAGCGGCGTAGCTCGAGAGGCTCAGAGGTCCTTCGAGCGGTGCTCCCGGCCCTTCGGGAAGAAGGCTCGTTCTTAGGAGCAGGGCGATAGGGGCTAACAACAACGCTGTGTAGATAGCACCGCTCGGGAGAAGGAGCATGCTCGTTTTGGTGTCGCGCCGCATGTGCATGAACGTTTTATCAGATTTTGACCCGTGGTAGACTCACGCCGACTTGGAGGTGTTCTGATGAGAAAATTCTTGGTGGCGTTCAGCTTGTGTGCGGCAGCGGGACAACAGGTGCAGGACGCGCAGGCGCAAGTCGGAGACATCACTTTCGAGACTTCGGCGTCGCCTCTAGCGCAGGAGCATTTCCTGAGGGGCGTTGCGATCTTACACAGCTTCGGCTTCGAGGACGCTATCGACCGGTTTCAAAAAGCCCAGGAGCTCGACCCGGACTTCGCTCTCGCCTATTGGGGCGAAGCGATGGCGCTCAACGCGAACCCGCTCTCGTCGCCGACACGTCAGGACCTTCCGGCGGCGCGCCAAGCTCTCGCGAAGCTCGCGCCCACCCGTGCCGCGCGGATTGCCAAAGCCAAGACCGATCGAGAAAAGATGTGGATGGAAGCGGTCGAGATTCTCTACGGCGCTTCTGACAAGAGCACTCGCGATTGGGCCTATGCCGAGGCGATGGGAGAGCTCGTCGACCGCTATCCCGACGAAGAAGCGCGTGCTTTCTACGCGCTCGCGCTTCTTGGAAGCGTGGGCCGCTCGGGGGATGATTTCAACCAGCAGATGAAGGCGGCCGCTGTGGCACAAGAGGTCTTCCGCGACAACCCGAGGCATCCGGGTGCGGCTCACTACATCATTCACGCTTTCGACGATCCCCTGCACGCGCCTCTTGCGCTCTACGCGGCCGACCGTTTCGCGGAGATCGCGCCCGATGTCGAGCATGCGCTCCACATGCCTGCGCATATCTTCGTGCAGCTTGGCCAATGGAAAAAAGTCGAGAAGGCGAATGAGCGCGCCTACCAGGCTTCGGTAGAGTGGGCGGAGCGCCGCGGGCTATCCGATACGCGCCGGGACTTTCATGCCCTCGCATGGATGCAATATGGCCAACTGCAACGAGGTGAGCTCGCGAAAGCGAGAGAGTGCATCGAGGCTATACGGCCGATCGGCGAGCGCGACGAGACGACGTCGCGAATCAAAGCGACACTTTCGAACATGCGAGCGCGTTACGTGATCGAAGCTGAAGCATGGGACGCGTTCACTTTTCCCGTCGAGGAGCTCATGGCTGAACGATCGGCGGGCGATGTCTTTCTGCTGCTCGCGGCTGCGATGCAGTCTCTTGAGAAGGGTGACGTAGACACGGCGAAAAAGATCGAAGGACGCCTCGAGACGCTTCAAGGGGAGGACACGGCGGGCCTCAAGTCCTATTTGCAAGGTCAAGTCACGCTCGAAGATTTGAAGATATCGGCCGCGGTGGCTCATCGCGAGGTGGCCGCGCTCGTGCGATTGGCGGAAGGGAACAACGACGAAGCGGTGCGTTTCATGGAATCGGCGGTCGAAAAAGAGAAAGAAATGCACCCGGCCTATGGCCCGCCCGAACCGATGGTTCCGCCGAGGGAGCTCTACGCCCATGTCCTCATGGAGGCGGGCCGGATCGAAGAGGCCGCGAGAGCCTATGAAGGGATGGTCGCCCGCATGCCGAACCGCACCCAATCACTTCTCGGTGCGGCGCGGGCAGCGGACAAGCTGAACGACCACGACAAAGCGCGAGGCTATTACGCACAACTGGCAGAGATTTGGGTCGACAGCGAATCGACACCGCGCCTCAGAGAAGTGCGTGCCCATTTGGCGGAAACGAGTCAGTGAGCGCTGCGGTCGCGAGGGAAGACCTTCGAGCGTTTCGGGAGAAAGGCGCTGCCTGTCTTCGGCAAGTGGTCGATCTTTCGTGGCTAGACGTATTGGCCGAAGGGCTCGAGAAGAATCTGAACGATCCCAGCCCGTATGGATGTCGTTATACGGCTCCAGGCTCCCCTGGCGATTTCGTCGATGACTATTGCAATTGGCAGCGCTTCTCGGAATATCGGAGCTTCGTCTTCGATTCTGGAATTGGGGACACGGTCGCCGAGCTCTTAGGGTCGAGCACGGTGCGCTTTTTTCACGAGCACGTGCTCGTCAAAGAGCCAGGTACGCGGGAGATCAGTCCCTGGCACCAGGACCAGCCTTATTACTGCGTTGACGGGGAGCAAGTGTGCAGCATTTGGCTTCCTCTCGACCCTGTGCCCCAATTGGTGTGTCCCGAGTTCGTCGCCGGCTCCCACCTCTGGAACCGGATGTTCACACCGCTGAAGTTCGTCGACCATCGCCCGTATGACGGCGCGTTCGAGCGATTCGAAGACCTTCCGGATATCGAGGCCAAGAGAGGCGACTACGAGATCCTGTCCTGGACGCTCGAGCTCGGAGACGCGATCGCCTTCCACATGAAGACGGTGCATGGCGCGCCGGGAACGGCAACGCACGCGACGAGACGCCGAGCCATCGCGACCCGCTGGCTAGGAGATGACGCCGTTTTCGCGGAGCGGCCCTTCACGACGTCGCCGCCTTTTCCAGGGCTCGACCTCGAGCCCGGCGACCCGATGGAGCACGAGCTGTTTCCGGTGGTGGTCTCGAGAAGCTAGCGCGTCTACATGAAGCGCGAGTCGGTCAAGATCGGTTTCTGGACGGCGACCTTCATGGTGATCGCCAACATGGTCGGGACCGGTATCTTTACCAGTCTCGGGTTTCAGGTCGTCGATATCCCTTCGGGCTTTCCGGTTATGATGTTGTGGGTGCTCGGCGGGGTCGCGGCTCTCTGCGGAGCGCTTACCTATGGAGAGCTCGGCACGGCACTCCCGCGCTCGGGCGGCGAGTATCATTTGCTGTCGCGGATCGTGCACCCCGTGCTCGGCTTTCTCTCGGGCTGGGTCTCCGCGACTGTAGGCTTTGCCGCGCCCACCGCGCTCGCGGCCATCGCCTTCGCCACTTACCTTGCGACCGCCTTACCCGCGGTTCCCGTCGTGCACACAGCGGCGGCTCTCGTCTTGTTCTTCACAGTTCTGCACGGCAGCAGTGTGTGGTGGGGGACGCGTTTCACCAACGTTTTGACGATCCTTAAGGTGCTGCTCCTGCTCGTCTTGATTGGCTCCGCTTATTATGTGCGCGTTCCTCAAGACGTGACCCCGTTTCCGGTTCCGGGCGATTGGGGTCTCATCATGACACCGGCTTTCGCCGTCTCGCTCGTCTACGTCTCCTTCGCTTACACCGGGTGGAATGCGGCTATCTACATCGTTGGCGAGATGGAGTCGCCACGGCGGGATCTGACTCGGGCTCTTGTTCTGGGCACCTCTGTTGTGTTCGTTCTCTACATCCTTGTGAACTACGCGTTCATGTACACGGTGCCGTTTCCTGAGCTCGCGGGTCAGATCGAGGTCGGCTATCTCTCGGCGTCGAAGATCTTCGGCGAAGCCGGCGCGAATCTCATGGCGGTGACGATTGCGCTCATTCTTACGTCGACCGTCAGCGTGATGATCTATCTCGGGCCGCGGATCGTGCAGGTCATGGGGGAGGATGTACCGCTTCTGCGCTCGCTTTCATACAAGAGCGCGGGCGGCATCCCGACCTACGCGATGGTGGTGCAGTGCGCCCTCACGTTCGGCTTCATCTACACGGCGACGTTCCAACAGGTGCTTCTCTACGCGGGCTTCACGCTCAACTTGATCACGGCGCTGACCGTCGCGGGTATCTTCGTCTCGAGGCACCGGGAGCCGGAGCTCGAGCGGCCCTATCGTACTTGGGGCTATCCGTGGCCGCCGATCATCTTCCTCGTGCTCAGTGCGTGGAGCTTGAGCTTCATGCTCGTTACGCGGCCGGAAGAATCGCTCGCGGGCCTGGCGACGCTGATGCTCGGTTTGGTGATTTACGGGGTCGATTACCTCGTTCGTCGCGCCTAGAGTCTAGCGCGGAGGTGACCTATGTCGACGGGGTCTAGTCGACAACGGTGACGGAATGGCGCTCTGGCCTCGAGAGGCTTATAATCCCGCGCGAATTGGAGGCATGGATGGATCGTAAGGTTTTGCTCTCACTGTGTATCCTCGCGTTTGCTCTCGGATGCGCCACTCCCGAGCCCGAGGAACCCGCCGACCTCATCGTTCAAAACGGTCGGATCTACACGTTCGGTTGGGCCGAGCCCGCTCCCGACGGCGCTCCCGCCTCCGACGCGCCTCACTCGGATTCGGGATGGAGTCCGGATGCGGAGGCGCTCGCGGTGAAGGATGGCGAAATCCTTTTCGTCGGCACGAATGCAGAGGTCGAGCGCTACAAGGGTAGCTCGACGCGTGTCATGGACGTGGCTGGCGCTACGGTCTTGCCGGGGCTGATCGACTCGCATACGCATGTCGTGGGCCTCGGCCAGCTCGAAGTACAGGTCAATCTCATCGGTGTCGAGACGGAGGAAGAGGCCGTCCAGCGGGTTGTGGACGCGACCGGAGAGGTTGCGGACGGGGACTGGATACTTGCGCGCGGTTGGGACGAAGGTGCCTGGGCGTCGCGCTACCCGACGTGGGATTTGCTCAACGAGACGTTTCCGAACAACCCCGTCGTGATGGACAGCCTGCACGGGTTTGCCGTCTGGGCGAACGAGAAAGCGTTCGAGGCGGCTTCGATCACTCGGGACACCCCCGACCCTAGCGGGGGAGAGATTTTGAGGGATGCGAGCGGCAACCTGACCGGCATCGTGCTCAATCGCGCCAGTTTGCTCCTTGACGCCGCGATACCCGAGCCCACGGACGAACAGTTCGAGGGTTACGTCGTCGCCGGCCTCGATCGCATGGCGCGGGACGGCTACGTTCAGGTCCACGAGGCGGGCGTCGGGAGCCGTTTCATGGAGGTGCTCGAGTCGCTCGAGAAAAGGGGTGGGCTTCCGATTCGTGTTTACGCTATGTTGTCGGCGCGTGATGGCGAGCTCTGCCGCAAGTGGCTCGAGAAAGGACCCGTTCAAGACAATGACCGCATGCTCATCACGCGCTCCGTCAAGGCCTATTACGACGGAGCGCTAGGCTCACGTGGAGCGCGTCTGCTCGAGGATTACTCGGACCATCCCGGTCATCAAGGCGTCGCGGGCGACGAGTACGGGTTCGACATGGAGCTCGTCGCGGAGATGATGCGCTCGGGCTTTCAAGTCGGTATCCATGCGATCGGCGACGCGGGCAATCGGGAGACGCTGGATTTTTTCGCCTCGGTTGTCGAAGCTGACCCAGAGACGAAAAAGCTTCGCCACCGGATCGAGCACGCCCAGGTCGTGCATCCGGACGACTTTGCGCGTTTCTCGGAGCTCGACATCATCGCGTCGATGGAACCGCCGCATTGTGCCGAAGACCAGGCATGGGCCGAGGATCGGCTAGGGCCGCACCGTGCGCGAGGCGCCTATGCGTGGCGCACGTTGCGACAAGCCGGTGTTCGCCTCGCTTTCAACTCGGACCTCATCGGCTCTGATCACAGCATCTTCTACGGCCTTCACTCCGCGATCACGCGGCGCGACAGGGACCGGAAATCTCCGGAGGGCTGGTATCCGGAGGAGCGAATGACCCCTGAGGAGGCGGTGCGTGGCTATACGATCTGGGGCGCCTATGCCGGCGGTCTCGAGAACGAGACCGGGACGCTCGAAGTAGGCAAATGGGCAGACATCACGATCATGGATATCGACCCGCTCGTCGTGGGTGCGACGGAGCCGGGAAAGCTCTTCGACGGTAGCATCGTCGCTACCATCGTCGGCGGTAAGGTTCTTTACGAAGCGGAGTGAAACTATGTCGAAAACGAAACTTCTACTGGTCGTTCTGGCAACGGCTATCGTCTCATCAGGCGTGACCCTCGCTATTCAGGAGCAGCGCAGTCGTCGCGAACCGCAATTCGAGAACGAGTACGTCAAAGTCTGGAAGAGCATCATCCTTCCGAACCAGCCGCTCCGGCTACACCGGCACGAGAACGGCCGCGCGCTCATCGCGCTGACCGACGGCACCCTCAAAGTCATCAACGAAAAGAACGAGCAGGTCGACACTTATGAGTGGAAAGCGGGCCAAGCCTATTGGCTGGACAAAGACCCGCCGGGCGTGCTGCACGGAGATTTGAACGAAGGCCCGGGAACGATGGAAGTCATCGTTGTCGAGCTAAAAAGCGGTACTTGAGCTTTCTTGGCGGCGTCGCTAGACCAATAATAAGAAAAGCGTAACGCAAAGTCGCAAAGTCGCAAAGTCGCAAAGAAAAAAAGCAAGAACTGAAAGTTAGTGGAAAAGAAAAAAATGGCGAAACTGCCGGTGGAATTTTGCGAGCCGTTCTCATGGCTCGCAGACCAAAGGTCACAAACTAAGCGACAAGAGCATTTCCTCTCAGATTCGTTTTTCTTGTTTTTCTTTGCGCCTTTGCGCCTTTGCGTTACGCTTTTTTAATATTGATCTTAGATGTTGTTGAGTATCGCGAGGGCGGTGCCGCTGAAGATACGCTGTTTTTCGGCGTCGGGGATGCGCATCGCCTCGATCGTCTGGACGGAGCCGTCGATCGAACCGAGAAGGTGAGGGTAATCTGTCCCGAGTGCAATGTGGTCGGTTCCGATCAGGTCTCGGACCATGCTCACGGTGTACGGGCTCGAGGCGACCGTGCCGAAATAGAGCTTCTTGAGATAGGTGCTCGGTAGCTCGTCGATCTTCTCGCGGCATGCCACGAAGTCGTGATGGCCCTGGTCGATGCGCGCCATGAGGTAGGGGATGGCGCCCCCGAGATGCGGGATGACCCAACGGATGTCGGGGAAGTCGCGCAGCAGGCCGTCGTAGCACATGCGAGCCACCGCGAGCGTGCTGTCGAAGAGAAAACCGACGATCGGTCCGAGAACGTATTCACGAAGCTGCTCTGCCATTCCCGTGGGCATCATGGGGTGGATGAGAATGCAGAGCTTCTTGCGGTTGGCTTCTTCGAAGAACGGACGGAAGCTCGGATCCGTGAGTGGTTTACTCCGGATGTGACTCATCATGATGACGCCATTCAGTTTAAGCACATCGATGGCGCGCTCGAGCTCCGCGAGGGCCGCGTCGGGGACGCTCATCGGGACCGAGGCGAAACCTTTGAAACGTTGGGGATAGCGGGCTATGAGCTCGGCATAGGCGTCGTTGATGCCGCGCGCGATCTCGGGCTCTTGGTCGACGCGAGCGAAGTAGACATTGGGAACCGAGACGGAGAGGACTTGCACGTCGATCCCGACGCGGTCCATGGCTTCGAGCCGCAGCGACACGTCGGTCATGGGTGGCTGGATGCCGAAGAATCTTGCGCCACGGAACTTGATGATGGTCGTCCCCGTCGCGTCGGAGTCGAACGTATAGTCGTCGCCCGCGAGGTCCCGAATCGTCTGGAAATAGGTTTCCGGGTAATAGTGATTGTGAATGTCGATCTTCGGGCCGGGGGTCGCTGCCTTCAGTGATACAGCGGCTCCGACGACCGGAAGCGTTCCTAGAAACTCGCGCCGCTTCATTAGGTGCTCCTTGTTACGGCCAGCTATCGAAACCGGCAAGCACGAAATGTCGGTCGAAAGGGACGGCCGTCTTGATTCTGTTCTTCTTCATGAGCATGAACGAGACCCGTTCCAGAAGGCATAAACTATACCGGCGAAACAAAAAAAGGCTGCCGCCCCCGTGCGGGAGCGGCAGCCTTTTCGTTGACGGTGGCTACGCAGCCATTGCTTTGGCTGCGCTCAGAACCTTGTCGAAGACCTTGACGGCCTTTTGCATCTCCTCCATCGTGCCGATGGAGATGCGGCAATGCGTCCAGAGCGGCGGGAAGGGACGGCCGACGCGGACGCCTTCCTTGCGGCACGCGCCCTGGAAGTCTTCGATGGGCATTTGAACGTCGACGAACAGGAAGTTGGCCTGGGCTTCGGTGTCCTTGTACCCATGATCGTGGAACCACTTGCGCGTGAAGCTGCGCGCTTCGTTGTTCCGTTTTTGCTCGTTCGGGATGAAGCTCGGGTCGCTCGCGTCGCGTTCCAGCGCTGCGATGGCGGCGGCATAGCTCAAGCTAGACACGGAGTTGCCCATGTGGAACTTGTTGAGCTCTTTGACCGTATCTTCGTGCGCGATGGCGTAGCCGATACGAAGCCCAGCCATTCCATAAGCTTTCGAGAACGTGCGCGCGACGATGAGACGCGGGTTCTCGATCGCCTGCGGGATCATCGTCTCGTGGCCCGGCGTCGTGACGTAGTCGATATAGGCTTCGTCAACGAGGATCCGGAGGTCTTTGTTCATCTTGAGAACGCGCGGGATGAACTCCTTGCTCTCGGCGGGATCGACGAGCGAGGCTACCGGGTTGTTCGGGTTGCAATAGAAGAGCATCCCGGCGCCCTTGCAAGCGTAGAACGTTTGGTCTAGATCCGTCGAAAAGGTGCTCGTGAGCGGAACCGCTTTCGTCTTGTGGCCGACGAGAGACGCGTAACCGAAGCACTCCTCGTAAGTTGGGAGCGAGCCCACGAGAGCTTTCTGGTTCGAGGTGTAGGTGTGGGTCGCGTTGACGAGGATCTGCGTCGAGCCCGCGCCTACGAGCACGTTCTCTGGCTTTACGTTCCACTTTGCAGCAAGCGCTTCGTTGAGCGGTGTCGTATAGGGGAACGGGTAGCGGCCAGGCTTTTCGCCGTGCCCGCCGAGAGCTCGGTCGATAGCGTCGAGCACCGGTTTTCCGGGGCCCATTGGATTCTCGTTATTGGCGAGGTTTATCACCTCGTCCACGGGGAGCCCGACTTCGGCGGCGAAGGCGATGGACTCCTGTTTGCGCGTGCTGATGAGCGTAGCCGTGTAGGCACCCGCTGCACCGACGCCCAAGTTTTTCATGAAATCACGTCGCGATTGCGACATAGCAACCTCCTCAGTTTCTCTAAACTCGTTAGACATTTTGCTCATGTGGGCGTCGATTAGTTGCTGCCGGCACCAGCGTCGGTAGCTGAAAGACCAAGCACCTCGGTGAAAACTTCCGTGGCGCGCTTCATCTCCTCCATGGTGCCGATCGAGATGCGTGCATGCGTCTTCTCGAAAGGCGGGAAGTCGCGGCCTACGGAAACCTTGTGCTTCGCACAAGCTTCGCGGAAGTCTTTCGCCGGCATGTTCGTCTTGGCAAACATGAAGTTGGTCTGGCTGTCGGAGACCCAATAGCCATGACCGCGGAAGAAGTCCATCGTGTACTTGCGAACTTCGGTGTTGCGATCGACTTCTTGCTTCAAATGCTCAGGATCGTCGAGGGCCCCCATGATGGCGGCGAGCCCGAGGATGTTGGTCCCGAAGGTGAGCTTGTAAGCGCGAATCTTGGCAGCTGTCTCTTTCGTCGCGAGCGTCCAGCCTTGACGGAGCCCAGCCATCCCGTAAGCTTTCGAGAAGGTGCGCGCAACGAGAACGTTGCGATGCGTCAATGCGAGATCTGCCGCGGTGGAATAAGACGGCTTCGTCACATATTCATGATAGGCCTCGTCCACGAGAATATAGGTGAACGGGGACGCCTTCGTGACGTAGCGAACAAAATCGTTGATGTCGCTGCGGCTATGCGCCGTGCCCGTCGGGTTGTTCGGGTTGCACAAGAACACGAGGCCGGCGCCAATGGCCGCACCAGCCATTTTGTCGAGGTCGAGCCCGAGGTCGGCCGCGTTCGGGACCGACTTGACGGGCACATCGAAATAGGCTGCTGTTCTCGTGGGGCTTTCGTACGAGCACTCGGCGGTCACGAGAGGACGGTTCGGGCTCGTGAAAGCGCGAACGCAGTTGCGAAGAATCTCGCCCGAGCCCGGAGCGATCACGATGTTCTCGGCGCTCGCACCGTCGATTTGCTCGGCGAGGCGCGCCCGCACGGCGCGATCCGTGATCCGGCTGTTCATCGGATAGCGGTTGGACTGGTCCATATTGTCGCGAATCGCCTGAATCGCGGATGGTCCGGGTCCGAGCGGATTCTCGTTGCTGCTGATGCGAACTTCATCCACGTCGGCTGGTGGAATGATGCCCGCCTCGACAGAACCGAATTCGCCTTCCAGAGCTTCCCGACCGCGAGCAGTGATCATCGCAGGGGACGGGGCGCCGGCTCCTGGTCCTACTGTGCGAAAAAACGCACGGCGCGTGAGCGTCATGTGATCCTCCTTAAATAGATCCTGTGTCGTTGGTGCACTTGAGTGGGCGGGGCCGATGCCGAGACCCCGGAAGAAATGGTTGGACCAGAGTCACCCGGGCCGCCGCATTTGAAGCGAGAACGGCCGTGCAGATGCATCCAATCCTTTACCTTCAGAACTACATTAACTTACACTCGATAGAGTGCCAAAGCAAGCGAAACAATGCTAGGAAACAATATTGTTGCTCGATGCGCCGCTTCTACCCAAATCATTGATTTAGTTGCGGTTTGTGGGTGCCGAGGCCAAAGGGCGTCGCGCGCGGGCTCAATCGTTCTCGCGGATGATTTTCCCGAACTGATATCCGCCCGTGCGCGGACTGGACCAGAGCCCTGCATAGCGATCGCGAAAGAACACGAGCCGGGCGGAATAGGTGCCGAGTCCCGGGATGGACGCGTCCGTAAGGCTCACAACGGGTGTGTCTCCCGCCCATAGAAGCTTGACGGGGACGGGCAAGGTCACGTCGGTCTCGCCGAACTGGAGCCGCGCGTGGAAGAGCCAGATGTCGCCGCCGACTTTTTCGACGCTCTCCACGGTGTAACGCTCGGTCGAAGCTCCGCGCTCGGAGCCGTCGACCGTGAACGAGCCCTCCAAAACGACCCCACGCATCGAGCGGGTAAACGCGCGCTCGAGCGCCTCTCGCTCCTCGGGAGCGATCGCGGCGCTACCGCGCGCATAGCCGAAAAAGTAGCAGGCACTGCCGACGAGAAGCAGCAAAATCGAGCCAAAGAGCCAACGCTTCATGTCGTCCTCCGGGCGCCATTGTTAGGACTTGGGGGCGCGCTTTGTCAAGCGCAAGGGATTGCGCCAAGATAGAAGCGTGCTGGAATCACTGAACGAGAACGAAGCGTTCGACCGTTTGCTCGACGAACCGTTTGCGGTCGTTTTCAAACACAGCGCGACGTGCGGGGTAAGCGCCCGCGCTCACGCCGAAGTCGAGAAGTTCCTGTTGGAGCACCCGGCCCGTCGCATCCATAAAGTTGAGGTTCTCGGCGCTCCGGCCGTCTCAGACTACATCGAGGAAAAGACCGGAATCCGACACGAGTCCCCGCAACTGCTCGTGCTTCGCGATGGCGAAGTCGTCTGGCATGGCTCCCATTCCCGCGTCACCGCAGAAGCGATCGAAGCCGTCGATTTCGACTAAGATAGGCGGCCATGGATGACGTGCGTGAGGAGTTCCAAGTCCTCGACGATTATCTAACCAAGCACGGTCTGAAACATTCGAAGCAGCGGGTCGTGGTGCTGGGGCATTTTCTCGATACGAGCGGTCACATGACCGTGGATGACCTCTTTCGCGTCATTCGCAGAAAGCACCCCCGCATAGGGCGAACGACGATTTACCGCGCCTTGAAAGTTTTCGTGGACGCGCAGCTCGCCGAGGCGATCGAGCTCAGGGACGGTCTCACTCGCTTCGAGCACAAATTTCTTCATGCCCATCACGATCACATGATCTGTACGGAATGCGGCACGATTCTCGAGTTCTTGAGCCCGGAAATCGAGAGGCTCCAAGATGAGATTGCCGAGGCTTACGGATTCGCGATCGAGTCGCACCGACATCAGATGTTTGGCCGCTGCCAAAAGTGTACGCGCTCGCGAAGCAGGTCAAGAAAGAAAGCGGTTGGGCGGTAGAAAGGGTTTAAACTCTTAGAGGCTCTTCACGGTCTTAGTAGCATGACTGTGAAAGGGACGCTCTTCGTTGCACTCATCCTCGCAGCCTTGCCGTCGGGGCTCGGGATGGCGGGACCGTCGGGCGATGAAGTTACGAGGGCGAGGCTCCTGCTCTCGCGTGCCACATACGGAGCGCGACCCGGCGACTTGGATGCGATTCTTGCCAAAGGCACGAAGGCTTGGCTCGAAGAGCAGCTCGAGCCCGAGCGCATCGACGACAGCGCGGTTCTGAAGAGCCTTCAGAAGCTCGAGAACCTGCAGCTATCCACGACGGAGCTGATGCGGAAATACCCGCAACCGAGCCGCGCGGAGCGTGAAGCGATGCTCAAAGCGCGAGATTCCGACGAACCGGGCGAGAGGAAGCCGCCGCCGCGCGATCGCCGCGGGCTCGTTCTGCGGGAGCTCTGGCAAGCCAAGCTCTACCGGGCGGTCCATTCCGAAAGACAGCTTCAGGAAGTCATGACTGACTTCTGGTTCAACCACTTCAATGTCTATGCGCGAAAGAACCGGAACACGCTCTTGACGCTTCCGTCCTACGAGCGCGACGTGATACGGCCTCACGCGTTGGGCCGCTTCGAGGAACTGCTCACGGCCACGGCCGAGCACCCCGCGATGCTCTTCTATCTCGACAACTGGGTGAATACGAAAGAAGGCTTTGACCCTCGCGAGGCACTGCGCGCCCAGCTCGGACGTCGCGGTGGTCGAGGGCGTCGCGCTATGCGTGACGAGGAGGAGAAAGCGCCACGGATTAGCGGCATCAACGAGAACTATGCGCGAGAGCTGATGGAGCTCCACACTTTGGGCGTGGATGGCGGCTATGAACAAAAAGATGTCGTCGAAGTGGCTCGCGCGCTCACAGGGTGGTCTGTCGTCGGCCCGCAAGCCGTGCGCGTCAAACAAAGAATCGAAGAGCGCATGGGACGAGGGAGGATGCCCGAAATGCTCCGCAAGCTCCCGGATGAAGGAAGCTTTTTCTTCAACGAGCTTGCCCATGATGATGGCGTCAAGATCATTCTCGGCGAGCGCATCGAAGAATATGGGGAACATACGGAAGATGGGGCCAGCGGGATTCACGAGGGCTATGCCGTCATCGCGCTTCTTGCTCGCCATCCGTCGACGGCGCGTTTCGTCTCGACCAAGCTCGCTCAGAAGTTCGTTTCGGATACCCCGAGAAGCGCTCTCGTAGATGACATGTCCTCGACGTTTATGCGCACACGAGGTGACATCCGCGAAGTGCTCCGCACGATGTTCTACTCGAAGCACTTCGTCGAAGACGGGATGGCAAGCGAAAAGGTCAAAACGCCGCTCGAGCTCGTCGCGAGCGCGCTGCGGGCGACGGGGGCGAAAGTGCGAGGCGCGGCTTTGGCCCGAACGGTGGCGGAGCTCGGGATGCCGCTCTACTTGTGTCAGCCTCCAACCGGCTACGACGAGCAAGCGGCGTCGTGGCTCGGAGCGGGGAGCATCCTCACGCGTATCCGTTTCGCGACCGAGCTCGCGGGCGGCCGTTTGCCCGGCACGACGCCGGGAGAGCTGCCGACGGATTTCGAAGCCTGGGCGGGCGAAGTTCTGCTCCGGCCAGAGGCGCTGCCCGTTGACGAGTCTCTCACCGCCTCTGAGCAGATGGCCTTTTTTCTATCGAGCCCAGCCTTTCAGCGCCAATAGCAAAGTGATGGAGATCGAGTGATGATGCAAAATCGATGGGATAGGCGCGAGTTCTTGAGAATGGGTGGGTCCACGCTGCTGCTGCTCGGCGGTGCGGGAGCGGGAGCGCTCGAAGCGGGGGACCGTGCAAAACCTGGCGTTCTGGTCGTATTGTTTCAGCGAGGCGCTGCCGACGCACTCCACATGGTGGTTCCCTATCGGGACAAGAGATATCGTGGGCTTCGAGGTGCTTTGGCGCTCGAAGAGCCGGGAAAAGGGGAGAGCCCAACTTTGGATCTCGGCGAAGGCTTCGCTTTCCATCCCGCGTTGGCTCCTCTCTACCCGCTTTATCGCGCGGGACAACTTGGGGTCGTTGTGAATACGGGCTCGCCGGATCCGACGCGCTCGCACTTCGACGCCCAGGACTATATGGAGTCGGGCACGCCGGGAAAGAAGTCGACGCGAGATGGCTGGTTGGCACGCGCGCTCATCGAGCTCTCAGGGCGCCAACCGTCGGGCGCCGAAGCGCCGAGCCCTTTCAACGCCGTGGCGCTGACCCCTCAAATGCCGCGCACGCTCGCGGGTGCTCGCGACACGATTGCACTCGAGGATTTTGGCTCGCTCGCTCGATCGCGCCGCGAGAGCGCTCTTGCCGAACGGCTCGCGAAACTCTACCGCGAAGACGCAAGCGCGAGCTTCGCATCCGCGGGCACCGCGGCGTCGCGAGCGGTCACATTGTTTCGCGAGCAAAACCCGCTCGCGCTGCCCCCTCGCAAGGGCGTGCGCTACCCGGGAGGGCGCGGCGAGAATCCCCTGAAACAACTGGCGCAGCTTCTCAAGTCTGGACTCGGCGTTCGCGTCGCATTCGTCGAGAGCAGTGGATGGGACACGCACTTCCGGCAAGGCGCGGCCACGGGATCGATGGCTAATCTGTTGGGTCGTCTATCGGGGTCGCTGGCGGCCTTTTACGAAGATGTGGGACCGGATGTGCCGGTGACCGTGCTGACGGTTACCGAGTTCGGGCGCACTGTTGCTGCCAACGGTGCCGGCGGCACGGATCACGGACACGGCTCGGCGATGATGGTCCTCGGCGCCGGCGTCCGGGGTGGGCGCGTTCATGGCGATTGGCTCGGACTCGAGCCGAGGAACCTCTACGAAGGTCGCGACCTTCCCGTAACGACCGATTTCCGAGACGTTTTCACCGAAGTCGCCAAGAGAGCGCTGTCGCTCGAGGATACGAGCGGACTCTTTCCGGGCTATCGCACCAAGAGGGTGGGTGTAATGGCCGATCGATCTCTCTAGGCCACTACTCGACCTGGGCTGCGAGCTCGGCAAAACGCGTGAGATAGAGCTTGAGAAGCTCAGCCGAGCCCTGCTCGAGCTCGGTAAACGTGATACCGACGCCGACGATTTCCGCTGTTGTGTCGTCACGCTTTTCCTGTTCGTTGCGCCAGACGACTCGCGCGTGGGCCCGCAGCTCGCCGAGCCGCCACGGAAGGAGCGCCCAAACATCGAGGTGAGCTCCGTCGCTGGGCGGATCGTCTATTGCGAGAAAGGCACCGGCGCGACTGAGGTTCGTGAGGAACCCTTCGCGTTTATTGCCGTAGATGTTGACCTGCGTCTTGATCACCAAGGGGCCGAAGCGTGGCGTTTTTCTGTGCTCTTTCATTGTCGTCGGTTCCGAAAGACTCGGCTGTGCTCCTGGGTCAGCGGACCTTGATTGTCCAACGAATAGCGGTCTTCGACCGAGCGTAGTTGCTCGTTTAGGGCGGCATTCTCCATCGCCATACCCGCCTGGTTGAGAAAGAGTGTGAGGCCCGCGAGATTCCCGACCGGTCCCCCTGAATTCGGGTTGTCGCACAGAACGACAGATACCGCTTCGTTATTATTCAAAATGGGTAGAAGCTCGTACACCTTGGCTCGCCCTCGATCGAAATCTGACGGCAAAGCGTTCGTGTCGTAGCTTCCGGAAGCTACTCCTCTCGAGTAGACGACTTCCGCGAAAGGGTGCACGGTCTGAAGATCGAAGGCCAAGCCCTTCACAGCTTCGGTAGCTGTTTTGATCGAGCTACCTTTGAGAAAGGCCGCGAAAGCATGCGCTCGAGGACCTTTGACACTGAATAGAACCGTACGTTCGCAATATTTGGCGCCCACACGGAGCACCATCTTTGCGATGCTCGGATTCGGGTTTCTGAGCTGCTCCGTCATGGTCTTCAAGAAATCGAACAGGACGTCGTCGTTGAGCTCCGCAAAGCTGGGCTGGTCCGCGCTTTTGTCTGCACCGGCCACGAGCTGGTGGAGCTCGTGTACGAGGATTCTTGTGAACGACTCCAAATCTGCGGCATATTCGTCGTCATCGAGCTTCGTGAGCGCGGGTTTGAACGCGACCTTACGCACGCCGAGCTTCCTCGCACGCGCGCGCGCCTCAGACGAAAGGCTCTCCGTGATGAGCATCGCGAGGCCGCGACCTTTCGTTATCTCTTCGAGTTTTCTTATGACCTCGAAACCGCCTTCGAAACTGTCACCGCTCGAGCTCGGCATCGCGACATCCGTCACGAGGACGGCGGCCGTTTCCGAATCGACGAGTTTGTTGAGCTGGTCGAGCGCTTCTTTGGCCGAGCTTGCCGCGATCACGCGACAGCCCGAACGTTTGAGCTCCGTACCGACGATGTCGAGCACTTTCGGCTCGTCGTCGACGAGGAGCACGGTGATTTCTGGACGCTCGAGCGTGCTTGCGGCGATAGGCTCGCTGTCGACATGCTTCGCCATCTCCTCGGCAGATTCGAGCAGCGACGTGCTGTCCTTGCGGGCCGTATCGAGCTCTCGCGCGAGCTCGAGCATGAGCGCTTGCGGGTCGACACCGCCCGCCACTAGGAAACGGCTGATATCCATTCCCTCGAAATGCGTCGGAGGCTCGGAGGTGAGCGTGAACTCGAACTCCCCTTCGCGAAGTGCTATGAGCTCGCGAAGCGCGATACGAATCTCGTTTTGCAGGAGGAGCGCGCGAGATTCGTTGAGCGTCATGCCCGCGAGCGGGCTCACGATCGGCGTGGCCGAGGTCGAGAAAGCACAGAGGACGACTCCGTCCTGGAACAAGACCGCGCCGCGCGCAAGCGTGCTCTCGACCTTTAGCGTTCCCGTTTTCTTCGAGAACGCGATGATCTGGAGAATCTCCAGAAGGTTCAGGTCTTCGAGACGTCCGGTCAGTGCCATGGGCGTGCGTTTTCGAGCTTTCGACAGATTTTAGGACTATGAATCCATGGTACCGTAGCGCCCCGCTATTTACACGCTTTCGCTCACCACATCCCCGGCACGAGGCGGTAGGGAACCTGCTGTGCATAGTTGCGATAGGTCTCGACCTCGCCTAGGAGACGCTCTTCGGTGATGATGCGCAACCGGACGAAAGGCACGGCCGTGAGAAGCACGGCGAGTGCCACCGGCGAGGGTTTAGATGAGAGGCACGCGAGCATCATCATGAGCTCGCCGGCGTAAGCGGGGTGGCGCATGTAGGCATAAGGTCCGCGGGAGACCACGCCGCGGAGAGCTGGAAGCACAGCAAAGTTTTCGCCGAGCGCAAGGAAGCTCGTGACGGCGATACATGCTCCTACTAAAAAGAGGACTTGGATCAGGATCGGCCATTCGGCGAGAGGTGCTGCAAGCCGGAAGGCGAGGCCCGCGAGCAGGAGGGCGGGGAGGGCCGCCATCAAAGCGCGTGGCGAGCCGACGCGGAGGACGGGAGCGCGCCGCGCGATGGCGAGCGCTACGCTCAGGTGCAGCGCCGAGACCGCGATGCGAGGTAGTGTCACCGGCCCTTCGGTCGCGGCCCATCCTAGGACCGCCCAGGACACGAGAGACAATGCGAGCAAACAGTCGAACGCCGTCTCGAGTGGTGGTTTCGCGCTCGGCTCTAGACTCGTTGATTGATTGTAAATCGGGCTAACCGGTTCAATAAATCCAGAACGACCAGTCGAACATCCAGCTAAGGAAATTGATCAGGATCAGCACGCCGATCCAAACGACCCAGCCACCCGCACCGTCGTCATCGCTCATAGCTTCGTACCCCTATTTGATTGGTTGGAAGGATTGCGGACGGGATCGGGCATTTCCATCGTAGCAAGCTTTTCCGGACTTGACTAGTTCTCGAGATGGGTGCGGTTATACTCGTCCTTGATGCAGGGTTCGGAGGCTCGGGGCGTCCGAGTGGTGTGGCTTGCGCTCGCCATCGCGGTCTTTGCCGCCGCCTTTCATCGCGCCGCAACCGTGCGCACAGCTTCGTCGTTCCACGTCGGCGAGCGGAGCACGCGTTCGCCTCAGATAGCCGAGCCAATATTCGAAGTCGGCTTCGCTTCCTCCGGGGGCACAGAAACGGTGCACAGTGCTACCGCCATCGAGATCGCCGGGGGAGACCTCCGCGCTTTCTGGTATGGGGGAAGTCGCGAAGGAGCTAAGGACGTCGCGATTTACTCCTCCGTGCTCGACGCCGAGACGGATAGATGGGGGCCGGAGCAGCAGGTGACGACTCGGGAGGAGACGCAGAAGGATTTAGCGCGCTACATCAAAAAGCTCGGAAATCCCGTGGTTGCTCGCGACCGTGAAGGGCGATTGTGGCTTTTCTACGTGAGCGTTTCCTTGGGCGGTTGGTCGGGGAGTGCGATCAATGCGCGAATGTCTATCGATGATGGGAGAACGTGGTCCCGGGCCAGCCGGCTCGTGACGTCGCCCTTTCTCAATCTGAGCACGCTCGTGAAAGGGCCGGCGATCCACTACGTCGATGGGTTGCTCGGGCTGCCCGTTTATCACGAGCTTCTCGGAAAGTTCAGCGAGCTCGTGCGTCTCGACGAAGACGCCCGGGTCGTCGGAAAAACACGACTCTCATGGGGGCACTCGTCGCTGCAGCCGGTGGTGGTTCCTTTCGATGGGGAGCGAGCCCTCGCGTTGATGCGACGAAGCGGCCGAAGCCCTCCGAGGATTCTGGCGACCGAGACCAGAGACGCTGGACGCCACTGGACGGCTCCGCGGCCGACCTCCGTGAGCAATCCGGATGCCGCGATAGCGGCACTTCGAAGCCAAGACGGTGAGCTTCTGCTGGCATTCAACGACAGCGAGCACGACCGGAGTCATTTGACCTTGGCGCTGTCGAGCGATCGTGGGCAAAGCTGGAAGAATCTCTACGTGCTCGACCCGCCCACGTCAGTCGTGGCCGGGACTACGAGATTTGCCTATCCCTGGCTCATTCAAGTCACGAATGGCGAGTTTCATCTTCTATATACGTGGAACCGAGAGCGTATCGTTCATGTGAGGTTCAACCGCGAGTGGCTTCTCCTCAATCGCTAACTGGGCTCACGGGTATCGGGCTCCTGTTCGTATGGTGCGCGCTCGCGCTCGGCCCTCGGCGAAGACCCTGGCTCGTGGGCGCCCTCGCGTTCGGGCTTTCGTGGCTGCCCGTTTCAGGAATGACGCTCGCTGGCTATATTAGGGCGGTGTCGTCCGATTTGAGCGTTACCTCCATGGCGCTCTTGACGTGCGCGATGGCTCCGCAGCTCGGGGCTTCGTCTTTGGGCTCGAGGGACGAGTGGCGATTCGTGTTCCGGCTCGTCGCGACCGGGGGGCTTTTCCTGTACCCAATGGTGCTCGGGTTGGGCCCTTTCGACCCCTACACGCTCGGATTCGCGCCGACCGGATTGCTAGCCTTGCTGGCGCTGACTGCGGGCCTCGCCTGGTGGCGGCGCTACCACGTCTGTCTGGGCGCGATCGTCCTCTCGGTTCTTGCCTTTCGGCTCGATCTGCTCGAATCCTCGAACCTTTGGGATTACCTCCTAGACCCATGGCTCGTGCTCTATGCGATTTACGATCTTCGGCCGTGGCGGCGAAATGTCCAGACGACTTGCGAAGCAGCTTCTCGACCTCGCCGAGCGCTACGGGGAAGCTCAGCGTAACGGCACCGCGATTGGTCTGAACTTCAGCCAACAGGGCTTGGGAAATCTCATCGGAGCCAGCCGCGAGATCGTGAGCCTGACCCTTAGCTCAGCGACTTCAAGCGTCGCGGAGGGGTTACGTCTTTGGGCCGACGCCTCGTCGTCCACGAAGGCGAGCTCTGTAAGTTCCTGTCCGAACTGCCCTGAATCGTTCCGAGTAGGAGCAATTGCTGGCGGTTGTAGTGACAAAGTTTGGTATCCTGCACTACGTCGTCCTTGCGGAACGTTGCCCGTCGAACGGACGATCGCTCTAACTATTCTGTAGACAAGAGTTCCCGATGGCCTATCTAATGTTGTGCGGAAGGGTATCTGGCATGACTCTTGCTGTACCACGAGCGAGTGCTTTGGAACGAAGATTTGCTTCACCAAGCTCGAGGGGTTCGAGCAAAGTGGAGAAAAACGAGCGAAGCCGCAGAGATTGCGGCCGCGAATGTCCCGGGGAGAAAAAAAATGAAGAGCAACAAAGGTTTTACTCTAATCGAGCTTCTGATCGTGGTTGCGATCATTGGCATCATCGCTGCGATCGCTATCCCGAGCTTGCTTCGGGCGCGCGTCTCGGCGAACGAAGCACAGGCGATTGGCGACACGCGTTCGGTGAT
>SMYC01000121.1 GCA_004356105.1 Acidobacteriota bacterium | reverse complement strand
CGCCGTCACCCTTGCAGGCATCGGCCTCACGCACTATCCGCAGCTTGTACTCCGCGGTAAAGCGCCGACACTTCGCTTGCTCCGTCACTTCGGGATCCTCGACCCCCGCCGCATCACGGCCAGCGGGATCAGGCTCTCGCCGGTTCCGGCCTCGCTTTCTCCACGCCAACCCTTCCTGCGCGGCCTCGTCACGTTGGCGGCGCCAACTCGATAAATGCGACGAGTACAGGCCCTCTCGACGCAGAAGAGCAGCAACGTCGCCATCACCCTTGCAGGCATCGGCCTCACGCACTATCCGCAGCTTGTACTCCGCCGTAAAGCGTCGACGCTTCGCTTGCTCGGTCACTTCCGGATCCGGGACCCCCGCCGCATCGCGGTCGGCGGGATCTCCAGTCGCCCTACGGGCTCCCTCCGATCCCGCCGAGGTCTCTCTCTCTACCAATATACTCATGCGTTGATCCTCCTCCACCCTCTACACTAATTTCAAGGGGCGAAGTGTCTCAGGGATGTTGGCACAGAGGGCGGGGGACGCAACGAGGCCTGGCGGGTTCCCGCCGGCGGGGGAGAGGCCGAGCAGCTGACAACGACTGGCGCTCTAAATCCACGATGGTCTAACGACGGGCGCGAAGTCTACTTCTGGCGCGATGGGCAATTTTGGGCCTTGACGCTCGCCGATCGATCTGAGCGGCCTTTGACGAATTTCACGGTCAAGACAGGTAACGCCGGCGGCAGTACCTTCAGCTCCAATGGCGACTTCTTATATTTCGAACGGGGTGACGATCAAGGCGACATCTGGGTCATGGACGTTGTGACGGAACAATGATCAGACGCGACGGGAGGGAAGCTAACGAAATGGTCGAACACCCTGAAACTCGCATGGCACCCGCCCCACCTGTCCTTCTCTCCCCCTATTCTACCTCCCGCATCGCTTTGCACCCTGTGTTATTTCTTCGCGTCTCGCTTCTTGCAGATAGAGATGATCTTGAAACAGGGCCCGTACATCAAGCATCTCGATATCAGCGCTCCCTTCAACTTTACGCTGAACCAATTGGAGCTAGATCAATATCAAAAAAGCGTAACGCAACGGCGCAAAGAAAGAAAACAAAAAAATAAGATGAGAGAAACCCGCTCTCGCTAAGGTTCTAGCCCCTAACCCTATCTCGCCAGCGCCTTTGAGCAGTGAGGAAGTCTTGCGAGACCACTTAAACGACTCTGTTTTCTTTGCATTCACTTTCAGATCTTGCTTTTTTTTCTTTGCGCCTTTGCGACTTTGCGCCTTTGCGTTACGCTTTTCTTAATATTGATCTAGCTCCAACCAATCAGAATTGCCTCTGCCGTGCCGGACACATGAGGTTTACATGGCCGGGTCTAGAAAGCATCCCACTCGTCAGGGTCGAGCTCGATCTCCGAAGCGCCGACGAAATCCTCGATTTGCTCCGCCCGTCGCGCGCCGACGATGGCGCCGCTCACAGCCGGATGCCGAAGCGCCCAAGCAACCGCGAGCTCGGCCACGGTGTTCCCGTTGCGCGCGGCCAGCGCCCCCAAGCGATCCGCGAGCGCAAGGTTCTCACTCAAGCGGGGCTCTTGAAACTCGAGGCTCTTTGTCTTGCGCCAATCATTGCTCGGTAGCGCAGCGATACGCTCGCGGCTCATCTTTCCGGTCAAGAGCCCCGAGGCCATCGGCGAGTACACGATCACGCCCATCTCTTGCTCGAGGCAGTACGGGAGGAGCTCCGGTTCGATGTCTCGTCGCAAAAACGAATAAGCGGCTTGCATCGAGCCCACCGGAGCGATGGGGCGGAGCCTCTCGAGCTGGCCGACGTTGAAGTTGGACACGCCGATATGGCGCACCTTCCCTTCGTCCCGCAAGCGGAGGAGTGTTTCCCAGCCTTCTTCGATCTCTGGCGCTGGTCCGTCAGCCGGATAGCACGGCCAATGGATTTGATAGAGGTCGATGGTCGACATCTCGAGGCGGCGCAGGCTGTCTTCGAGCTCTCGCCGGACGGAGTCCGCTTTGAGGCTGTGGCGGATCTTCCCGCGCGGCGACCAAACCCGACTGCACTTTGTGAACACGAGCGGACGCTCGGAACCGCTCAGGTCGCGCAGCGCCCGCGCGACGACGACTTCCGAGTGGCCAAGCCCATAGACCGCGGCCGTGTCGATCCAGTTGATCCCGAGCTCGACCGCGCGATGGATCGCTGCGACGGAGTCAGCATCATCCTGCTGCCCCCACCCGAACGTCCAGTCGGCGCCTCCCATCGCCCAGGCACCGAGCCCCACCCGTGAGATCTCGAGCTCCGTGCAGCCGAGCTTCGTCATTTTCACGACAGACATTATAAGATCGAACCGATGACGACTCCGGAAGAGCTTCTCGAATTTTTGGTCTCGCTAGGTATTCGAACGAAGACCTATCAGCATGCGCCTGTTTTTACGGTTGAGGAGAGCAAGCGCCTGCGCGGCGATCTCCCTGGTGGTCACTGTAAGAGCCTCTTTCTTCGCGACAAGAAGCGACAGCTATTTTTGGTGGTGGCACTCGAGCACCGCAAGATCGATCTCAAAAGCCTCCGGCGAAGCTTGGGCGCGCACAAGAATCTGTCCTTCGGAAGTCCTGAGCTCATGATGGAAGCTCTCGGCGTCGCTCCGGGCGCCGTCACACCCTTCGCCGTGATCAACGATACCGAGCAACGCGTCCAAGTCGTTCTGGACCGCGCGATGCTCGACGTCGACTTGTTGAATTACCACCCGCTCGAAAACGACCGTACGACTGCGATCGCCCCCGGTGATTTGCTCCGATTTCTGGAGGCGTCCGACCACGCACCCCGGTTGCTGGAGTTTTGACACGTCTGCGATCCAACCTTAATATAGAAGACGCACCCCAAATCGGACCGTTCATGAGACCTCTAAGCCAGGCGAGTGCCCGCTACATTATTCTGATGGTGGCCGGCGGCTATATCGTGGTCCTCGGGCTCGTCGAGGCCGCGCGCATCGTCGGAGCCCTCGATACGATACAGGCGGGAGAGGTTCTACGGCAAATCACGACCGTCGCCAGCTTGAGCGTGGGCGCCGTGCTCGGCTTCTACATAGCCTCCCACCAGCGTCAGAGTTAACCCGATTTCGCTGCTTCCCTCCACAACCACAATGTGCAAAACTGTGTTGAAAAGCTGTTTGACGTCCTGCGGATCGCTTGCAAACGACACAAAGCGCTAGTGTTGCCCCAAAAGGGAGCACTTCGTTTTATGTGGAAAACTGAGTGTAAGTGGCCGTATTTTTTGTGAGGTAGTCCGCATCAAGGCCTCCTTTTTTCGGCGCTCGAACGCACCGGCAGCGAAACCCGCGCCGTCGTTCCAGCCCCGACCTGGCTCACGATGTCCAGACTTCCGCCGTGCTCGTTGACGATGGTCCGGGAGACGAAGAGCCCCCAATTCTTGGTCGCGACCCGCGTCCCTTCGACGTGAAACGCCGGCTCGAAACGGTGCACAAGAACACAACCTGCGCAACGAACACAAGCTCGACCTCTCGCGTCAAAGACACGTTCGGGACCACCCAAGGAATCGCGACCGTATAGGTGCCCGCGATAGCGGCTCCCAGGGCCAGAACCTGCATCGGCTTCAGCGGCAACGCGGCCATCCCGATCAGCATGACGCCGGTCACGATTCCAGAGAAGAGAAAGTACCCGACCTCGGGGCGCTCGACGATCGAGGCCGCGCTAGAGAACTGTACGACCGCAACGCCATAACCGACGAGTAGTCCCGCCCAACGCGCGTAACGGTCGCCGCGCGGCCAGAACGAGAACGCCAGACCGAGGAGACCCATCGTCAAAATCGTGAGCGGCGTCGTCCAACCACCCATCACTGAAAGGAGGCCCGGCACGAACCAGGCCGTCACGCTGCCATACAGGACACCGCTAACGCAGACCGCCGCGATGACACGCAGACCGATGACGGAAAGCCGGTCGATACGCGCGCGAAACCGCGGGTCCTTCTCCTCCTCGTCGGGGAGAAACAGTTGGAGCCAATCTGTTGGCGCCATTCGCTACCAGAAGACTATGTAAAGAAGTGCCGTTGCCGCGATCACGGTGCCTCCACCGAGGTATCGGCCTCGCATGGGCGTGCAATCCACGAGGCCGGCATCCGGTAGCGTAACGGGCACTTTCAGCGGACTTCTTGCGGTCACCGCCGCCATGAACGCAATCTGCACGAGAAAAGTGAACAACATGTGGTGCAGAAACGCGACGTCGGGAAGACTCCAGAGGAGAAGCGCGTAGAGAGGAGGGCTCATCAGCAAGGCCCCGAGAGCCGCGGTAGGAGGCGCCTTCTTCACAACCATCCCGAACAAGAAGGCCGCGACGATGCCGGGCGTGATGAAGCCCCATACCATTTGGATGTAGGTGAAAACTCCTTCGAAGCGTGAGATGAAAGGAGCCCACAAACATGCGATGACGGCAAAAGCCGCGGTCGCGATGCGTCCGACGCGCACGAGTTTTTCAGTCGAGGCCTCCGGCCGAAAGTGGCGCGCGTAAAGATCCATCGTGAAGATGGTCGAGGCGGAGTTGAGCATCGAGTTGAACGAGCTCATCACCGCGCCCGTCAGCGCCGCGAGCATGACACCGCGCAGCTGCGGCGGCAGGATCCGGCTGATGAGATAGGGATAAGCCTCATCCGGCGTTCTTATCTCACTCCCGTAGAGCTGGAACGCCATGATTCCCGGAAAGACGATGATAAATGGAATGAGGAGCTTGAGAAAGGCGGCAAAAAGGATCCCCTTCTGCCCCTCGGCAAGACTCTTGGCACCCAGCGTTCTCTGGGTGATGAACTGGTTCATGCCCCAGTAAAAGAGGTTCGGGATCCAGAGCCCTCCAACGAACACCGCGATCCACGGCATTTCGGGGTCGTTCCACGGCAACACGGTGTGCAGCTTGTGCGCGTTCGCTTCGAAAAAGACACGAATACCGCCCGAGATCCCGGCGGTCCCACCCAAGACGTCGAAGCCGATCACGAGGACGAGAAGTCCTCCGAGCATGAGCACGGAACCCTGGATGAGATCCGACCAGACGACCGCTTTCAGGCCGCCGTAAATCGTGTAGGCGCCGGCGACGATACCGATCAGCCAAATCGACGAAACCATCGCAGCACTCTGCGCCGCTTCGCCGTCCAGGCCGAACCGTTCCGCAAAGAGCTCCGGTAGCTCGAAAATAGCGTTCAATCCGATGGCTCCCGAATAGAGCACCGTTGCAAGCGCCACGACAATGTAGGCGAGCATGAGAAAAAACGCCATCACCGCCCGCGAGCGCGCGTCGTAGCGATACTCCAGATATTCCGGCATCGTGTAGATGCCCGCTCGGAGAAAACGGGGAAGAAGAAACCACGCCACGAGGACGAGCGTCACCGCCGCCATCCACTCATAGCTCGCAATCGCGAGGCCGACCCGACCGTAAGCCGAGCCCGCCATTCCAACGAAATGTTCCGTCGAGATGTTCGAGGCGATGAGCGAGATGCCGATGAGCCACCACGTCAAGCTGCGGCCCGCAAGAAAGTAGTCCTCGGTCGTGCCCTCGCGTCGTCCCGCATAAAGAGAAACGCCGACCACGACGGCGAGGAACGCGCCGAAGGTGATGAAGTCGACGTAGGAGAGGTTCATCCGAACAAGTTTCGAAAAATCTCGACGCCACCGACGATGGAGCCGAGCATACTGCCAAGCCCTGGGAGGATGAACGCGAGAAAGACGCGCAAGAGCTTGTTCTCCCACCACCGCCTCAAGCTGCCCATATCTTCTCCGACCGTCTGGAACTCGTTGACGACCGGCGGCCGAAGATAGGCTTGGACGAAGGCCGTCACATAGGCGGCGCCGATCACCGGCGTCAGGCTCGTGATCGGCGCCGACACGAAGGCGGCGACGATGGTGAGGGGGTGTGCGAGCGCTATCATCGCGCCGATGGCGCATGGGACACTGTTCGCGAGAATCCAGTAGAGGACGTTATCTCCCGCGGCTTGGGGCCCTTTCGACCAGCCGATAAAAACAATCGAAGCGATGATGGCCGCGGGAACACCCCACCCTACCCACTTCCACACGGGAGACACGGGCGGGATAGTGTTGATCTCTTCGAGATCATCCTCCTGCCGAGCATCGAGCGCCTTGATGATCCCCTCGAGATGGCCCGCGCCCACAACGGCGACGATGCGCTGTCCTTCCGCTTCACGCATCTTCTGCGTCAAGAACGTATCGCGCTCGTCGATGAGCACCCTTTTGAGAGAAGGCATCGCCTCGCCGAGCTCCTTCATGAGCTCGGAGAGCACGTCACCTTTGAGCATCTCCCCTATCTGCTCTTCCGTTACTTCCTTGTCATCGAAAACACTCGCGAGAATGGCCGAGAGCAGCAATGCTTTTTTCCAAAACGGCGTCGAGCGCCACGCACGACGAAGCGTGACCCGCACGTCACGGTCGCAAAGCGAAATTGGAATTCCGTTCTCTTCGGCCGTTTTCGTCGCCTCGAGAAGCTCGGTTCCCGGCATTACGCCGAGCTTGAGCCCGAGCTTCTTCTGATAGGCGCTCAAAAGCAGGTTGACCATGAGGGTGCTCAGCTGCTTTTTTCGGATGACTTCCTTGATGTCGAGAGATTCCCAGCGCGTCTTTTGCGTAAGCGCCTGGTAGCGCTGATGGTCCAGCTCCACGCAGACGCGGTCGGGCTTTTCTTGCTCGATGACGCGCCGGACGAGCTCTGCTGACTCGCGCGAAACGTGGGCGGTGCCGACGAGGATGAACTCTCGCCCGTCGATCTTCAAGATGTGGACTTGATCGGGCGGGTAATCCCGCTCTCGACTCGCTGTATCAGGCGTTGAAATAGACACCTCCATGGTGCTTGGGGCAAAACACGAGACGGTAGCACAATCCGCGGCGCAGCACCAAGAAACCACGAGGCCACGAGG
>SMYC01000120.1 GCA_004356105.1 Acidobacteriota bacterium | reverse complement strand
CTATCCCCACATCCCCTTGCCTTTAAAAACGCCGCTAAAAGCAAGGAGAGGTGGGGATAGGAGGGGATGCGGGGGATAAGAAAGAATTTGCTCCAGAACGTGGTACAAAATCCTCGGTTCTAACGGCTAAGAGCCTAGTTTAGTGATGAGAGCCCTCTGATTTTCTTGTCTTTTCTTGTTCTTTTCTTTGCGCCTTTGCGACTTTGCGCCTTTGCGTTACGCTTTTCCTAATATTGCTTTAGTTAGAAGTTCCCCGTTCGTCCAAACCCTCTAGCCAACGCCACGAGACAAGGCTACTCGAACGGGCGGGGTGGATCGCGCCTTCCACGCACCTGTCGCATGAGCTGCGTGAGCCGGCGTTGGATCTCCGCCTCGAGGATGCGGTAGCGGGCGCTCTGGCGGATCTCGAGGATATCGTCAATCGCGGCGTATCGTGCTCTCTGGTTCTGCGAGAACTCGATTTCCAGGTTGTCGAGCTCGTCGAGCAGACGGGTGAGCTCCTCCTCCCTCGCCTGGTCGCGCCGGAGCGTTTGGCGCATCCGACGCAGGAGGGTCATGCGGCCCTGGCGATAATCGCGGCGCGTGTCCTGAAGCTTCTTCTGGGCGACGACCATCGTCCCAAATTGTTCGTCGGTCAGCTCGAGAGCATCCTGGAGCTTGCTCAGGATATAGGCGTCCATCATTCCCTCGACCTCATCACGATTCGGCCCAGAATCGCGCTCCTGCGCATTTGTGGAAGCAGCGAAACCAACAACGATAACCAGCAACGCGATGGACCAAACGAGTCTCTTCATGACGAGCTAGACCTCAATTCTTCCGCGAGCTTTTCGACGAAACGGCGACGTTCTTCCGCCGTCCAGTCTCCCGGATCGAGAACGGTCTCGGATTCGAAGGCCGAAGCCTCCTCCACGTCCCATTCCTCGCCGAGAGCGTCCGTCCAAACCAGGAGGAGCTGAAATTCCGCATCTTGTTCCAAAGGCGGCAGTATTTCTACGATCTCCGCCGCCTGGGGAGCCACCGATTCCGAGACGTCGAACCCCCAGTAAACACCGACCGTCGCAACGAGAGCCGCGGCCGCGGCGGCGGCCCAGGACAGCCAATGGCGGTTTCGGCCATCCGCCACCGAGCTCGGTGTCCCGCTCGGACTAAGCAGCAAAAGGGTCCCTCGAAGCTCGTCGAGCTCGGCTCGGCAATGCTCACACGCCGCGAGATGCTGCCGGTGGGACGCATCGACGGGCGCGGCTTCGAGCAAGTCCACGAACACTTCGGGAGCAAGATGTTCGTTTCGATCGGTCATCGTCTCACCTTGCCAAGCCTACACGATTCTCGTGCCAGGGGAATGGACGGCTTTCCCGAGGTGTTTCCTGAGATTTTTCAACGCAAAAAAGAAATTCGCCTTCGCCGTCCCCACGGGACAGCTCATCGCCTTTGCAATCTCCTTGTGCGTCAACTCTTCGTAGACGCGCAATACAAGGGTCATCCGCTGCCGATCCGGGAGCTTCCGAATCGCCGCCTGCACGAGCTCCGTAACTTCCCGCTTGGCGAGTCGTTCCGCCGGCGAGAGGTCCTTGTCGACGAGGTCCTCTGGCAGATCGTCCGTTCTTCCTTTGCGCGCCGAGATCCAGTTCAAGCACGTGTTGACCGCGATACGATAAATCCAAGTCGCGAGGCTCGCGTCGCCACGGAACGTCGGCAGAGCACGATAGACCTTCAGGAGGACGTCTTGAGCAAGGTCATCCGCATCCGCCGGGTTCCCCGCATAGCGGTAGCAGATCCCGTAGATGCGACCGCGATGCTCGCGCACTAGCTCCTCGAAGGTCGTCGTCTCGTCCTCCGGCTTGGGCACTATCGAAAGCATCTCAGCTACACCCCCAGATGTCCAACCGCGGTCGTCTGTTCCTGCTCGGTTAGACCGCCTCGGCCGAACAGAAGTTTAACGGAATGCCGCAATAAAGTAGATTCTCAACCTCTTGCACAAAACCCGCCAAAGTGCTAACCTTTTCCGTGGATTTTCATCTGAGCTCCCTGCTGACTTCGATTTAGAAACTTGATCGGGAACCGTTCCGGTGCCTTTGGAGATTTCCCTCTACTCAGCGACATTTGTCGAATTATCAAAGTAGCAGATGATAGGGAATCACGAAAATGGCTATCCGTAAGCCTCGAAAAAAAGCGGCGTTGACGAAACGTCCCACGGCTACTGTTCGCAAGAAAGCCTCTTCCAGATCCGCGAAGCCCATCGGACTCGACCTCGGAACGAGCACCGTCGTCGCTGCGCGTCCGAACGGACGGGGTGTGAGCGCGAGCTCCGAGCTCAACGCCTTCATCGAGCTTCCGAAATCCCGTTTCACCGAACAGATCCTCGATCAGAACGGCATTGATTTCGTGCGTGAGAACGGACATCTGGTCGTCTATGGCAACGGCGCTTTCAAGTTCGCGAACATGTTCAACACCGAGACGCGGCGGCCGATGCGGCACGGGCTCGTGAATGCGGGCGAGCCCTATGCGCAGAGGCTTCTCGAAGTCATCGTCGAGAAGCTCATCGGAAAGCCGAAGACAAAAGGCGGGCTTCTTTGCTTCAGCGTTCCGGGGCCACCTCAAAGTACGCCCTCGAGCCTCGTCTATCACGAAGCTCTCATGAAGCAGATGCTCGAGAATATGGGTTTCGAAGCAAAGTCCATCAACGAAGGCCTCGCCGTCGTGTTTGCCGAGCTCGAGGACCAAAATTTTTCCGGCATCGGTATCAGCTTAGGGGGCGGTCTCACGAATGTATGCCTCGCCTACCTTTCCGTCCCCGTATTCACTTTCGCCGTAGACAAAGGCGGCGACGACGTGGACGAAGCCGTCGGAGAGGTCACGGGAGAGACCGCAACCAGGATCAAAGCCATCAAAGAAGAAGGCCTCGATCTGCGCACCAAATCGCGCAAGAAGGTGATTGGCGCCCTCCAAATTTATTACGAAGACTTGATTACGAACGTCGTAGACGGCATCGCGGACGCCTTGTCTAGCGCCGATCGGATGCCGAGGCTCGACAAGCCGCTCCCCGTCGTTCTAGGCGGCGGATCCGCCCTTCCCAAAGGCTTCGTGGAGCGTTTCGCGAAAGCGCTCGAGGCCAAGAAGCTCCCTATCGAGCTCGGGGATGTGACGATAGCGCGTGAACCCTTGACGGCAACGGCCCGAGGCGCCCTCATAGCGGCCCAATACGAGAACTGACTCGACTCGACCAAGGAGAAAGCTCATGGAAAGCGTGGCAGCGAGCGGCGAAGGTCGCATCGGCCTCGATATCGGCACGAGCAAGATCATGTCGATTCGGCAAAGCGGCAATCAGCTGAAGGCATCCACCGAGGTCAACGCCTTCCTTCCTCTTCCCTATTCGCGCATCACGGAGAATATCCTCCTCCAGAACAAGGTTCACTATTACCAGAACAACGGCCATTTCTTCGTCTACGGCAACAGCGCCGAGAAATTCGCGGGGCTCTTCAATGCCGAGACCCGCCGACCCATGAGCGGCGGGCTGATCAACCCGGACGAGCCGGCCGCGTTGACACTCATCAAAGTGATCATCAAGGGGCTCGTCAAGAAACCCAAAAGCGACGACGATCTCGTTTGCTTTTCCGTCCCCGGAGCGCCCGCGGACGCGCCGCACGATCTCATTTATCACGAACAGCTGCTGAAAGGCTATCTCTCTGAGCTGGGCTTCAAAACGAAGAGCATCAACGAAGGCCAGGCGATTATCTTCGCCGAGCTCGAGAAAGAGAACTTTACCGGCATCGGGATTTCCTGCGGTGGAGGCATGTGTAACGCATGCCTCGCTTATCTCAGCGTTCCGGTCGCTTCGTTCTCGACTACGAAGGCCGGGGATTTCATCGACAAGAGCGTCGGTTCGGTCACCGGAGAGTCAGCGACGCGTGTGAAATTGATCAAAGAACAGTCGCTCGATTTGACGAAAGATCCGAAGGACAAAATCGAAGAGGCTCTTCATATTTATTACGACGAGGTCATAGGCGAGCTCATCAGGACCTTGAACGATTCCATGAGCAAAGCCTCGAGCGAGTCCCATCAGCTCGACGCGCCAGTGCCCGTCGTGCTCGCCGGTGGAACGGCACAGCCAGCGGGATTTCGCGACAAGTTTGCAAAAGCGCTCGAGGCATCCAATTGTCCTGTCCCGGTCTCTGAAGTACGGCTGTCATCGAACCCGTCCCAGGCCACCGCGCGAGGCGCCTTTATCGCTGCCGTCTACGATAGCTAATCGTAGTGCCGAGCCCTCGAAGCCCTCTCGCTCTTCTCGGCCTTCTCAACCGGCGTCTACGGGCGAGGCTCGACTCTTTATCGTCTCGCATCCCCGATCCCGTCCATAAGCTCTGGTTCATCAACCGAACGCTCGAAGGTTTCGAGGCAAAGCCCGAAGGCTTGCGTCGGCTTCCGATCGTGCGCTCCATTGTCTTCCACTATGTGGCGCTCGAAGCGATCGGCGAGCTCGTCTGGAGCCCTCGGCAGGGCAAGATTTTCTTGCCCACGAGCCCGCTACGCGTTGCCTATCGTCTGCGCCACGCTCTTCTCCTCGTCGTGATGCTCGCCGTCGGCTTTACAGGCTACGTCGCTGGCAATTACGGCTACGGCGTCGGACGCCAGGGAGCAGATTGGCTCTTCAGTCAGTTGATTCCGGTGCCGGCCGTCGCCTCCAACATGCCGCCCACGAGCTTCGCCCCGCGTGCGAGCCCGCCGCCGCAAAACGTCTGGCTCGTAAGAGCGGACGACGATGGGGAGCTCTGGAGCAACGGCCTGCGTGTCGTCACCACTTTCGAGAAACCCGGCCCTCCGAGAATCTACTTCGCGTTCCCGCGCGACGGCTCGCCACCTATTCCCAAGGGCGGCGCACCAGTCGGGATTGTCTACCATGCGAGCCAGAGTGATATGGCGCCTCTAGCGCGCGAGTTCAACCGCAACATCTTGTCCACGACCCACGACCTCCTCGGTTGGCTCAGCACGCGGGAAATCTACAACTACATTATCGATCGCTTCGGCCAGGTCTATCGCATCGTCTCCGATGACGGAGTCGCAGTCCATGCAGGCGCTTCGATTTGGGCTGACGAAAACTACGAGTACCTAAACTTGAACGAGAGCTTCATCGGTGTCGCGTTCGAAAGCCGCTGGGACGCCGGGCTGGAGGTCATAACGCCCGCCCAGGTGCAAGCCGCGCTCAATCTCACCGACGTGCTGCGGAGCCGCCACAACATCGCCGACCGCAACTGCGTCCCTCACGGCCTCGTCTCCGTGAACGCCACGAAAAAGCTCATCGGCTATCACGCGGATTGGGCCCGCGGATTTCCCTTTGAGGCTCTCGGCCTCGAAGACAAATACTTACTCCCGCCTCCGAGCATCGCCGCGTTCGGCTTCACCTACGATGAGGATCTCGTCGAACGGCTCGGCGGCGAGCTATGGCCCGGCGTCGCTCAAGCGGAACGAGAGCTGAACGCACGTGCACGAGACGACGGCATCACCCCGGAGGTGCTTCGAGCGCGGCTGAACCTGCGCTATCAGCAAAACATCGCTCTCGTCAACGGCTCGAGCTCGAAGCGGAAAGGCTTCACTCGCGCAGGAAGATGAAATTCCGGGCACGCCCGGAAGCGAGCTCGAATCCGGTTACGGCGCCTTGTCGGTCGCGTGTAAACAAAACGCTTCCCCACTCCCACCGGAACCCGTTCTCGAAAACTGGCTCCAAGACAGAGCGACGCGCTGGGCCCACCATGACGAGCCGGTTCTCGTCGTCGAGCTCGATACGATAGGTGACATCGAGCTCCCGGCAGCGGTAGACCCCCACGCGACGCGAGAGCTCGGCGAGACTGGGCGTCACCGACGAAACACGCTCGTAGTGAAAGACGCGCTGGCCCGGGGAGCGCACGGTCATCGTCGCACCATCGATCTCGACCTCGGTGCGAACACCCTCTTCGGAAGTCGCAAAACGGCCCCCGCCGAGAGGCGTGAGCTTCTGCTCCGTCTCCTGCCGGACGAGCGCGCCGTCTTCGACCGCTAGCTCCGCGAGGCCCCCGGTCTCCTCGTTCCAGTAAACGCCTTCGAAAGGCCGCAGCTCAGACTCGGAGAGCGCAACCGCGCCTTCGGGCTCGGCGTTCGCGGCAACGGTAAACGCATCTTCGAGATAGATATCCGCCACGCGTCGTGCAAGACGCGTGGGGGCGGCCGTCGAGACATTACAGAGCACGTAGGTCGAGAAGCGCTGTTCGGGAAACTGCAGCATCGCGGTGCGGAAGCCGACCCAAGAGCCGCCGTGCGATACGGTAGCGAGTCCTCGATAGCGAGAGATGACGAGCCCGAACGCGTAGTCCTGTTCGGTGCGGTCGTTCAGCCTGCCCGTGACGAGGCGCCCCTTTCGAATCTCCTCGCTCCCGACCTCGCCTGTATAGAAATTGCGATCCCACAACAAGAGATCCTCGATGGTCGTATAGATGCCGCCGTCTCCCACCATGTTGAGGGTGGTCATGTGGGTCTCGAAGCCACCTGCTTCGAGAGGCCGGTAGCCCGCGGCGCGGTTTTTGACGACGTGACGGAAATCGTCGTGAAAATGCGTGTCGCCCATCTTCAAGGGCTCGAAGATGTACTTCTCGGAGAAAGCCTTCAAGCTCAAACCCGTGGCCCTCGGAATTACCTCCGAGAGAAGAAAATAACCAGAGTTGCTGTAGAGGTATTCCTCGCCTGGCTCGAAATTCGAGCGCTCTTGCGCCGCGAGGGCTTCGACGACGTCTGCTTCAGTAAAGAAATCCTCGGGTCGGTACCCGCTCAGATCCGTCAAGGTCACATAGTCCCGCATCCCGCTCGTGTGGTGGATGAGGTGGCGGATGGTGATGATGTTCTCTCGTTCGGGAAGCTCGGGCAGGTATTTTCTGATGTCGTCATCGAGAGAAAGGCTACCTTGCCGCTCCGCGAGCAGGATCGCGAAGGCGGCAAATTGTTTCGATACCGAGCCCATACGGAAAACAGACGTCTCGGAGATCCGGATGTCATGCTCCAAGTTCGCCATCCCATAGCCTCGCTTGTAGACGAGCTGGCCGTCCTCAACGACGCCGAGCGCGCAGCCCGGTGAATCGGCGCGCTCCCATTTTTCGAACAAGGCGTCCACCCGAGCGTCGCGTGCGTCGTCGCTCGTTGCGAGCGCAGCGACAAAAAGCAGCGCGCCGGCTCCCAAGAAAGTTGATTGGCTCCGTCTGGTCACCATCCGTACAATCCCCTATGCACTATCGAGCGCTCCTCTTGTTGCCTTTGCTCACGTCCTTCGCGGCGTGCCAACCCACTGTCGGCGGCTCGGACGGATCCGACGTTCCCGTCAATTATTGCTCCGTCGAGACTCCCGGCGCCAGAATCGAATTGGAGCGCCCAGGCCCGAGCGAGGAGCCCGTCGACGATGTCAACTGGTTCGCACGACCCGTACCCAACGAAAGCGGCGATTGGATCATAGCCTTCGCGAGTCATAGTCAGAACTACCTGTACAACTTGAGCCAGGGAACACGGGTTAAGATCCCCGATCGCTCCGATGCGGTCGCCACGCCGGACGGCCGCTACATGACGGTGCCGTCCAACTACACGCCCGACGAACATATACGCTTCTATGACGCGCGGGAGCTCATCGACCATCTCGACCGAGGCGAAGACGCCGACGGGCTCCCTCCGGTTTTCGTTCACGACCACCCCGACCTGACAAAGGTCTATTACCAGTCGACAGGGATTGTCTCTCGCGACGATGAAAGCACCGTCTATCGGCTCATGTTCTCCGGAACCGCGAGCGAGTCCGGCTTTCGCATCGTGGACTACACGTTCAAGGGGGAGGGCTCGACGCTTCAGGTCACACCCACAGAGCCAATGAAGCTTTGCCCCGAGATTCCGAACGACCTCAACACACCATTCATCTCGAAGGACGCTCGCTACGTCGTCTCCTATACGAGCTCGAGTGAGCAAAGCGCCTATTCGACAGGCTCTTCTCTGCAGGTATTTCGCATCGCCGAAACCTTTCCCGCCGAGGGCACCACGCGCTGCGAGGCGGTTGTCGATTTCGGCTTTGCCGCGGGGAAGGCGGACTTCGCCTATGACAACTCCAAGCTGACCTTCCACATCAGCAAAGGCAGCTATTTGACCCCATTCATCAATGGAGGGCTCGACGCACCGACGATCACGGACGTGGTCGTCGTCAACCTCACACAGGACGACGCGGGTGACATCGTGGGTTACTCAGGGATGGCGCGTATCACGACGTCCCTCGAACAAGGCGCCGGCAGCTACTTCCCCGCTTTCTTGCCCGATGGGAATCTCTTCTACGTCGCGAACGCGGTGCCAAAGAAGAGCGAATCCGACAAGCGCTTCTACTTCAAAGTCGTCGACCCGAGCGCAGAGTTGATGATGGCGAACGCATTCGCCGACCCAGAAGCGACTGAGCTGGCCTCGTCGATCGCCAAGCTGTGGCAATCCGCGTGCTCCGGCGGCTCCGACATCGATGACGAGGCCGTAAAGGAACATGAGGCCCCGTGGATTCTCTCGAGCCTATCGCCGAACCAGTGCGGCGCTCTCGTCGAAGAGCATTGGAGCGAGGGGCTCGGCGACAAGGACGCCATGCTCGCGCTTTGCGCCTCGCGTTAGTGCGAGTGCTAGTTCTAGAATCTCGCCGGTACGCCCCATGCAATCGCGGCTCAGTTGAAGCGATAGGTAACGCGGTGTTCAGTTCGTCGAGCAAGCTCCGGGCCCGCGCGGATCCCCACAAGTTCCGCACGCGCCTGGTGCGGAGAGAGCTTCCATTCGAGAGCTCTCCGAGCCGCTGAACGCGGCAAAGGTGGAGAGAAGCTTCTCGAGTTTTCTGCCATGGCAGCTCGGACATTCGACGTCCTCGCGACCTAGAACGAGGGCTTCAAACTCGTCTTCACATTTCTTGCATCGGTACTCAAATATAGGCATGGAAAACCGTGTCCTCAACGTTGTTGGCTATGACAAGGATAAGGCCATTAGGTACTTGGGGTAAAGCGGTGACTCACCGGCGACTCGATTCGAGAAATTTTCCGATGTGCTCGCGATAGGCCGCACTGTTCCGATAGCCGGGGAGCGGCGCGCTCACTTTCCCGTTGGCAAAGTTGAGGATGGTCGGCGCATGCACGGCGAGATCGCGGAACAAGAGCTCGACCGCCGCGAAAGGCTGTCGAGCGGACTCGGGGATGCCCAAATCGTCACCAACCGTGGCCACGTAGCTCGGGTCCGCGGAAGGGTCCACTACAGCGGCGAGCCTCAAATCCAGGGCCGTGGTCGCCGCTTCGATCTCTTGATAGCCATCCGCCGACAGTGGCAAATGCGGTGACCACAAAAAGACGACGAGGGGGACACTACTGTCCAGAAGGGCATCCAAGTCGGCATCCGTGAACGCGTGTTCGGAGCTCGAGGGGCGTGGCGCAGGGATGCGTATGCAGGTGAGCAGGAAACACCGAAATCGAGCCGGGTGGAGCCCTCTCTATCCGTGAGAAAAAGACTGGCCGTCACCTCAGAGCGCGCCAAGTGAAGCGTAACCCAGACGCCGATCTCTTTCGTCGCGATGCGATACACGTCGCCCCCGAGTGGTCCGCTCGGACCTTTCAGGATCTCGTCCGTGGCGCCCCACGATTCGAGCCGTCGCTCGATAGCGACGAAGCAAGGGTGACTCTCGAGAAGCTCGGGTAGCCGCGAGCTCGAGGCGGCCGCTGGCACGAACGCCAGGAGGAGCACTGTACCCGTCCCCAAGATCGATATGCGGCTTTCCACTTCACATCGCCCCGAACTGGTTCCAAGAGCTCGAGCGCGTGGTCCCAAGTGGCGAGCAATCCTCATGGCGACCGAGCCTTTCGCCGTGCTTCAATCTTTCGCCGGATAAAAGCTGACCCATAGACACGCTCCGCCTCCAAACCGTTATGGGCCGGACAGAGAAGCCTGCGAATGAGCTCATCGTTGCTGTGAAAAATGCCAAACGGGTCCGAGTGATCAATGTGGAGCCCTGCCCGCGCCGCACATCTCCTCCCCGCACTGCCACGATAGACGCATTGGTACGCGTCACGTTCGTGAACTCGCTCGAGAACCTCGGCGGCTACGTATCGAGACTTGGCCGGCTCGTCTTTATTCACGATCTCGTTTGAACGAGATGTGACCGTTCTGGCACGCTGCTTCTTTCTCCGCCGATCGAGCTTCTGTTTCGGGTCTTTCTTCTCGAGCGCGATATCGAGCGCGTTCTCCAAGATCTCTGCCATATGATTCTGGGCATTCTCCACGCCCAGAACTTCCGCGAGTCGCTCGAACTTATCCTTGAATTCCAAGGTGGCCGAAAATCTGAAGTTGAAGACTGCCGGACGGGCGGGCTGCAAAATGGTTGGGGAGCTCTTCGGGGTCTCGACGACTGAACGTGGAGGCGCCGGCGCCGGTGACTCCACTTGCACTGGGGGCGACGGTCGCTTCCGGATCGACGGTTCGAAGACCGGCTTCGGCCTGAACGCAACAATGTACTCTTCGGTTTCCCTCCGTTTCATCCCAACGCAATCCGAGATCAACTTGTCGACATTGTCCGCAGTAAGGTGGGCGCCAGAAGGGCCGTGACTGTGAGACTGATGCGACTCTCGGCCAACGCGACGAGTAGCTGCGGGAAACGCCGCGAAACATTCGCGACATGAATACGTGCTGGCACCGCCCCCTCACTCAAATTGAGGCCGGCAATGCAGTATTCGTAGAGGCTCTTGTACCCAAGCCTGAGCGCCGTCTTCCTGCTCGACATCTCGGCAAGATGAGCAATGAGCTTGGCGATGCTCATGTTCTCGACAAGAACCAATTTCTCGGCGGACCGATGGAGCTCGTCGTCAGAAAGTCGCTCGAGCTTCGTGGAGTAGCTCGTGAACTGTTCGAACATCATATCTGCCTAGGTAATGAAGTATACTCCACGCTTTTTGTACGCTCTGAGAGGGCGCGAGAGAATCGACAACAGACCGAATCGAAACGAAAGTCAAGATTGCCGATAGGGACGCAGCCGTGACCAATGCTACGTACGTGACCGCTATTTTCAGATGTGGCTGCAACGCGAGCCACTTTGTCGTGCAAAACCTGTCAAGCGTTTTTTCGATCTTTTTCTGGGTTCCATCGAGGGCCTTTCTACTTGCTCACCATCCATCATCGTCGTAACACACCCTTGAAAGCTAGCTCATCGAAGACAGCATGGACGTCCGGATGCCCTTTTTCTCTCCCGACAGCCGATGGCTGGGCTTTCCGGCCGATCGGAAACTAATGAAGGTCTCGATATCTGGGGGCGCGCCGATCCCGCTGGCCGAAGGGAAGGGCCTGAACATCCGCGGCGCGAGCTGGGGAGCCGACGGATACATCGTGTTTACCCCCGACTCCAACATGGGCGGGTCTCGGCGGAAGGCGGGGAGCCCGAGGAATTGACCGCGCTCGATCGAACCCGGCGAGAGTTGACCCATCGATTCCCAGTCGTGCTGCCGAGTGGCGAAGCCGTTCTCTTCACGCTGGCCACCGGCGACACGCCGACCTACGACGACGCTTCGATCGCCATATTGTCGCTCGCGTCAGGCGAGTACCGCGTGCTCATCGAAGGAGGCACGGGGCCACGCTACAGCCCGACCGGACACATCGTTTACACGCGTTCCGCATCTCTTCTTGCTGTGCCTTTCGACGTCACTACGCTGAAGGTGACCGGCGCCCCAGTTACGGTCTTGGAGAGTGTAGACAGCTCGCCGTATGGCGGTGAGAGCGCGTTCGATGTGGCTCCCGACGGTTCACTCCTATACGCGGTAGGGGGGCGCCTGCGGGGCAAGAATCGAGTTGTGTGGGTCGACCGTGATGGCAGCTCGGAAGCTCTGCTCGAAGACCCGGGCCCCTATTCGTATCCCCGCCTCTCCCCCGATGGCACGCGATTAGCGCTCGGGCTCGATGGCGCCGCCACTGCGGTCGGTCTCTTCGATCTGGCCCGGGGAACGTTATCACGCGTGGCGCAGGGTTATCACAATGTGGATCCGCTCTGGACTCCAGATGGACGGCGTGTGAGCTTCCGCTCGAACCGCGACGGCCCGTACAACATCTACTGGCAAGTCGTGGACGGCGGGGGCTCCGCCGAGCGATTGACGACGAGCGATAGCGTGCAGCGCCCGCGCTCATGGTCTCCGGACGGAAAAGTCCTGGCTTTCGACCAACTGGGCACAGACACGGGATGGGACTTGTGGACGCTCTCCCTGGACGCGGCACGGAATCCGCGACCCGAACCTTTTCTGGAGACCGAGGCGGACGAACGTTTCGCCATGTTCTCTCCGGACGGCGGCTGGCTGGCTTATCAATCGAACGAGTCCGGGCAGTACGAGATCTACGTCCGGTCGTTCCCCAGCCCGGGTAGCAAAAGACTGGTCTCCGCGGGAGGCGGCACCAACCCGCGATGGAATCCCAACGGAAGAGAGCTCTTCGATCGCCGCGGAGAGGAAGTCATCGCGGTCGCGGTAGCCATGGGATCGGATCTCGAGCTGGGACGACCCCGGGTGCTCTTCGAAAGAGCCGGCGATTACGACGTCGCCCCCAACGGCGAGCGATTCGTGATGATCGAGAAAGGCGCGTCAACAGCACCAGCCCAGTTGATCCTCGTCCGGAACTGGGCGGAGGAGCTAATGCGGCTCGTGCCGACGGAGAAGTAGAGCGTCGACGAGCAACCGCACTCGGTCAAGTCGGCGTCCGTGAACGAGCGTTCGGGTAGGAGCTCGAGGCGGCCGATGGCAGGGCCATCCAGACGAGCGCAGTCACCGGCCCAAGAACGGCAAACGCCTTTCCACTCCGCAAAACTAGCGACGTCGAGCTGCTTTTGACAATCCGCTCGTCGAGCTAGCGCAGGAACAAAACAGCCGTTACGGGGCCGAGCTTCACGGCCATCGGGAACGTAATTTCCATGGCCATTTGCGCCCACATCTGACTCAAAACGAACAATCCGACACTCAAAACAACGATTCTACCCAACCGTCCACGAGTAACTGGCACGTATGACTCCTAAAGAATGAATTACGTTGCACGAATCCGCCTCAAAATTAAGAATTAACGAATTAGAGATTCGTAAGCGCATCGTAGAGACTCGAAGTCGCCATGTCTAGAGTAAGAAATTCCCTATATGCTTGTTTCCCCGCACAAACACGGTTGGTCGGCTCATTTGGGTGTTTTTCCCCACGACGTTTGCCGCCATTTTCGATGGAAACCCGCAACGCGAGAGAACTCTTCAGCTACCCTCGTCTTCGCCACGTCTGACGTTCTCGTCGACCCAGCCGAGATAAGCGGCGGAGCCGTTTTGGATCGGTAGCGCGATGAGCTCGGGCACGTCGTAAGGGTGAAGCTCGGCGAAGGCCGTACGAAGAGCGTCGAAGCAATCCTCACGCGTCTTCATCAACAATAGCTGCTCGTCGGCTTCTTCGATTACCCCTTTCCAGTGATAGAAGCTGCGGACTCTCGCCACCACGTTCACACAAGCAACGAGTCTCCGTTCGAGAAGGGCATGAGCCAAACGGACCGCCGTGGGCTCGTCGCCGACGGTGGTCATGGCCAAAATGTAATCCGACATGATCTGGTCTCTCCTTCCCCCGCTCCACCCCAAAGGAGCCGAGCGGTTGCACGCTTTGTCGCGACCGCCACTATAATGTAGAGACACCGACATGCTGAAGGTTCCTCCGACCAATAAGGGCCGCGACCACCACCGCGTCGAGCGCCTGCAGGAGTCGCAAGTCAAGAAGAAGGCCTTGGGGCTCGCCGCTTTTCTCATCGTCGCCGCGTCGATAGTCAACGCCTTTTTCGGTGAGGGCGGCGTCTTGGGCCTCATAGAAGCAAACAAGAATTTCGAACAGCTCGAACGCGAGGTCCACACGATCGAGTCGGAGAACGACCGCCTCGGGCGGGAGATCCACGCATTGCGTACGGACCTGTCGGTCATAGAGCGAAGAGCGCGCGAGGTGCTCG